>JBAUTZ010000034.1:0-19191 GCA_049582445.1 Burkholderiales bacterium
GAGGCCGACTTCCAGGAACTCTACGAACGGCGGTATGCGGGTGAACCCTTCGTCGATGTCATGCCTGCCGGAAGCCACCCCGACACCCGCTCGGTGCGTGCCGCAAACGTTTGTCGCATCGCACTGCATCGCCCGCGCGAAACTGCAACCCAGGCACAGACGCTGGTCGTGTTGTCGGTGATCGACAACCTGGTCAAGGGGGCGTCCGGCCAAGCGGTGCAGAACATGAACATCATGTTCGGCCTGCCAGAAACGACGGGGCTTGGACAGCTCCCGATCGTTCCCTAGCGGCGATTATGGCCGTCCGACTGCGCAAGCTTCGTCAGCGGTTCGGCATTTCCGCGTCGCGGGTCGCGGTCCGTACCGAGGTTCCGTGGTACTTGCGTTGGGCAGGCATTGCGTTGTTCTTTGCCGTGGCGGCCGTCGCCGCACTGTGGATGTACGACGCCGGGCAGCGCTTCTCCGGATTCGATCGCGAGGAAGTGCAACGGAAATTGAAGGCGGCGAACGCCGAGCTCGAAGCAACCCAAAAGGAATTGGAGCGACTGCGCGCGCTCGCCAATTCGGCCGACAGCCGCATCGCCATCGAGCGCACGGCACAGCAGCGGCTCGCGCAGCAGGTCCGCACGCTGGAAGACGAGAACGCAGGCCTGCGAGAGGAACAGGCCATCTTCGAGCGCATGCTGTCGTCTGACACCCGCTCGGGCCCCCCGGCCATATCCATTTACCGGTTCAAGGTCCAGCCCGACGTGCTCCCGGGTGAGTACCGCTATCGGCTGCTCCTGCTGACCTCAGGCACTCAGCGCGACCGGGAATTCAAGGGCCACATCGAGCTGGTGGTCAGCCTGACGGAGGAGGGCAAGAGTGCTATCATGAAATTTCCGGAACAGGCGGCTGCTCAGGCGGCTTCTTTTCACTTGGCATTCAAATACTTCCGACGGGTCGAAGGCACCTTCCGGATCGGGCCAAACGCCAAGATCGGGCAGGTGCAGTTGCGCGTCCTGGAGGACGGTTCCAATCAGGTGCGCGCGACCCAAATAGTGACCCTCGGCTGAGAGGACGGGCAACGATGTTTGGCAAATCGAGCAAACCGCAGAACCGCATCGACAGCCTGGTGGGCTCGACGACGCGTATCGAGGGCAACCTGTTCTTCAGCGGAGGCCTGCGCGTCGATGGCGTCGTACGGGGTAACGTCACGGCGCTCCCGGATCAGCCTGCTACCTTGGTCGTGTCGGAGCACGCGCGTATCGATGGCGAGGTACAAGCGAACCATATCGTCGTGAACGGCACGATCGACGGATCCGTAAATGCGACCGAGTCACTCGAACTCCAAGCGGGTTCGCGGGTCAAAGGAGACGTGCATTACAAGAGCATCGAGATGCACCAGGGCGCCGTTGTAGAAGGGCGCCTGATTCACCAAGGAGCGGAAGTCAAGGCGGCGGAGCTCAAGCTGGCCTCCGGCAACTAAGCCGGGAGCAGCGGAAATAGCCGCGTTGACCATGTGGGAACCGCCGCAGGATAATTTTTAAAAGCTTCTCGGGAGTATGCGATGGATGCAGTGATGGAAATGCCGGCCCCGCTCATCTTTACCGATAGCGCTGCCAACAAGGTCAAGGAGTTGATCGAGGAAGAGGGCAATGCCGAGCTCAAGCTGCGCGTGTTCGTCACGGGCGGCGGATGTTCGGGCTTCCAGTACGGGTTCACTTTCGACGAAGTCCAGAACGACGACGACACGATGATGCAGAAAAACGGCGTCACGTTGCTGATCGATCCGATGAGCTACCAGTACCTGGTGGGTGCCGAAATCGATTTCCAGGAAGGGCTCGAAGGTGCCCAGTTCGTGATCAAGAATCCGAACGCCACGACGACCTGCGGTTGCGGGTCCTCCTTCTCCGCCTAACAGAGCGCCTTAACGCGCGATCAAAAGGGGCTGCGGCCCCTTTTCTTTTTCCTGCCGGGTAAACCTATTTGGGGTAGATCGCCCCAAGCACGCGGGCTCCGTGCGCGCCGGTGACCGCCGGCACGCTGGCCGGAATCCCCTCGATGGCTTGCTTTGCGAGCCACGCGAAGGCGGAGGCCTCCACCATCTCGGCCGCCACGCCCAAGTCATCGCTGGCCACCACGGGAATCGGATCGCTCAACTCCCGCAGCCGCGCCATGAGCGCGCTATTGCGTGCGCCGCCGCCACATACGATGAGCCTCGAAGTTCCAGGGCAGTGGCGCTCGCAGGCCTGCGTCACGCAGCGCGCCGTGAATTCGAGGAGGGTTGCCTGCACCGCGTGAGGGTCGTGGCGTGCGACACCCCGCCCGGCGAGCCAGGCCTCGTTGAACAACTCCCGACCCGTGCTTTTCGGCGGCGTGGCTGCGAGGAAGGGCTCCGCCAGAAAGCGGGCGAGGAGGCCGTCGTCCACGCGCCCACTCGCCGCCCAGTTGCCTTGCTCGTCCATCGGTTTACCGAGGTGCTTCTGCGCCCACAGATCCAACAGGCAGTTGGCCGGTCCGCAGTCGAATCCGATGATCGGGCCGGTTCGTGGGAGCCTCGTGATATTGGCGATGCCGCCGAGGTTGACGATCGCGCGGTCTTCGTCTCGGCTGCCAAACGCAAACGCGTGGAAGGCCGGAGCAAGCGGCGCTCCCTGGCCTCCCGCAGCCATATCGCGGCTGCGGAAATCAGCCACGACCCGAATTCCGGAGAGTTCCGCAAGCAACGCGGGATTGCCGATCTGGACCGTGTAGCCGCGCTCAGGTCGATGCCGAACCGTTTGCCCATGGCAGCCGATGGCCTTCACCGCCGCGGCTGCGACGCCGGCGCGCGTGAGCGCCTCCGCGACAGACGCCGCATAAACGCGCGCCAGGTCGATGCCCAGTGATCCTGCGCGGTCGATCTCGTTCTCGCCGGAGGAGCTTAGCGCAAGGAGCGCGGCCCGAAGGCGGGAGTCGAAATGGAGATGGGTGCTGGCGACCAAGTCTGGCCTGCCCTCGCCAAAGTCGACCAGCGCCGCATCGACACCGTCCAAGCTGGTGCCCGACATCAGGCCGACATAGAGCTCGTTGCTGGGCACGGCTGATCCGCGGCGCCCCCGTCTCCCGCGCTACTCCAACCGCGCGACAGTGCTGGTGGAGAGCAGATCGAGCTGGGCTACGAGGGGCGCCGTATAGCGCCGAAAAGCCGGAAAGTCCTTCGCGGGAACCGGAACCGCGGCGGGTAACGATACGGCGAGAGGATTGCGCGCGACGCCGGCGATGCGGAACTCGTAATGAAGGTGTGGCCCGGTCGCCCAGCCCGTCTGCCCCACGTACCCTATGATGTCGCCCTGCTCGACCCTCAGGCCGCGGTGGATCCCGCGCGCAAAGCCCCTGAGGTGGCCGTAAAGGGTGCTGTATTGGCCGTTGTGGCGCAGGATGACGGCATTGCCATACCCGCCTTTTTGGCCCGCGAATTCCACGACACCGTCGGCGGTCGCCCGCACGCGCGTGCCTAGCGGCGCCGCGTAATCGACCCCCGTATGCTTGCGCCACGTATGCAGGAACGGGTGCTCGCGCATCCCGAACCGCGAGCTGATGCGCGTGAATTCGAGCGGCGCACGGAGAAACGCCTTGCGCAGGCTCTGGCCGTCGGGCGCGTAGTAACCGCCCTTGCCTTGAGCGTCTACGTAGTAAACCGCGCGGAAGGTCTTACCCTTGTTTACGAATTCCGCGGCGATGACGCGCCCGGAACGAACCGGCCGCCCCGCGAGGAAATGCATCTCGTACACGACCGAGAAGCGGTCCCCCTTGCGCAAATCTCGATAGAAATCGATGTCCCCGCCAAACACGTCCGCGAGCTGGATCGCGACGCTATCCGGAATGCCGGCGGCGTCGGCCGCGCCAAAAAGCGAGGAGCGGATCTCGGCGGAGCGCACTACGGTGCTGGTCTCGAATTGCGCGGGCTCGTCGACGACGCGGAACTTGCCCTCGGCCGGCACGATGCTCCTCACCGTTTCCCGTCCGTTCATGTAACTCAGGCGGACCAGCGTCCCGTCGGCCGCCACCTTGGCAGTGACCGTGCTCCCGGGCCGTAGCAACTGCAATGTCCCGAGCTTCGCCAGTTGACGCGCCTGCGCGTCGTCGATGTCGAGCTTGGCGAGCAGCGCTGCAAGGGTCTCGCCTCGCTGATAGCGCGCCTCGCGCACGTAGGATCCGGGTGGCGGGACGAGCGCGTCACGCGGGATGGAGATGGGCTCGACGATCGGTTCACCGATCGACGCGCTTGATTCCGGGGCGGGGCTGATCGTCGCGAAAGCGGCCACCACTCCGGACAACGCGAGAGCCAACAGAACGGCAATACGCGCGATACTGGCGCCGGTGAAAAACGGTGGCTGGCTCACGATCGTCTTCAGTTAGTGAATTACGGCTAAAATCCTTGTTCTTTCAGATGCCTGCTGCTTATTCTTCAATTTTCAACGCAGTGTAACAAACTTTCCCTGTGATGCAAAAGAACAATGTCTCATCCGAGCGGGGCGACGTGACTCCGCTTGCCCAAGCGCTCGAACTGATCAGGCGTGGCGCTGACGAACTGCTGGTCGAAGAGGAACTCGCGAAGAAGCTGTCCACGGGACGGCGCCTGCGGGTCAAGCTAGGTCTGGATCCGACCGCGCCGGACCTGCACCTCGGCCACACCGTGGTGATCAACAAGCTGCGCCACTTCCAGGTTCTCGGCCACCAAGTGCAATTCCTGATTGGGGACTTCACGGGGATGATCGGGGACCCGACGGGCAAGAACCAGACGCGCCCCCCGCTCAGCCGGGAGGAAATCCTGCGCAATGCCGCCACGTACCGCGAGCAGGTGTTTAAGATCCTCGACCCGGAGAAGACGGAGATCCTGTTCAATTCCACGTGGTCCGACAAGCTCGGGGCGGAGGGCATCATCCGCCTCGCGGCTCGCTACACCGTGGCGCGCATGCTCGAGAGGGACGATTTCGGCAAGCGCTTCCGCGCTAACCAGCCGATCGCGGTGCACGAATTCCTGTATCCGCTGATGCAGGGCTACGATTCGGTGGCGATGAAGGCCGACGTCGAGCTCGGCGGCACCGACCAGAAGTTCAATCTGCTGGTCGGGCGCGAGCTGCAAAAGGACTACGGCCAGGAGCCGCAGTGCATCCTGACCATGCCGTTGCTCGAGGGGCTGGACGGCGTCAACAAAATGTCCAAGTCGCTCGGCAACTATGTCGGCATCGCCGAACCGCCAAGCGAGATCTTCGGCAAGCTGATGTCGATCTCCGACCAGCTGATGTGGCGCTACATCGAGTTGCTCTCATTCGAGCCGCTGTCCAGCGTGCGGCGCTGGCGCGAGGAGGTTGCTGGCGGGCGCAATCCGCGCGACATCAAGGCGCTTTTCGCGCGCGAGATCGTCGCTCGTTTCCACGGCCCGCAGGCCGCCGAGCAGGCCGACGCCGAGTTCGCACAACGTTTCCGACACGGGGTATTGCCCGAAGACATGCCCGAGCTCGCGCTGACCGTGACGGAGGAGGGCTTGACGGTTCCGCAGCTGCTCAAGCAGGCGGGCCTCGTACCGAGCGTCTCGGAGGCGCTGCGCATGATCGAGCAGGGCGGGGTGAAGCTCGACGGCGAACGCGTGGCCGACAAGGCCCTCCGCCTGGGGCGCGGCAAAAGCGTGGTGGCGCAGGTGGGCAAGCGCAGGTTCGCGCGGATCGTGCTCAAGTGAGAGGCGACGTAGCCGACGCACCGACCTACGAGATCTACGCGGTCAAGTACGCGCGCCACGAGCGGCGTGCGCGAGAGAACTTCATCGGCGGCGATCCGCACGACGGACCGATGCCGCTCGACTATTTCATCTGGCTAGTGCGCAATACCGAGCGCATCGTCGTGGTCGATACCGGATTCTCGGCGGCGACCGCGGTACGCCGCCAGCGCGAGCACCTGCGCTGCCCGAGCGAGGGATTGCGCATGCTCGGCGTCGACGCATCAGCGGTGCGCGACGTGGTGATCACGCATTTGCACTACGACCACGTCGGCAATTTCGATCTGTTTCCCGCCGCCAGCTACCATCTGCAGGACGCAGAAATGCGCTATGCCACGGGACGTCACATGTGCCACGACGTCTTCAGCGGCGCATTCGACGTCGAGGACGTGGTAGGCATGGTGCGCAACGTATATCGCGGACGCGTACGATTCCACGACGGCGACGCGGATCTCTTCCCGGGCATCTCGCTGCACCGTATCGGGGGACACACGATGGGCCTGCAGGTGGTGCGTGTTATGACGCGCCGAGGGTGGGTGGTGCTGGCCTCGGACGCGAGCCACTTGTACGCCAATATGGAGCAGGTGCGGCCGTTCCCGATCGTGTATTCGGTTGCCGACATGGTCGAAGGCTACGCACGGCTGCGCGCGCTCGCGGCATCGCCGGAGCACGTGATTCCGGGACACGATCCACAGGTCATGCAGCGGTACCCGGCGCCGCGTAAGGGGCTCGAAGGGATCATCGCCCGGCTCGACTGAAGCCAGATGCTGACGTCAGGTTGACAATGCATTACAGGCGTGTAACATCGGCTGCGCCTTAAGGACCACTGGGAGGGGGGAAATGAGGCAGCTCATCCGGTTCTTCGCGGCCGTAGCGGGCGCAATGCTGCTCGCAAGCGGCGCACAAGCGCAATCCGTCAACCTGAAGATGCAGGCGACTTGGCCTGCGAGCTTGACGCTGTACGAAAACTTCACGTTGTTCGCCGACCGTGTCGCGAAGCTGTCGAACGGCTCGCTCACGATCACCACCATGCCCGCCGATCAGGTCGTGCCAGCGTTCGAGGTGCTCGACGCGGTTTCGAAGCACGTGCTCGACGGCTCTCACTCCTGGGCCGCGTACTGGACGGGAAAGAATAAGGCCGCAGTCCTGTTCACCGGTGGCCCGGGCGGCGGCTTCGGCATGGACATGATCGACGCCATGGGATGGTTGCATGTCGGTGGCGGGCTCGAGCTCTACCGCGAGTTCTACAAGGACGTCCTCAAAGTCAACGTGGTTCCGTTCCCGATCATGCCGGCGGGTCCTCAGGCCTTCGGATGGTTCAAACGGCCCATCAAGAACCTGAAGGACTTCAAGGGAATGAAGTGCCGGGAGACGGGCATCGCCAACGAGATCTTTTCGCGCATGGGCATGGCAACGGTCAACATGCCGGGCGGCGAGATTCTGCCCTCCGCGCAGCGAGGCGTGATCGACTGCGCCGAGTGGGTCGGCGGTGTCGAGGATCTGCGCCTGGGCTTCCAGAACGTGTGGAAGTATCACTACACCCCTGGCATGCACGAGGCGGTGACCATCGCCGAAGCCACCTTCAATACCGACGTCTGGAACAGTCTCTCGCCGACGCACAAGGAGATCATTTCGTCGGCCGTGAACGAGACGTTCCTCATCTGGTGGATCAAGTGGCAGAAGCAGAATGCCGACGCTCTGAAGGAAATGCGCGAGAAGTACGGCGTCCATGTGCTGCGCACGCCGGCCGACGTCCTGATCGAGTTTCTCAAGACCTGGGACAAGGTCGCGGCCGAGGAAAGCGCCAAGAATCCGTTCTTCAAGAAAGTCTACGAATCGCAACGCGCCTACGCGAGCGTGGTCGTGCCGGCGAAGCGGTTCTACTTCCCCCCGTATTCCTTCGCGGCCAATTACTACTGGCCGGAGCAGGCGGCAAAGAAGTAGACGACGCGAGACGAGACCGGGGGCGGTAATCCGCCCCCGTTTCGTTTCTGGGGCCGGTTTCCTGTCACCGGCCTTTCTGGACAGTGATTCTCGAGCGGGGACGGGTGAGGGTGAGAGTGTTCTATGCGTGAACTGTCACCTGGGATGGCGAGGCTGGTGCGGTTGGTGCAATGGATCGACCGCTTCACCGACCTTACCGGCACCTGGGTCGCCTGGCTCAACGTGCCTTTGGTGCTCGTGGTGTGCCACGAGGTCGTGATGCGCTACGTCTTCGACGCGCCGACGATCTGGGTGTTCGACATCACCTACATGCTGTACGCGGCCATCTTCATGCTGGGATCGGCGTATGCGTTGCACAAGGGTGCGCACATCCGAACCGACTTCTTCTTCGAGAGATGGTCGATCCGAACCAAGGGCACGATCGATTCCGTAGCGTACATCGTTTTCTTCTTCCCTTCGCTGCTCGTTTTCTTCGTGGTCACCTTCGATCAGGCCTTGTACGCCTTCCGGATCCACGAGATGTCGGATCAGACGCCCTGGCGGCCGCTTTTGTGGCCGTTCAAGGCGGTTATTCCGCTGACCTGCCTGTTGCTCCTCATCCAGGGCGTGTCGGAGCTGGTCAAGAGCTTCTACGCCGCGCGCACCGGCGTCGAGCTCGAGCACAAGGAGAAGGTGGAGATATGACCGGCCAGGAGCTCCTCGGCCTGATCATGCTGCTGGTGATGATCGGCGTGATTTTCATCGGCTTTCCGATCAGCTTCACGCTGCTGTTTCTGGGGCTCACGTTCGGCTACTTCTCGTTCGGTGAGACGGTGTTCGAGCTCGCTTACTTCCAGACCATCGGCATGATGAAGACCGAGCTGCTCGCCGCGGTACCGCTGTTCATATTCATGGGGTTCATCACCGAGCAGGCGGGCCTGATGGAGCGATTGTTCACGGCGTTCCGCATCCTGCTCGCCCCGGTACGTGGTGCCCTGTTCGCAGTGGTCATTCTCACCGCAGCGGTGTTCGCCATGGCCACCGGAATCGTTGGCGCAGCGGTGACGGTCCTTGGCATCATGGCCTCGCCGATCATGATCAAGACCGGCTATGACGCGAAGCTGTCCGCCGGCGCGATCACCGCGGGCGGTACGCTGGGGATCCTGATCCCGCCGTCCGTCATGCTGATCGTCATGGGGCCGGTGCTCGGGGTGCCGGTGACCGACCTGTACGCCGCGGCGTTCGGTCCCGGATTCCTGCTCGCTGGCCTCTACCTCACCTATTTGCTGGGACGCTCGTTCCTGAACCCTCGGCTCGGTCCACCGGTGCCGAAGGAGGAGCGCGTCCATTCCGTCGGCAAGATCCTGTTCGAGGTCGCGGTCGGGGTCGTGCCGCTCTTCGCATTGATCGCCGCGACCCTCGGCTCGATCCTCGCCGGCATCGCCACTCCGACCGAGGCGGCGGCCGTCGGTGCGCTCGGGGCGACGGTACTCGCGATCGCGTACCAGCGACTGACCTATGCGGGAATGAAGCAGGCGGTGCTCAGCACCACTGCCACCGCAAGCATGGTGCTGTTGCTCGCGGTCACCTCGAACATCTTCGGCTCGGTATTCGCCCGGCTCGGCACGGCGAACTGGATCACCACCGCGATGCTCTCCTTGCCGTTGCCGCCGACCGTCATGCTGATCATGGTGATCGTGCTCATCTTCATCCTCGGCTGGCCGTTCGAGTGGCCGGCCATCGTGCTGGTCTTCCTGCCAATCTTTTACCCGGTCGTTACGGCCCTGAAGTTCGACATGGTCTGGTTCGGGGCGCTGGTCGCGGTCACGCTGCAGACTGCGTTCTTGTCGCCGCCCGTGGCGATGTCCGCGTACTACCTCAAGCAGGTGGTCAAAGAATGGAGCTTAGGGACGATCTACAAAGGCATGTTCGAGTTCATGATCCTGCAGTGCGTGGCGATCGGGATCATCGTTGCCTTTCCTCAGGTCGCGACGTACCTTCCGGACCGGCTGCGCGAGGCCGCGAACGCGGTCCGCGTCGAGGCGCCCGACGAAAGCGAAACGGGCGCTGGCAGCTATACTACGCAGGACAGCTACGAGGACGAGCTTCGGCACGCGCTGCGCGACGAGCGCACGGCCGGGCAGGCCGAGAATAAGGGGGAGGAGGAGAAGGAGCAGGGAGACGACCTGGAAAAGGGCGACATGAAACCTGAGGTCGAGAAAAAGCCACAGTAAGAAGAACCTCCAGCGCCATCCGGCGTAGGCCGGGCGGCACGTTTCGACGCCGGGACTGCTCCCGGCGTTTTGTTTTTTGCGCGCGGTTCGTGCTAAATGCCGGTCATGAGTTTCGATTTCGACGCCCCGGTCGACCGGTCCGACACCTGGAGCTCGCGCTGGGAGCGCTACCGCGGGCGCGACGTCATCCCGCTATGGGTGGCGGACACCGATTTCCGCGCCCCTGCGTCGGTGCTGCGCGCATTCGCGGAGCGCGTCGAGCACGGCGTGTTTGGCTACAGCAACGTGCCCGATGATTTGCGCAGCGCGATCGTAGAGCGCTTGCAGCGCCTGTATGGCTGGGAAGTCAATCCGGGCTGGATCGTTTTTCTGCCCGGGGTCGTACCGGGTCTGCACCTCGCCGCGCGCCACCTTGTGCCCGGCGACGGGCACGCGCTCGTACCGACGCCGATCTACCACCATTTCAAGCGTGCTGTGGAGCTCGCGCCGCGGGCCCATACCGACGTACCGCTCGCCCTCTCCGGCGGCCGCTGGGTGTTCGACGAAGATGCGCTGCGCGCAGCTCTGCGGCCGAACACCCGGTTGCTTTACCTGTGCAATCCCCAGAATCCAGGCGGCACCATTTTCACGCGCGCGGAACTCGGGCGCCTGGCGGAAATCGCCTTGCGTCACGATCTCGTCGTGTGCTCGGACGAGATCCACGCCGATATCCTGCTCGATCGTGGAAAACGGCACGTGCCGATCGCGAGCCTGGGCCCCGAAGTGTCGCGACGCAGCGTGACCCTGATGTCACCGAACAAGACCTTCAATTTTCCCGGCGCCGGCTGCGCTTTCGCGATCATCGAAGACGCGAAACTGCGGCGCGCGTTCTCGGTCGATCACTATGCCACGGTGCATGACCCGTCCGTGTTCGGGTACATCGGCGCGCTCGCGGCGTACCGCGACGCGGACGGCTGGCTGGCGGCGCAGCTTGCCTACCTCGCGGAAAACCGCGACCTGGTCGAGCGCGAGGTAGCGTCGATGCCGGGGCTCGCGATGGCTCACGTCGAGGCGACGTATCTCGCCTGGATCGACGCCTCGGCGCTCGGCGCGAGGGATCCGCACGCGCATTTCCTCGAGCACGGCGTGGCACTTTCTCCCGGCGCGCAATTCGGCGCGCCGGGCTTCGTGCGGCTCAACTTCGGTACCCAGCGCTCGCGCCTTGCCGAGGCGCTGGCGCGCCTGCGGCGCGCGGTGCGGGCGCCCTAAGGCCGGCGACTGCGGCGGCCCTTGACCAGTGCTGAGGCCCGCGCGAGCACGCGGTCCAGATGGGGGTCGCGCACTCCCAACTCGTGCATGTGCGACAGAGTGCGTTGCAGGTACTCGAGGTTGTGGCCGCGTTCGCCCGAGCAGCGAGCGACGATCCTCGCGGACTTGGCGAGCTTGAGGTCCCCCGCGAATTGAGGGTGTGCGGCATCGGCGATGAAGGCGAGCGCGCGGACCCGCTTTGCGCCCAGGCGGACCGCGACCAGGCGTGGCATGTAGACGCGGTTGCGCATTTCGCGGTGCCACAGGTATTCGAGCACGTCGCGCGCGCCCGCGGCCGGCACCCGATAGGTGATTCCCCAGCAGGACCCGCCCCGGCACAGGCCCATCACCAGGCCGGGACGCTCGGGCGTCCCGCGATAGCGATGCGAGTACACGCACAGCGAACGGTGGTAGCCGTGCACGATGCCGGCGGCGTCGTGCGTGTAGCGGAACCCCGGCGACCACATGAGCGAGCCGTAGCCGAACACCCATAGCTCGCCGGAGGGCAACCACTGCTCGAACGGATCGCTGAACCGGGAAACCTTGCTCATTGCGCAAGCAATTATAGGTTCCGCTGAAGGCCCGGCATTTTGTTATCGTTGGGCGTCATGCGAATCCGCGCGCTCCTTTCCTTGGCCGTCGTGATTATGGCCCTGCCGCCGGCCGCGTTTGCGCAGGACCCCGGACCTTTCAGCGCGGCGGAGGTTCCCGTACTGTCACTGCCCGACCTTCACGGCAGGTTGCATCGCCTGTCCGACTATCGGGGTAAGGTCGTCATGGTCAACTTCTGGGCGAGCTGGTGCGGACCCTGCCGGGAGGAGACACCGTCGATCGAAAGACTGCGGCGCGACCTGCGCGGGGAGGCCTTCGTCGTACTCGCCGTGAATGTCGGCGAAGGCCCGCGCGCGGCGAGCCGGTTCGTCCAGCGGGCGGGGATGGGATCCACGGTCCTGGTCGATCGCGACGGCGATGCAGCGCGCGACTGGGGCGCGCGCGCCCTTCCCACCACCTTCCTGGTCGGTCCGGATGGCCGGGTTCGCTACCGCCATACCGGCGCCGCGGACTGGGCGAGCGATTCCGTGCGCATGACGATCGAGAGCCTGATGTTCAAGGCGCCAACGTTGCAGGTCATGGCATCGGCTCTTGACGCGGATCAAGGTGCGCCATGAGTGGCTGCCTAGGCTTGTCGCATGCGCGATGACACGATCCCGGACGAAGCTACGGTGTGGGACGCGCTGCGCACCGTGTCCGATCCGGAGGTCGGGGAGAACGTCGTCGACCTGGGATTGATCTATCGCGTCGAGTGCACCCCCGGGCGCGTGCACGTCGACATGACCATGACCTCACCCGCCTGCCCGATGAGCGGCTCGATCGCCGAGGAGGCCGAGGAAGCGATCCGCAAGGCCTGCACGGAAGCGCGCGAGGTGCGCGTCGACATTGTTTTCGATCCGCCCTGGACGCCCGAGCGCATGAGCGTGGAGGTCCGGCAGCGATTCGGCTGGTAGCGGCGCGATGCGCGATCTTCCGCCGTCCGCTCGCGCACCGCTACTCGTCCTCGGATTCATCGCCCTGCTCGCCGGCGTGACCGGCGGCCTGGTGCGACTGGGCTTCAACGCGCCCGCACCCGGCCCGGGCATCGCCTGGCACGGCGCCCTGATGGCGAGCGGGTTCTTCGGCACGCTGATTGCGCTCGAGCGCGCGGTTGCCATTGGCCGTCCTTGGGCCTACCTGGCGCCCGCTGCATCCGGGGTCGGCGCCATCGTGCTCCTCGCAGGGAGTGTCCAGGCCGGGTTCGCGCTGCTGGCCGCCGGGGCCGCTCTGCTTGCCGCGGCCACGAGCTCGATCTGGCTGCGCCAGCGCACGCTGCACACCGGCGTGCTTGCGCTCGGCGCCCTCGGCCTGGTTGCGGCGAACCTGGCGCTCGTCGCGGGCAGGCCGCCCGAGGCCGCGGTACCGGCCTGGATCGCGTTCTTCGCGCTCACCATAGGCGGCGAGCGGCTCGAGCTATCGCGTCTGTCGCCGGTGCCGCGCCTGGCGCGCGCGGCGTTCGGCGTCCTGAGCGTGGCTCTGCTCCTTGCCGCGCTGCCTTTCGCGCCGCGCGTATTGGGCGCGCTGCTCGTGCTGATGGCCGCGTGGCTCGCGCGCTACGACATCGCCACGCGCACCGTGCGAGGCGCGGGTCTGACGCGCTACATCGCGCTGTGCCTGCTGGCGGGCTACGCGTGGCTCGCGATCGGCGGCGCGCTGCTCGTATCGAGCAGCGCCGCAGGCTCCGGGCGCGAGCTGTGGGACGCGGGGCTGCACGCGATTCTCGTCGGCTTCGTCTTTTCGATGGTATTCGGGCACGCGCCAGTGATCCTGCCCGCGGTGCTGCGCGTGGCGCTGCCGTACCGGACGGCGCTCTACCTGCCGCTCGTGCTGTTGCACTTTTCATTGGCTGCGCGGGTCGCGGGAGATGTCGCCGCGAGCGCGCCGCTGCGGGCCGCGGGCGGCGCCGGAAACGCGCTGGCGATCGCGCTGTTCATCGTCACCGCGGCCGGTCTATCGCTGTCTTCGCTTCGCAAGGAGAAATCATGAAACGATTCATTGTCATGGCCACGCTGGGCGCCGCGAGCTTGTCGATTTGCTCGGTTGCGGCGGCCGAGGATGCGACCTACTCGCTCAAGTTCATGACGCCGGAGACCGCGCTCACCGCGGCGCAGGCCGCGCTGAAGCATTGCCGTGGGCTCGGCTACCAGGTGGCGGTCGCGGTGGTGGACCGCAGCGGGATCGCGCAGGTGATGCTACGCGACCGCTTCGCCGGGCCGCATACCGTGCGGACCGCGATCGCGAAGGGGTGGACCGCGGCGAGCTTCAGGACGAGCACGAGCGACATGGTCGGCGCCACGCAGGCCGGCAAGCCGGAAAGCGGCGCGCGTCACATCACGGGCGCGGTGATGCTCGGTGGCGGCTTGCCGATCGACAGCAGCGGCGCCCTGGTGGGCGCGATCGGCGTCTCGGGCGCGCCCGGCGGCGCGGAGGATGAGCGCTGCGCGAAGGCGGGAATCGAAGCGATTCGCGAGGCGCTTGAGTTCTAAGCGCGCGGCGCGCGCTTCACAGCACCTTTCCGGGATTCATTAAACCCCGCGGGTCCAGGGCGCTCTTGAGCGCGCGCATCAGCGCGAGTTCCAATGGGTCCTTGTGGCGCCGTATCTCCTCACGCTTTAGCTGGCCCAGTCCGTGCTCGGCGGAAATCGAGCCGCCGAGCGCGTCGACGACATCGTAGACCACGCGGTTCACTGCCTCGCGCCGCGCCATCAGCGCCGCGGTGGCGGCGACGTCGCGCATGCCCACGTTGTAGTGGACGTTGCCGTCGCCGATGTGGCCGAAGGCGTAGATCTTCACACCCGGAAATGCGGCCTCCAGGGCGACGGATGCGCGCTCGATCAGCTCCGGTACCTTCGATACCGGCACCGATACGTCGTGCTTGACGTTGGTGAATTGCGCCTCGGGGATCGTTTCCCGAATCTTCCACAGCGCGAGCGATTGCGCTTCGCTCGAGGCAAGCGCCACGTCCGCGAGGGCCTCCCGCTCCGCGCAGTCGAGCAGCGCCACTTCGGCGAGCCCGCGCAGCGTGGCATGCTCGCCGCTGTCGGCGAGCCGGGCGAGCACGTACCAGGGGTATGCCGTGCCCAGCGGGTCGTGCGTCGCCGGCGCGTGCGCCATCACCGCTTCGAGGCAGGCGCGCGAAACGAGCTCGAATGCGGTGAGCCGCTCGCCAAGGCGCTCGCGCAGCAGCGCCAGCAGCTCGACCGCGCGCGCGGGGCTGCGCACCGCGATCCAGGCGGTGGCCGAGGCGGTCGGTTTCGGGTGGAGCTTCAGCACGGCGGCCGTGATGACGCCGAGTGTGCCCTCGGCGCCGATGAACAGCTGCTTCAGGTCATAGCCGGTATTGTCCTTGCGCAGCGCGCGCAACCCGTTCCATACCGCGCCGTCGGGCAGCACGACTTCGAGACCCAGGACCTGCTCGCGCGCATTGCCGTAGCGCAGGACATTGACGCCGCCGGCGTTGGTCGAAAGGTTGCCCCCGATCATGCAGCTGCCCTCGGCGGCGAGCGACAGGGGAAAGAGCCTGCCGGCGCCGTCGGCGGCCTGCTGAATGGCGGCGAGCACGCAGCCCGCCTCCGCGGTAATGGTGTCGTTCAGCGCGTCGAGCTCGCGGATGCGGTTCATGCGCGCGAGCGACAGCACGACTTCGCGGCGCGCGCCGGTCGGCACCGAGCCGCCGCACAGGCCGGTATTGCCGCCTTGGGGCACCAGGGCCACGCCTTCGCTTGCGCACTGGCGCATCAGTTCCGCAACCTCGGCGGTACTCGCGGGACGCAGCACGCACTCGGCATCGGCGCGGTACTGCCTGCGCCAGTCGGAAAAGTAGGGCGCGGTGTCCTGCGGGCGCGTGAGGACATGCTGCGCACCCACCACCGCGCGCAGCCGCTCGAGGAAGCCGTTTTGGGTAACCTGCGACATGATCCTTGACGCCGATTTTGGCACACCTTACTTTCGGGGCGGATTCGCCGCCTTGGAGTGCACAAAGACGATCATGGGCCTGCTACGCGCGCTGGTGCTCGCGCTCATTCCAACGTGGGCGCTGGCAGAAGCGCCTCCGGTGGTCGTGGGCGCCGCGGTGTCGCAGTCGGGCGATCTCGCCGATCTTGCGTCCGACTTTCGCAAGGGTCTGCTGCTGTGGCAGGACGACGTCAATGCCGCCGGCGGTCTGCTGGGGCGGCACGTCGAGCTGCTATTGGTCGACGATCGCTCGGAAGCGAACCGTGCCAGCGCGCTGTACACGCGGCTGATCAAGGAGGAAAAGGCGGACCTGCTGATCGGCCCCTTCGGCTCCGCGGCGACCGTGGGGGCCGCGGCGGCTGCGGAGCGCAACAGCCGGGTGTTGCTCAACGCGACCGGCGCGACGCAGTCCGTGCTTCGCGCCGGGCCGCGCTACGTCTTCCAGGTGACCGCGCCGTACGCTGCCTATGGCGAGGAGCTACTCGGCCTGCTGCGCGCCGCAGGCTACACGAAGCTCAGCGTGATCGCGCGCGACGATCCCGCCTCGCGCGAGATGGCGCAGAGCTTCGTCGGGCGCGCGCCGCGCTTCGGCCTCGCCCCGGGCGAGCTGGGCGTGTATGCGGGAGCCACGCGGGATTTCACGTCGCTCGTCCAGGACGCACGTGCGGCCTCTCCGGACGCGTGGATCGCATTCGGCGGTGAAACCGACGCCGCGGAGATGGTGAAGGCGATGAAGCGGGCGGGCTACGCGCCGAAGCTCTTCTTTGCGCGCGGTGCGGCCGAGGCGCGCTTCATCGGCGACGTGGGGCAGGACGCGGAATTCTCGATGGCGCTCAGCGCCTACGAACCCGGGTTCACGACGCCGGGCAACGCGCTGTTCGTCCAGGGGTACGTGGCCAAGTGGTCCGCCGCACCTACCCTCGCCGCGGCGCAGGCCTATGCAGCCGGCCAGGTGCTCGAGCAGGCCGTGCGCATGGCTGGCTCGCTCGACCAGGAGAAACTGCGCGCCGCGCTCGCCTCTCTCGAAGGCGGCACGGTGCTCGGCGACTATAGAATCGATTCCACCACCGGCGCGCAGCTCGGCGCGAGGCCGCCCGTCGTGCAGATCCTCGAGGGGCAGGCCCAGGTCGTGTGGCCCAGGACGCAGGCGACGGCGCGCTGGCATCTGCCGTATCCGCGCTGGGATGAACGCAAGCCGATCCAGTGACAGGAACCATCATGGCCCTCAACCGCTCGTTTCTTTTCGCTCCCGGGAATCAGGCACGCCGCGTCGAGAAGGCGTTTTTGCTCGCGGCCGACGCCGTCATCGTAGATCTCGAGGATTCGGTCGCGGTCTCCGACAAGGAAGCAACGCGCAAGCCCGTGGCGGAAGCGCTTGCGCGTCCGCGCCGCGGCCGCGGCTACGTGCGCGTCAACGCGCCGTCCACGCCGTATTGCTACGGCGACCTCGTGGCGGTGATCGGCAGCAGGGTCGACGGAATCGTGATCCCGAAGATCGAGAGCGCGGCGGACCTGCACGCGGTCGACTGGCTCATGGCCAACCTCGAGCGGGAGTGCGGCCTCGAGCCGGGTTCGATCGACCTGATGCCGATCGTCGAAACCGCGATCGGCGTACAGCGCGTCGATCGCATCCTGCAGGCGCGCAGCCTCCGCCCGTACGAGGCGCGCTGGCGCGTGCGGCGTATCGCCTTCGGCGCCGCGGACTACGCCAACGACCTCGGGCTCCTGCCGACGCTGGAGGAAGGCGAGCTCGCCGACGCGCGCTCGCGGCTCGTGCTCGCGTCGCGCGCCGCCGGTATGGAGGCGCCTATCGACAGCCCATGGTTCCATCTGCGCGAGGCTGAAGCGTTCGGCCGGGCTCTGGAGCGCAGCCGGCGCGCCGGCTACCAGGGAAGGCTGTGCATCCATCCGGACCAGATCGCACCGGTGAACCGCGCTTATGCGCCGACCGACGCCGAGATCGCGAGCGCGGAGAAGATCGTCGCGGCATTCAGGCAGGCCGAAACCGCGGGATTGGCGGCGATTCAGGTCGACGGCCAGATGATTGACTATCCGGTCGTGCACCGCGCGCGGGCGCTGCTCGAGGCGGCGCGCGAAGCGCGCGCCGCAGGCAGCTGGCCACCCGGTTGAACGAGGCCGCGCCTTCGCTGCGTTCTGTCGCGTTGCCGCTGGGGGTGACGCTCGCCGTGCAGACGCTGGTGGCGCTGGCGGTGTACAGCTCGCCGGTCATGGCGCCGGTCGCCGCGCCCGCGCTTGGGCTCGCACCTTCGGCGATCGGCTATTTCGTCGCCATCGCGTATTTCGGCAGCATGCTGGGCACGGTCACCTCCGCCGGCTGGCTGGCGCGCTTTGGCCCCATCCGCGTCAGCCAGATTGCGCTCGTGCTGAGCTTTACGGGGCTCGCGCTGGGCGCGAGTGCCTGGTTGCCGCTGGTCGCGCTGGGCGGTGTCGTGATCGGCATGGGCTACGGACCGGCGACCCCGGCGAGCTCGCAGATACTGCTACGCGCTTCCCCGCCGGGGCTGATCGCCTTCACCTTCTCGATCAAGCAGACGGGCGTGCCGCTCGGAGGCGCCATCGCCGGGCTCGCCGTGCCGGCGATCATCCTGGCGTTGGGCTGGCGCGGGGCGGCGCTCGCGATCGGCTTCACCTGCCTTGCGCTCGCCCTGGCGATCGAGCCGGTGCGCGCGCGCTACGACCGCGATCTCAATCCCCGCGCGCCGATCTCGCTGCGCTCGAGTTTCGCGCCGGTGGGGCTCATCCTGCGCACGCCGCGCCTGCGCGAGATGGCGCTTACCTCGTTCACCTACGGCGGCGTGCAGATCACGCTGGTGAGCTACCTGGTGACCTTCCTCACCGACTCGTTCACGATGAGCCTCGTGCTTGCCGGGCTGGTCATGGCCGTGTCGCAGATCGCGAGCGTGTTCGGGCGCATCGTGTGGGGCATCGTGGCCGACCGCTTGCTCAGGCGCCGCACCATGCTGGGTCTGCTTGGGCTGGGGATGGGCCTGTCGGCGCTGGTGACGCTCGCTGCGAGCCCGGCGTGGCCGGGGTGGCTGCTATTCGCGTACGCCGCCGCGTTCGGTGCGACGGCGGTCGGCTGGAACGGCGTATTCCTCGCCGAGGTCGCGCATCTTGCGCCGCCGGGGCAGATCGGCGCTGCGACCGGGGGCTGCCTGTTCTTCACCTTTCTCGGCGTGGTCGTTGCGCCGCCGCTGTTTCACCTCGTGCTCGCGCTCTCGGGCGGCTATGCCGCGGCCTACGCGGCGTTCGGCATACCCGCGCTGGCGATCGGCGCGCGGCTGCTGCTTGCCCGGTCACGCTAGAATCCGCCGCCATGCCTGCGACAGCCCCGCGCGAGGCGATCCTGGTCCACGGGCTGTGGATGCCCGGCCTCGTGATGACCCCGCTCGCCGCGCGGCTGGCGCGCGCCGGATACCGGTGCCACCTGTTCGACTATAC
>JBAUTZ010000035.1:0-20707 GCA_049582445.1 Burkholderiales bacterium
CCCGCCACGACCGAAGATGGCTGCCGAAAAGGCCGCGGTGTGCCTGATCGACAACGCCGACGGGCTGCCCTACGAATCCTGCGCCTGGGCGATCGACGAGGTGATCCAGCGCGCGCGCAGAAACGGCATCGGCTTCGCCGGCATTCGGAACAGCGCGCATGTCGGCGTGCTCGGCATCCACCTGCTTCGGGTGGCCGAAGCCGGCATGGTGGGTGTGGCGTTCACCAATTCGCCCGCGGCGATCCCCGCGTGGGGCGGCAAGAAGGCGCTCTTCGGCACCGATCCGGTCGCCTTCGCCTTCCCGCGCCGGGAGGCGGACCCGATCGTGGTCGATCTCGCGCTCACGACCGTCGTGCGGGGGAAAATCATGATGGCGATGCAAAAGGGCGAGAAGATCCCCGAGGGCTGGGCCCTCGACCGCGACGGAAAGCCGACGACCGACCCGAAAGAAGCCATCGAGCACGGCAGCCTGTTTCCGATCGGCGGTGCGAAGGGCGCGATGCTCGCGCTCGCGTTCGAGCTCGTGTGCGCCGCGCTCACCGGCGCCGCGATCGGACCCGAGGCGGACTCGTTCTTCGCCGAGCAGGGGAACAAGCCGAGAATCGGCCAGGCCTTCCTCGCCATCGACCCGGCGGCGCTCGCGGGCCGCGACAAGTACCTGGAGCGGGTGGAGACCGTGGTGCGCGCCATGCTCGCCGACGAAGGAGTGCGCCTGCCGGGAGCCAAGCGCTTTGCGGCCGAAAAGAAGCTGCGGCAGGACGGCATCGAAATCGCCGACGACCTGTTGGCGCGAATCGAAAAGCTGGTGGGCTGAGATGCGCTGGGAGGCGATCGTCGAGTTTCCGCGCGTGATGGTGGCGGTGGCGACGCGCGATGATCGGGTGGCCGAGATCCGTTACCTTCCGCCCGGCGTTGCGCCGCAGGCACCGCAGAATGCGCTCGCGGAGCGGGCGGCGCGGCAGCTCGAGCGCTACCGCGACGATGCCGATGCCCGATTCGATCTCCCCCTGCTGATCGAAGGCACGCCGTTCCAGCGGAAGGTGTGGGCCGCCATGTGCGCCATCACGCGCGGCCGCACGCGCACCTACGGCGATCTCGCGCGCGAGATCGGCGGCGAGGCGCGCGCCGTGGGTCAGGCCTGCGGTGACAACCGGCTGCCGATCGTGATTCCCTGCCACCGCGTCGTCGCCGCCGACGGCCTCGGCGGCTTTGCCCACTCGACCGGCGGCTACCTGCTGGAGGCCAAGCGTTGGCTGCTGATGCACGAGGCCGGAGCGGACGCATTCGAACTCGCGCCCTGAGCGAGCCGGACGCGAGGCAACTGGACGCGTTCTGCGACGCGCTGTGGCTCGAAGACGGCCTGGCGCGCAACACGATCGAGTCCTACCGGCGCGACCTCGCGCAGCTCGCGGGCTGGCTGGCGCCCCGGCACGTCGATCTGATCGCGGCGCGGGAAGCCGACCTGCATGCCTTTTTCGCTTCGCGTCACCAAGGCTCGAGCGGTCATCGCGCATCCTCGGACGCGCGCATGCTCTCGAGCCTCAAGCGCTTCTACGCTTATTGCCTGCGCGAGCGGCGCGTGCCCGCCGATCCCACGCTCAAGCTCGACCCGCCGAAGCGCGCGCCGCGCTTTCCGAAGACCCTTTCCGAAGCCGACGTCGAGGCGCTGCTCGCTGCGCCCGACATCGCGACGCCGCTCGGCCTGCGCGACCGGGCGATGCTGGAGGTGCTGTACGCCTCGGGCCTGCGCGTCTCGGAGCTCGTTTCGCTCAAGACGTTCGAAGTGAATCTCGAGGCGGGCGTACTGCGCGTCCTTGGCAAGGGGTCGAAGGAGCGCCTGGTGCCGCTCGGCGAGGAGGCGGTGCACTGGGTGCAGAAGTACCGGCGCGAGGCGCGACCGACATTGCTGCGGCGCGCGGCGAGCGACGCGCTGTTCGTCACCGAGCGCGGCGCCGGCATGACGCGACAGGCGTTCTGGCACAACCTCAAGCGGCACGGCGCGCATTCGATCCCCGGCAAGAGCCTGTCGCCGCACGTTCTGCGCCACGCCTTTGCCACGCACCTGATCAACCACGGCGCGGACCTGCGCGTGGTGCAGATGCTGCTCGGCCATGCCGATATCTCGACCACGCAGATCTATACCCACGTCGCGCGCGAGCGCCTGAAGCAGCTTCACGCCAAGCACCACCCGCGCGGATGAAAAGACCGAGCCACAGCGAGACTCCAGCCACGCAGTTCCTGAAGCGGCACGCCGTTTCCTACACCGAGCATTTCTACGAATACATGGAGCACGGCGGCGCGGAGCGGGGAGCCGAGGAGCTCGGCGTTCCGGCCGGCGAAGTGGTGAAGACGCTGGTCATGGAGGACGAAGGCGGGAAGCCGCTCCTGGTGCTGATGCACGGGGACCGCAAGGTTTCCACCAAGAATCTCGCCCGGGAGGCGGGCCGCAAGCGCGTCGAGCCGTGCAGGCCCGAGGTCGCGCAGCGCCATTCCGGCTACCAGGTCGGCGGCACTTCGCCGTTCGGCACCCGCAAGGCGATGCCGGTCTACATGGAGCGCAGCATCCTGGACCTGCCGCGCGTGTACATCAACGGCGGCCGGCGCGGCTTCCTGCTCGCGGTAGCGCCCGCGGACATCGTGCGCGTGCTCGCGCCGCGGATGGTCGACGTAGGGCTCGCGGACTAGGCCTTGCGCCGCTCGATCGCGACGCCGACGAACTTCGCGTTGCCCAGGATGCCGATCTTCGCCGCGCTGACTTTGACCCACGGCGCGCCGAACTGGTCCAGGATCAGGCGGGCGACGCGCTCCGCGAAAGTCTCGATCAGGCGAAAGTGCCCGCTCGCGGCGATCTGCCCGATGCCCAGCGCCACCTGCTCGTAATCGATGGTGTCCGATACCTTGTCGCTGCTGAATACCGTCTCGCCCGGCAGTCCGATCTCGAGATCGAGCGACACCGTTTGCGGCACGTGCCGCTCGCGCTTGTGAATGCCGATCAGCACGCTTAAGCGCAGATCGCGGATGAGGATGCAGTCCATGGCGGTGGCCGATTATAGGGGCCGCAAGGGTAAAATTGCCCGCCGATGCAGACCGCGCTGATCGTCATCGCCGCATACCTCCTGGGCTCGATCTCATTCGCGATCGTGGTGAGCCGACTGCTCACGCTGCCCGATCCGCGGAGCTACGGTTCGAAGAATCCGGGCGCGACGAACGTCCTGCGCAGCGGCAGCAAGGCCGCGGCTGCGCTCACGTTGCTCGGCGACGCGGGCAAGGGGTGGCTCGCAGTGTGGCTCGCCAGCGTGCTCGCGGGCAGCTCCGGCGCGGAGGGCTTCGCGGCGCCGCTTGCCGGGCTCGCTGTGTTCGTGGGCCATCTGTTTCCGGTGTTCCACCGCTTCCACGGCGGCAAGGGCGTGGCGACTGCCGCGGGCGTGCTCGTCGGCCTCAACGCCTGGCTCGGCCTGGCGACCATCGGCACCTGGATCGTCATCGTGCTTTTCTTTCGCATCTCGTCGCTTGCAGCGCTGGCTGCCGCAGTGTTCGCGCCGTTGTATGCCTGGTGGCTGTTCGGGCTGCGCCCGGTGCTTCCCGTGGTGGTCGTCATCGCCGGTTTGCTGGCCTGGCGCCACCGGGCGAACATCGGTCGCCTGCTCGCAGGAACGGAGCCGCGCATCGGAAGCAAGCGCGACGCCGCCTAGGCGATCTTGTCCAGTTCCCAGCGGGGGCGCACCGTGAAGCCCGCGCGCTGCCGCGAATCCAACCCTTCCGCTTCGAGGCGCAGCGCGGCGGCGAGGGCGATCATGGCGCCGTTGTCGGTGCACAGTTCGGGTTCCGGATAGTAGACGTCGAATCCGCGCCGTGCGGCGTGCGCGTCGAGCGCGGCGCGGAGCTGCCGGTTTGCGCCGACACCACCGGCGACCACCAGCCGGGTGAGTCCCGTGCTCTCCAATGCGAGCGCGCATTTGGCGACCAGCACGTCGACGATCGCATCCTGAAAGCCCCGCGCGGCGTCGGCGAAGAATTGTTCGTTGGGGTCGGCCCCGCGCACCAGCAGCAACACGGCCGTCTTCAGCCCGGAAAAGCTGAAATCAAGGTCGCCGCTCGAGATCATCGGACGTGGCAGACGATAGCGGCCGGGGGTGCCCGCCTCGGCGAGCCTGGAGAGCGCGGGGCCGCCGGGATAACCCAGTCCGAGCAGCTTTGCGGTCTTGTCGAACGCCTCGCCCGCGGCATCATCCTGCGTCTCGCCGAGCAGGGTGTAACGGCCGACGCCGTCTACGCGCATCAGCTGGGTATGGCCACCCGATACCAGCAGCGCGATGAACGGGAAATCGGGCGCCCGCACCGACAGCAGCGGCGACAGGAGATGGCCTTCGAGGTGGTGGATGCCGATCGCCGGCACCCCGAGCGCGAGCGCCATGGCGTGTGCGAACGAGGCGCCGACGAGCAACGCGCCGGCGAGGCCCGGCCCCTCGGTGTAGGCCACCGCGCCGAGCTCCCCCACCTCACGCCCGGCCTGGGCCAGCACCTGGCGCGCGAGCGGAACCAGCCGCCGGATGTGGTCGCGCGATGCAAGCTCCGGGACGACGCCCCCGTAGGCGTCATGCATCGCCACCTGGGAGTGGACTGCATGCGCCAACAAGCCGCTGCGCAGGCCGCCCAGCGTCTCGTAGAGAGCGACTCCGGTCTCGTCGCAGGAGGTTTCGAGTCCCAGGATCAGCATGGCCCGGCATTCTACGGGGGGCTGGCGGGGGGCTGACCAATCCGGATATAATTCGGCCCCTTCCGTACACCGTACCCGAGGATTGGATGCCGACCGTCCGCGTCAAGGAGAACGAGCCATTCGAGGTCGCGATGCGCCGCTTCAAGCGCACCGTAGAGAAAACCGGGCTCCTCACGGAGCTTCGCGCGCGCGAGTTCTACGAGAAGCCGACCGCGGAGCGCAAGCGCAAGCTCGCCGCGGCGGTGAAGCGCCTGCACAAGCGGCTGCGCAGCCAGATGCTGCCGCAGAAGCTGTACTAGGCCGGCGCAAGCGAATACCGACGACGCGCCCCGATGCACAGCATCGGGGCGTTTGCATTTCTGAATCCCCATGCCGCTCAAAGACCGTATCGGCGAAGACATGAAGGCCGCAATGCGCGCCAGGGACCAGGCGCGCCTGTCGGCCATCCGATTGTTGCTCGCGGCGATGAAGCAAAAGGAAGTCGATGAGCGGGTCGCGCTGACGGACGCAGATGTTCTCTCGATCATCGACAAGATGATGAAGCAGCGCCGCGAGTCGGTCGCTCAATTCGAATCCGCCGGCCGCGCGGACCTGGTCAACGCGGAGAAATTCGAGATGCAGGTGCTCTCGGAATACCTCCCGAAGCAACTGAGCGACGCCGAGATCACGCAGGCCATCGACGCGGCGGTGAGCGAATCGGGGGCTTCGGGCGTAAAGGACATGGGCAAGGTGATGGGGCTGCTCAAGCCGCGCCTCGCCGGCCGCGCCGACATGGGCCAGGTATCGGCCCTGGTGAAGGCCCGGCTCTCCGGCTAGATCTGGTCACGCCCGCTAAACTAGGGGGAACGGCGTTACCGTGATCCCCGAGAGCTTCAAGCAGGATCTCCTGAACCGCATCGACATCGTCGATGTCGTGTCGCGTTACGTCCAGCTGAAGAAGGGCGGGGCGAACTACCTCGGGCTTTGCCCGTTCCACAACGAAAAATCGCCGTCCTTCACGGTGAGCCCGGCGAAGCAGTTCTATCACTGCTTCGGCTGCGGCGCGCACGGCAATGTGATCGGCTTCATCATGGCCCACGCGGGGCTCGGCTACGTCGATGCGGTGAAGGAGCTCGCCTCCTCGGCCGGCATGCAGATGCCGGATTTCCAGCCTCGCAGCCCCGAGGAAGCCGCGCGGCGGGAGCGCGAAACCGACCTCTATGCGCTGATGGAGCGGGCGATGGAGTTTTACCGCGCCGAGCTGAAGAAATCACCGCGCGCGATCGACTACCTCAAGGGCCGAGGGCTCACGGGCGAGATCGCAGCGCGGTTCCGGATCGGTTACGCGCCCGAGGACTGGCAGGCGCTTCGCGCGGCATTCCCGGAGTACGAAGACAAGGCGCTCGTCGAATGCGGCCTGGTGATCCAGGGCGAAGAGGGCAAACGTTATGACCGGTTCCGCGACCGGGTGATGTTCCCCATCCTTTCGGCGCGCGGGGCCGTGATCGGCTTCGGCGGGCGCGTGCTCGGCGCGGGCGAACCCAAGTACCTGAACTCGCCGGAGACGCCGCTGTTCGAGAAGGGTCGGGAAGTCTATGGCCTGGTCCAGGCACGCGACGCGATCCGCGCCGCAGGCCGCGTGCTGGTGGTCGAGGGCTACATGGACGTCGTGGCGCTGGCGCAGTTCGGCGTCGGCTACGCGGTGGCCACGCTCGGCACGGCAACCACTCCGGTGCACGTTTCCAAGCTGCTGCGGCTCGCGGACGAGCTGGTGTTCTGCTTCGACGGCGACGCCGCCGGGCGCAAGGCCGCCTGGCGCGCGCTCGAGGTGAGCTTGCCGCTCGCCCTGGACAACAAGCCGATCAGGTTCCTGTTCCTGCCGGAAGCCGATGATCCCGACAGCTACGTTCGCGCCCACGGCAAGGATGCGTTCGAGCGCCTGCTGCGCGAGGCCCAGACGCTTTCGGGATTTCTGCTCGCGGAGCTGCGGGCGCAGTCGGATCTCGCGACGCCGGAAGGCCGGTCGCGCTTCCTCGCGGCGGCGAAGCCGCACGTGCAGCGTATCGCCGCGCCAGGATTCAGGCTGCAAGTGGTCAAGGAGGTCGCCGAGTTCGCGCGCGTCTCCCAGGAAGAGGCAGAACGCTTGATGGAGCTGCGTAGCGCCCCCACTTATGTGAGGCCGGCTCCACAGCGCGCCAGCGCGCCGTTGCCGGTATCTCTGGAGTGGAAATTGCTCACGCGCGCATTCGCCAAGCCCGAGCTGGTGCTGGAGCTCGATCCCGTGCTGCTTGGCTCCGAATTGCCGGAATCGCAGGCGCTGCTGGAGCTGAGAGACCTGGTGAGTGGCGTGCCGGACCCCTCCCGCTTGAGCGACAGCCTGCTCGCGGAGCTGATCGACAGGGCCTTGCACGGTGCCACCCTCGCGCGCGCGCAGGCGGCGCTGAATTTCGAGCTCAGGCTAAGCGAGGACGAGGCGGCGTCCGAGTTCCGGGAGGTTCTCGAGGCGCTGCGGCGCCGCGAGCCGGAAGCGGACCGAACGCTACGGCAGCGGGTGCTGAAGGGCGTCGCGACCGCGGAAGAGCGTCTCCGATTCGAAGAAAAAATGCTGGGCGCAGTCCGCAACAGGCCTTGAAGATCAAGGGCTTTGCTAGAATATAGGGCTTTCTCCCGCACCCCGACGGGACAACACGAGGTCAGGATGGCCAAGGACAAGCGCAACCGGAAACCGAAGCAGGCCCGCGCGGCCAAGACAAAAGCGAAGGCAATCAAGAGCCTGAAGGCGAAGAAGCCTGTGGCGGCGCGCTTTGTTGCGAAGAAGGCGGTCAAGCCGGCGCGTGCGGCGCGGCCGGTCCACAAGGCGGCGAAGCCGAAGCGCCAGGCGCCCAAGCCCAAGATTGTTGCGCGCGGGAAAGCGCCCGCTCCAGTCGCGAAGCACGGCAAGGAACCGGCGCAGCCCAAGGCGGTGCCCGCGAAGGCCGAGAAGGGCGCCGGCCAGAAGGGCAAGCCCACGATTCAGAGTGCCACCAAGGCGCTCGAGCTGCTCGAAGCGAAGGTCAACGCCGGTCTGAAAGCGGCCAAGGAGAAAAAGGGCCGCGGCAGCCGCAAGGCGCGTCGCGACGAATGGCTCGCAGCCACCGCCGAGCTGCCCAAGGAGGATGCGGAAACTCGCCGCACCCGCCTCAAGAACCTCATCAAGCTGGGTAAGGATCGGGGCTTTCTCACGTACGTTGAAATCAACGACCATCTGCCGGACGACCTGGTCGACGCCGAGCAGATCGAGTCGATCATTTCGACGTTCAACGATATGGGTATCCAGGTCTACGACCAGGCGCCCGACCAGGAATCCCTGCTGATCACCGAGGCCGCGCCGGTCGCGTCGAACGACGAGGATGTCGAAGAACAGGCCGAAGCGGCACTTTCCACGGTCGACTCGGAGTTCGGCCGCACCACCGATCCGGTTCGGATGTACATGCGCGAAATGGGATCGGTCGAGCTTCTCACCCGCGAAGGCGAAATCGAGATCGCCAAGCGCATCGAAGAGGGGCTGCGGCACATGGTCCAGGCGATCAGCGCGTGCCCCACCACCATCCAGGAAATCCTCGATCTCGCCGGAAAGGTCGAGAAGGAGGAGATGCGCATCGACGAGGTGGTCGACGGCCTGATCGATCCTAACGCCAAGGACGACTTCGATCCCCGGAAGGCCGAGGCCGACCAGGAGGAAGAAGAGACCATCGAAGAGGAGATCGAGGAAGAGGAAGACGACGACGGCGCGGCCGCGACGGCCAGCATGATGCAGTTGCGCGCGGACGCGCTCGAGAAGTTCGCCCGCATCCGGCGCCTTTACGACAAGTTGTCGCGCGCTCTGGAGGGCAAAGGACCGCGCGACAAGGATTACTTGCGCGCGCGCGAGCAGATTTCCAACGAGCTGATGACCATCCGCTTCACGGCCAGGACGGTCGAGCGGCTGTGCGACAGCGTGCGAAGCCTCGTCGACCAGATCCGCTCGCGCGAGCGGGAAATCCACAATATCTGCACCGAGAAGGCGCAGATGCCGCGCCAGCATTTCATCAAGGTTTTCGCGGGGACCGAGGGCTCGAAGCGCTGGCTGGCCAACGAGATCAACGCCGGCAACCCGTGGAGCGAGCTGCTGGTTCGCTTCGAGCCGGCGATCCTCGAGCTGCTCGGCAAGATGCAGGGGGTGCAGCAGAAGATCGGCATTCCCATCAAGGATCTCAAGGATATCAACAAGCAGATGTCGACCGGCGAGGCCAAGGCGCGCCGCGCGAAGCGCGAGATGACCGAGGCGAACCTCAGGCTAGTGATCTCGATCGCGAAGAAGTACACGAACCGCGGACTGCAGTTCCTTGACCTGATCCAGGAGGGGAACATCGGCCTGATGAAAGCGGTCGACAAGTTCGAATACCGGCGCGGCTACAAGTTCTCCACCTATGCGACCTGGTGGATCCGGCAGGCGATCACGCGCTCGATCGCGGACCAGGCGCGCACCATCCGCATCCCGGTGCACATGATCGAGACCATCAACAAGATGAACCGCATCAGCCGCCAGATCCTGCAGGAGACCGGGCAGGAGCCCGACCCGGCGACGCTCGCGGCGCGCATGGAAATGCCCGAGGAGAAGATCCGGAAGATCCTCAAGATCTCCAAGGAGCCCATTTCCATGGAAACGCCGATCGGCGACGACGACGATTCCCATCTCGGCGACTTCATCGAGGACCAGTCGACGATGGCGCCGTCCGACGCCGCGACCTACGCGTCGTTGCGCGACGTGACCAAGGAAGTGCTGGATACGCTCACGCCGCGCGAGGCCAAGGTGCTGCGCATGCGCTTCGGCGTCGAGATGTCCACCGACCACACGCTGGAAGAGGTCGGCAAGCAATTCGACGTCACCCGCGAGCGAATACGGCAGATCGAAGCGAAGGCGCTGCGCAAGCTGCGGCATCCTTCGCGCTCCGAGCGGCTGAAGAGCTTCCTCGACCAGGAATCCTGATCGGGGAACGTCTGAACCAAGGGCCGCGCGAGCGGCCCTTCTTTTTTGGGGAGGGAATTCGTGAGCAAGCTGGTCGACTACTACTTTTCGCCTTCGTCGCCCTGGACCTACCTGGGCCATGAGCGTTTCGCCGACATCGCCCGCCAGCGCGGGGCACAGGTCGCGGTGAAGCCGGCGGACCTTGGCGTGATCTTTCCCCAATCGGGCGGGCTGCCCGTGGGCAAGCGAGCGCCGCAGCGCCAGGCGTACCGACTGGTGGAGCTCGAACGCTGGAAGTCGCACCTCGGCGTGCCGCTCAACGTCCAGCCGAAGTTCTTTCCCGTCGACTCGAACCTGGCCGCGCTCGTGATCGTCGCCGCCGCGCCGTCAGGCGCCGACGGCCAGATGCGGCTCGCAGGCGCGATTCTGCGCGCCGTGTGGGCCGAAGAGCTGAACATCGCCGACCCGGCGACGCTGCGCGCCGCGGCCGCCAAGGCCGGCCTCGACGGCGACAGGCTGCTCGCGGACGCGCCCGGGGCCAAGGCCCGCTACGATGCCCTCACCCAGGAGGCGCTTGCGCGTGGTGTGTTCGGCGCGCCGACCTACGTCTACCGCGGCGAGCTGTTCTGGGGCCAGGACCGGCTCGACTTCCTCGATCGCGCGCTGACGACGTAAAGTATCGCTGCAATCCGTGGGCCGGTAGCTCAGCCGGTTAGAGCAGGGGACTCATAATCCCTTGGTCCCTGGTTCGAATCCAGGCCGGCCCACCAGTAAATCAAACAGTTTCCCGGGTTCGTCGAGTGCGGTTGTAATGGCAGACCACATCCAGACTACGCGCCGTGACATTTAGGACCACCTTGTTCTAGTCGAATGCCAGATGCTCGCTCGGATTTTCCGTTAAGCGGCCCGCAGCCGACACCGCGTCCACTGATATGGCCGTTCGGCTAAGGCAAGTCGGACGGGCTTCCACCAACGATGCGCTGGACAGTCAAGCTAGGCGAGGTGTAGAAAGCTTGCGGTGCGGTCAGGATTCATTGAATGGTCGATCGCGCGGATTGAGATAGGGGGACGACGCGACATGAAAGCCAAGACACTCAGCGCTGTGCTTTGCGGCCCGCTGCTCATCGCTCTTGCCGGCTGCCAGACGCCACCCAAGACGGTGGCGGTCGACCAGAACACCACGGATCAGACATCGGCAAGCGCGCTGTGGATGCAGGCTGAGATTCCAGGCAAGCCCCTAGCCAACGTCTTCCTGCGCGGCAGTCAAGGAAGCAGCAATGTCTCGGTCGACGTCCAGCCGACCGATCTCGTCAATATCACCGCACGTGCCACAGACAACGACAGCGGAATCCAGCGACTGGAGCTATTCGGTTTCTTGACCATCGCACATGTCAGCGGCAGCGGATGGACCTATACGAAGAAACTGGTCTCCACTAACTTTGGCGGCGTGACCAGCGTCCTGGTGCCCGGCCAGGTCCCTTTAACGGCTACCTTCAACACGACAATTGACTTCAACACCCTGTCGGCGGGGGCCGACTGGGTCTCTGTGAATCTGTCGGCCGTCGCAACGAGCGGGGCGCGGCCCGCCGCCGACATTCCGGCCAAGACCGACATCCTGTCGCTCTCCTGGAAGCGCCCTGGTACGCCGTCGCTACCGTTGTATTGACGCATCGACGCTTCAAACGCTCGTGCATGGCGCTGGCGCCTTGGATCTTCACGCCGTCGATCAGGTCTTCGTGCGCGTAGCCGCGCGCCTTGACGCACGGCGGGCAGGCTCGGTCTCGCCGCCCGCTACGAGCAGGAGGTCGAGTTTCTCGCGAACGTGGTCATGCGCCTGCTGGCGTGGCATGCCGCGCTGGAAGAAGTCCGGGCGCATATCGCGCGAGCGGCACGGCCAGGCCGCATCCGTAATCGATCCGTAAATCGTACGTAACCCGGCAGCAACCACGCGCACTTCAGTATCCCGACCAATCGGCGGCACGTGTCGCCGGTCCGGAGGTCGGGGTGAACGCTGCTATGGCAGTCTGGATCGTTACGGTTGCGACGTCCGTCGCGGTGTTTCGGGATGCATGCCGTCACCGGATCGGGCCCGCCACCAGCCCGAACGTTGGCCGCAACAGCCCGTTCACGCCGGGCGCCATCGCAGTCCTGGTGCTTTGCTTCACGGTGTTCGCGCTCGCCGGCTATCTCGACAACCGGGCGACGCTGATCGAGCGGGCGGCCAAGCAGCCGTCCGACCGGCGCGGATTCGCGACCTTCCTTGCGGGGCTCCTCGTCTACACCTGCGTTCTGGCGGCGCTGGCAGGCCGGTAAGCGCGGGGCGCGAAACCGGCGGGCCGCTGGCGCGCCGCCTGTCGCGGCATGCGGCTTTGCGGTAAAATCCGCGCCTCCCCACGGGGTGGTAGCTCAGCTGGGAGAGCGTCGCGTTCGCAATGCGAAGGTCGGGAGTTCGATCCTCCTCCACTCCACCAGATTCCCAACCGTAGCGGCGTGATCGATAGGTTGCGCCCCTGCGTGCTGCCTTGCCGCTGCGGTGATTGCGTTAAGCTCCCAATTCGGCGGTCGGTCCACAGACACTTCTCATTAGAGCTTTCGCGACACGCGGCGCATATGCGCGCTTTGATCACAGGCTTGCTCCTGCTCTTCTGCTCGTCCGCCAGCGCCAAGCCGATGTTGGCGTGCTACCAGGACCGGTGGACGCACGCGACCACGTGTATTGACGAGAACGCGGTCACCGCAAACGGAAATACCCGGGCGGCGCCACTCTACAAAGGGGGCTCGTCGAACGGTATCCAACAGTCGCCCTATCTCCTGGTGACCAATTGCGCCAAGGGCGTGTCCACGCTTCAAGCCAGTGATGGCGCAAAGGTAGCCGAAGATCTCGTGTCGTCGACCCCGGCGGTACGGTTACTCGCGCAATGGATGTGCGAGGTCAAGACGCCGACGATCGATTTCACCCTGCGCCCCTATCAGGACTCCGCTCAGGGCCGCTAACAGGTCGTTCGTCTCTGCCCCGAGCGGTCGGGTGGGATGACAACGACGGGGGATCCGATCAAATCGATCCCCAGGCTTGGTGGGGCCTTACGCCATGGCGCCGTTCACTCCCAGCACCTGTCCGGAGATGTAGGAAGCTTCCTCGGAGCAGAGGAACGCGACGGCGCTGGCGACTTCTGCAGGCGTGCCCGCCCGCGCCATCGGCACGAGGCGCGCGATGGCCGCGTCGTCGAACGCCTTGTGCGCCATGTCGGAGGCGATGATGCCCGGCGCGACTGCGTTCACCGTCACGCCGCGGCTCGCGACTTCGATCGCGAGCGATTTCACGGCGCCGTGCAGCCCGGCCTTGGCCGCGGCGTAGTTAGTTTGGCCCCGGTTGCCCATGATGCCGGCGACCGAAGTGATGGCGACGATCCGTCCCCAGCGGGTGCGCAGCATCGGCAGCAGCAGCGGTCGCGAGACGTTGAAGAAGCCGTCGAGCGAAACTCCGATGACGCTCGACCATTGCGCGTCGCTCATGCCGGCCATCGGCGCGTCGGCCGTGATTCCGGCGTTATGCACCAGCACTTGAATCGGGCCGGCTTCGAGGATCGGCTCCAGCGCCCGCGTTGCCGCGGCCGGATCCGAGACGTCGAACGCCAGGTCCTCCGCACTGCCGCCTTCGGCGCGGATCGCCTGGGCGAGATCGCGCGCGCGCGCCGCGTTGCGATACGCATGCACGACGACATGCATGCCGCGCTGCGCGAGGATTCTGCAGATCGCGGTCCCGATGGCTCCGCTGCCCCCCGTGACCAGGGCGCGCTTCATTCGATGGACTGCGCGCCGAGCACGACCGTGGCGCGACCCCGCACGAGCTCGATCTCGCCCGCGCGCACGCTGAACTCGTAGAGCATGTGCCGCGCATCGGCAATCAGCCTGCGCGCGGTCAGGGTCAGGTCGCCCGGAACGTCGTCCAGACGCTCGACGCGCAGCACGACATCGCGCACCGCGGCGAGCATGCCCGGGCGGGCGCCGCCCTGCTCCCTGAGCGCACCGTGCACGGCCATGGCTTGGGCGGCGTATTCGATGCCGCAGATTGCCGGCAGGACCCCGCCTTCACGCAGCGGATTGGCCGGATCGCGATGGCTCGCGGCGCGGCAGATGATCTGTTCCGCGTCGAACTGGACCACTTCGCCCAGCAGGCTCATCGCGCCGCGATGTGGAATGAGGCTGCGGAAATTCTCCGTCTTCAATGCCACCGCCGCACCTCGACCGCGATGTGCTGCCCGCCGACGTAGTGGAGCCGGACAGTTTCGGCAGCGTCGCGCGCCGACGCCGCGAGCAGGGGCAACGCGACCGCGGCCGGATTCGTCGCCAGCGTCGCCGGCAGGGCGGCGGGAATGGCGGTCGCTTCGGCGCCCGCGCCGATCGACACTTTCCAGCAGGCGAGCGCTTGCCGGCACGGGACGGGCGAAAGCAGGAGCGCGACCGCGAACGAAGCCCCGATCGGGCGAAGCGCTGCCAGCGGCTCGGGGAAAGGCAGGTCGCACGCCACGAGCAGCACGGGAACCTGCTCCGTGCAGACGAGCGACGCGGCCTCCAGCAGGCCGACGGCGAACGAGGCATCGTGACCGCACAGCGCCACGGACCGCTGCTGCGAGCCTGCGCCGATGCTCCAGTAGCCGGCCGGCGCGTTGTGGACCGAATTGTGAAACAGCGTCGGCGACACTTCGCGCGCCGGCGAAGCCGCGGCCTCGCACAACCTGTGCACGATCTCTCCGTCACCTGAGCTCGAGGTAAAGACCACGGCGACCTCGGCCGGGTCGCGGCTGGCCTGGATCAGGGCCTCGTGCGCTGCCACGATCGTCCAGCGGACGAGTCTCGGTAGACGGCGGCGCTCGTTCGGCGGCAGCAGCATTGGGTTCGGCTGCGCTTCGACCTGCGCATCGTACGGCGCCTCACCGCTGAGAATCCGGCGCGTCGTGGGCCAATCGGGCAGGCCTGGGCCGAGCACGCCGACAGACTGCAGATAGAGCGTGCTCACGCCAGCTGTCCGAATACCAGGCTGCAGTTGCTGCCGCCGAAGCCGAATGAATTGCTCATGACGTAGCGAAGGTCGCGCGATTCGGCAGCGACCGCCACGTGACTGGAGAACGTCGGATCGATCCGATCGAGGTTCAGGCTTCCGGGAACCAGGCCTGCGCTCAGGCATAGGGCACAGATGATCGCCTCCGTGATGCCGGCGGCGCCGAGCGTGTGGCCGGTCCAGCCCTTGGTGGAGCTGCAAAGTACCGACTCGCGGAACAAGCGGTAGATCGCGCGATCCTCGATGCAGTCGTTGGCGGGGGTTCCGGTGCCGTGCATGTTGAGATAGCCCACGTCCGCCGGCTCGATGCCCGCGCCTTCGAGCGCGCTGCGCATCGCGATGTAGGCCCCCTCGCCTTCGGGGTCCGGCGATGACATGTGATAGGCATCGGAGCTTTCTCCGTAGCCGACCAGCGCGACGCCGCGGCTTCCGGGTTCCGGCCGCTCGAGCAGCGCGAACCCGGCGGCCTCGCCGATGGAGATGCCGTCGCGCCCCGCGTCGCAGGGCCTGCACGGCTCGCGCGACAGCAGCTCGAGCGAGCCGAACCCGTAGAGAGTGGTCAGGCACAGGCTGTCGACCCCGCCGACGACCGCCGCGTCGGCGAAACCCGCTTCGATCATGCGCGCGGCGCTCGCGAACACCTTCGCGCTGGAGGAGCACGCCGTGGATATGGTCGCCGCGGGCCCCTGCAGCCCGAGATATTTCTGCACGAAATCCGCGACCGAGAACAGGTTGAGCGTATGACGCTCCCGAAACCAGGGCGGGAGGCTCCCCGTATTCGCATCGCGCTCCCGGTACGCACGCTCGCAGTGCTCGATACCCGAGGTGCTCGTGCCCAGGATCACCGCGATGCGGTTCGCGCCGTAGCGGCTTCGCGCCCGTGCGACCGCTTCCTCGAATCCGTCCTGGCGCAGACCCGCTTGCGCCAGGCGGTTGTTGCGACAGTCGAACTCCGCCAAGCGGCCTGCGACCGGCTGCTCCTCCAATCCTTCCACGCGTCCGATCCAGGTTTCGAGCGGCGTCGCATGGAAATCCATGCGGCGCAGGGCTCCGCGTCGCTCGACAAGGCCCCTGAGGGTTGCCGCGCTTCCAAGCCCCAGCGGATTCGCGGTGGCGAAGTGAGAGATGACCAGTGGCCGCACGCGTTGCTCCGGTAAGACCTGACGAACTATACCGGAGGCGGGCGTCGTTCGGGCCGGCCCGAAAATGCGGCAGCGAGAACCAGCGACAGCGCGGCACCGAGCGCGACCGTGAGGCCGATTTCGTGCAGCACGGGTGTCCGCGACAGCGCGAGGCTGCCGAACGCCGAGAGCGTCGTTCCGGCGCAAACCGCCAGTGAGAGCCGCGTGCGCGCCCGCTCGCCTTCGTCCGCATGCGGCCGGGCGAAGAACAATGCGTAATTGAGGCCGACTCCGACCACCAGCAGCAGCGCAACGAGGTTGAACAGCGACAGTCTCTTGCCCAGCAGCACCAGCACCGCCACGTCGAGCGCTACGGCGGCCAGGACCGGCGCGATGACCTTGAGCGCCAACGTTGGGCTGCGCAGCGCGGCGACGAGCAGCCCGGCGATGCACGCAAGGCCGAGCGCGATGTAGGCGAGCGCCTGATTCTTGTAGGCATTGACGAGCTTGTTCGATTCCTCCTTCAGGTCGAAGAGCACTTGCCCGTGCGCGGTTGCCTCGCGGGCAAGTTCGGCCGGGGCGTTCACGCCGTTCAGGGTGGCAAGCGCACTCCATCCGTCCTCGCTGCGGAACAGGAGCGAATTGATTTTCAGTCCGAGGGCGGTGCCCTCGTAAGTCCGGACGTCGATGAGCGGGCCGGAGCGGGTGCGGTCCACCGCGTCGAGAAAGGGCGTGAAGCTGCCGGAGCGGAACGGCGTATCCGCAAGCGCGGTATCGAGCCGGCTCGCGAGCACCGTGCGCTCGGGTAGCGCAGCGCGCCGGAATTCCTGCGTCTTTTCGCTCGGCAGGTAATTGGACGGCACGTCGAAGCCGGCGAGCCAGCCCTTGCGAACCGCGTCGGGCAGCCAGGCAGCCGCGGATTCACTGCCCTGCAGCGCCGCTTCGCGCGATGTGCCCCGCGCGACGAGCAAATAGCGCAGGCTGGGCGCTCCGATCGCTTCGCGCAGGCTGAGGTCGAGCTGCTTCGCCGATTCGGAGACCGGAGTGAGGCTCGAAAGGTCGTCGTCCCAGAGTTGGCCGTGCTTCCACGCGATCAGGCCGAGCGCCGCGGCCGTGAGCGCGGCGGCGGCCCATTTCAGGTGTCGGGCTGCGCCCTCGGCGCGGTTGAGCAACACCTGCGAGTCGGGGGGCCGCGGCGATGCCGGGCGCGCCCGCAGGAGGGCGGGCAGCACCCACCGCGTGGTGACGCCGGCCGCGGCCACGCCTGCAATCGTCAGCACGCCGAACTGCGCCAGGCCTTCGAAACTGGATAGCGCCATGGCGAGCGCGCCGAACACCGTGGTGAGTATTGCGAGATTGAGCGTGGGACCGATGCGCGCCAGGGCGTCCGCCAGCCGCTCGCCCGGGCGGGCCTGGATGAGCAGATACGAGGGATAGTCGATCGCTTCCCCGATCAGCGTCACGCCGAACCCCAGCGTGATGCCGTGCACCTTGTCGAAGCCGAACGCAACTGCCGCGACGCCGACCACCAGGCCCGTTGCCACCGGAAGGAGGCTCGCGCCGAGCAGCGCGGTCGAGCGGTAGGCCGCATAGAGGATTGCGAGTACCAGTGCGACGCCGAGCGCCGTCAGGCGGGTGGCTTCCGATTCGACGGTATCGCGGATCCTCGAGGCGAACACGCCGGGGCCGGAAAGCAACAGGCGGCTCGCGCCGGGGCGGACTGCATCATAGGCATCGTCGATGGTCTTCACGGCGCGCCGCTGGGCGTCGGCGTCGAACGCGGGCGCGCGCGTTTGTGCGACCAGCAGCGCGCGCCTTCCGTCGCGAGAGAACCAGACGCCGTGCTTCGTGTCCGGTCCCGCGCCCGGCGCAAGGCGCGCCAGCACCTGGCGCATTTCTCCGGTCGGGTCGGACGGCAGTGTGGCGCGAACCAGAACGCCTGCCGACGAGCCGAGCAATCGGTAGGTCTCGGCGAGCGCCGCCTTCAGGCCCTCGGTCGAGAAGCGCTCCGGCACGACCGCGGGACTCAACAGGTACCGATGTTCAAATAGAAGCGCTGCCTCCGGGCGGCCTGCCCCGGTTGCGCCGTTGTCGACATACGCGAACAGTCCGCTCGCTGTGAGCCGGCGCGCGAGCTCGGTGCTGGTGCGGGCGAGCGCGTCGCCTGGGGCGCCCTCCAGGCCGATCAGCACGAGGCGGGACGCGGCGCCGTCGCGCAGTTGGCCGAGCAGGATGCGTTGGTTGGGCGTCACCGACGGCGGCAGGAACGCCGTCAGGTCGGTGGTTACCGACAAGTTCCGGTACAGCGAGACCCCACACGCAGCAAGGGTGACCAGCCAAAGCCCGATGACGATGCTGGCGCCGCGGGTCAACGCGGCTGCTCCTCGATCTCCATGACGGTGCGATCGCCACTCGCCTCCTGCACCTCGATTCGCTGCATCCGCACCCCGCTGCCCGATATCTCAACCGAGCGCACGTACTTGCCGAGCGCCGGCGTGAGAGGCGTGAGCCGGAGCCGCCAACTGTCCCTTGTGCCGTCCACCCCGACCATGAAGTAGCGCTCGAGCGCCGCCAGATCACCCGCACGCGTCGCGCGCACGCTTTCGATCAGCGAGGCGATGTCGGGTGCGGCGCCCACGCTAGTGGTAAGTCTCCGGTCGGCGGAGGCGCTCTCCATGGTCAGGCGATCGCCCTCGAGCACCATACGCTCGTCGCTCGGAAATTCGACGTGCTTTTCAAGCAGGTCGGGCCGCCGGTAGGAAAGGACCCCGCGCGTGACCAGCGGGGACTTGAGCAGCGGGCTGTAGCGCGTCTCGACGAAGCTCGCGGTCGCCGATGCCACGCCGGCGAGCATGCGCATCAGCTCCTGCGCGTCGATCTCCTGCGGTGCGGCCACGCTCCTCATCGCGGTCGCGGCGAGGAGCACGACCGCCGCTTTAGCCCAGGCCCTCGTTCCAGAAGTCATAGAAGTTGTACCAGTTGTAGGGGTAACGCCGCGCGTAGCGCTCGAGCCGCTCGACGTACGTCTCGAGCCGCTCCGCCGCCCTGGCCGTGCGATCGGCTTTCGCCTCGGCCGTTCCCTCGGTCAGAGTCTCAAGGAAAATCTGATAGCGCGAGCCGCCTTCATACAATCCGAAAAAGGTCACCACGGGCGCGCCAAGCGTGCCCGCGATCAGCAGCGGGCCGAGCGGGAACTCCGCCGGTGCGCCGAGAAAGGTGCATGCCCGGGTCTTCGTTCCGCCGAACCGCCGGTCGCCGAGGATGCCCACGATCTCGCCCTTTTCCAGGCACTCCTTGATCTTGAGCATCGTCTCGGGGCGGCCCGGCGCGATGACGCGCTCCTGGAGTTCCGGAGCCATCCTGGAGAGCGCGTGCGACGTGTGCGCCGTCTCCCGCGTGTGCATCACGATGTTCACTACGTGCACGCCGGCAACGCGTCCCATGGCACGCAGGACCTCGAAACTTCCCATGTGCGAGCCGAGCAGGACGCAGCCCCGCCCCGATCGGAGAACGCGCTCGAGGACCTCGATGCCCTGAACCGCGATTTCGAACGTGCCGCCTCGTTGGAGTACGAGCGGTACACGATCGTGAACGGTCGTCGCAAAAGTGTGAAAGTGGCGCAACACGTCGCTCAAGCCGGGCTCGCGGCCGAGTGAGCGGCGCAGGAACGCGCTCGAAGCGCGCCTTGCACCCGGAGAGGATGCCGCGAAGTACCAGCAGATCGGGTGAAGCAGCCAGCTTGTGGCGCGCCTGCCGAATATGGCGGTCAGCCAGGCAATCAGGGCGACCGCCATCCGGCTGCCTCGCTCCTGCTGCGCATGCCATTCAATCGTCTGGGCGTTGTCAGTCGGCGTTGCGGTCTCCGAAGCGGAACTTGCCTGTGGCAATCATGGTTTCGCCGCGCAGGACGCGGAAGGTGACCGTCGCATCAACCTGGCGTTCGAGTTCGATGACGAAGCTCTCGCCCGGCCGCAGCGGCGCGTGGAACTTTGCGGCGGCGATCGTCTCGAGCGGCGCACCGGCGACGGCGTTCGCCGCCGCCCGCGCGACCCGCGTGAGCAGCAGCACGCCGGGCACGACCGGGTCGCCGGGAAAGTGTCCGGCAAGCGCCGGGTGGGACGGCGCGACGATGTCGCGGATTCGCATCAGGCGAGATCCCGGTTGCGCGCCGGGAGCGCTTCGAGCAGCGAAATCAGCTCCGCCCGCGCAATCTTTCCAGTTGCGGTTCTGGGCAGCGCGTGCGCCATGATCAGGGGGCGCGGCAGGAACGCGGGGTCGATGCGCTCCCGCAGGATGCGCAGGATCGCTTCCGGATCGAGCCCCGGGGCCACGACCACTGCGGCGAGCCGCGCCGCGCCGCGCGACCGGCGGCCGGGGTCGAAGAACACGCCGTCCTCGACGCCGGGCACGCGCAACAGCTCCCGGCTGAGTGCCTGGATGGATGCGCGCTTGCCTGCCACCTTGGCCATGTCCTCGGGCCGGCCGAGCAGCATGAACTGCGTCTCACTCAGCACCTCGAGTCGATCGGGAATCCTGAGCGCGGAGGGGAGATGGCCTCCCGCCACCCAGATCGCTTCACCCGTCTGACGCAAGCGCATCCCTTCGCGCACCGTCCAGCGCTCGTCGAGCGCGGGACGGCGCAATGCAAGCGCGCCTCCCTCGGTGCAGCCGTAGATTTCGTGCAGCGGTGCGGACCACCGCCGTTCCACCTCGCGCGCCAGCTCCGCAGCGAGCGGCATCGTCGCGCTGAGTATTCCGGCGAGCGGCGGCATCTGCGCGCCGGCAGCGGCTGCGGCGCGCAGATGGGCGGGTGTCGTCACCAGCCAACGCGCGCCAGGCACGCT
>JBAUTZ010000036.1:0-3880 GCA_049582445.1 Burkholderiales bacterium
TCTGCGTCACCCTGAACTGCGGGAACTGCGCGGCGATCGCCGCCGGCGGTCGGAAGAAAATCCCGGCGTCGGCGGCCGCCAGCATCGCGGTGTCGTTGTACGAATCGCCCGCGGCGATCACCCGGTACCTGAGCCCCTGGAAAGCACGCACCGCGGCGCGCTTCTGGTCGGGCATGCGCAGGCGGTAGTCGCTGATGTAGCCCTCCTCGCCCACTTCGAGCCGGTGGCAGAACAGGGTCGGGCGGCCGAGCTGTTGCATGAGCGGTCCGGCGAACTCGTAGAACGTGTCCGACAGCACCACCACCTGGTAGCGCGCGCGCAGGCGGTCGAGAAATTCCGCGGCGCCCGCGAGCGGCCGCATCGCGGCGATCACCTGCTCGATGTCGGAGAGGCGCAGGCGATGCCGCCGCAGCAGGTCGAGCCGATAGCGCATCAGCTTGTCGTAGTCGGGCTCGTCGCGCGTAGTGCGCTTGAGCGCCTCGATGCCGGTGCGCTCGGCGAATTCGATCCAGATCTCGGGCACCAGCACGCCCTCGAGATCGAGGCAGACGAGTTGCACGTCGGATCCGAAAAAGTGCGGAGTGTACCAATTCCGCTAGAATTTCGGCTCCCCTACCGAAGGAGACGCGCATGGGCGTGAAGCAACTTCTCGACCTCACCGGGCGCACGGCAATCGTGACCGGCGGCTCACGCGGGCTGGGGCTGCAGGTCGCGGAGGCGCTGGGCGAAATGGGCGCCCGGCTCGCCATCACCGCGCGCAAGCAGGACGAGCTCGACCAGGCGGTGGCGCACCTGAAAAAGCTGGGCGTCGAGGCCACCGCCTATGTCTGCGACCTCGGCAAGCGCGAGCAGATCGCACCGCTCGTGGACGGGATCCTGGCGAAATTCGGCAAGGCCGACATCCTGGTGAACAACGCCGGCGCCACCTGGGGCGCGCCCGCCGAGGATCATCCGCTCGAGGCCTGGGACAAGCTGGTCAACCTCAACCTCACCGGCACCTTCCTCGTCTCGCAACGCATCGCCAAGAAATCGATGATTCCGGCCAAGTGGGGCCGGATCGTCAACGTCGCCTCCGTCGCCGGGCTGATGGCGAGCGACCCGGCGGTCGTGCGCACCGTCGCCTACAACGCCACCAAGCACGGCGTCGTCGGCATGACCCGGCAGCTCGCGGCGGAATGGGGCGAGCACGGCATCACGGTCAATGCCATCTGCCCCGGATTCTTTCCGTCCAAGATGACCCGCGCCACGCTCGACACGACGGGCGAGATGGTGCGCAAGATGACGCCCACGCGGCGGCTCGGTGGCCCGGAGGATCTGAAGGGCCTCGCGGTGCTGCTCGCCTCGGAGGCCTCGCGCCACATCACCGGGCAGGCGATCGCCGTCGACGGCGGCGCGATTCTGATATGAAGGCCGACGTCACCTTCGCGCGCGACTACCAGAAGAAGATCGCGTTCGTCGAGCACCTCGGCATCGGCATCGAGGAGCTCGGCGAAGGCGTCGCGCGGCTCTCGCTCGCGCTCGCGCCGCAGCTCACCAACAGCCTGGGCACCGCTCACGGCGGGGTCATCATGACGCTGCTGGACGTCGCGCTGTGCACCGCGGCCCGCACCCTGCATCCCGATTCGGCCGGCGTCATCACCATCGACATGAGCACCTCGTTCATCGGCGGCGGCACCGGCCCCAGGCTGGTGGCCGATGCGCGGGTGCTGAAGAACGGACGCAGCATCATTTTCGCCGAGGGAGAAGCGCGCAACGAAGACGGCTCGCTGGTCGCCAAGGCGATCGGCACGGTGCGGGCGCGCAAGGCCTAGCCGTGCGCCTCGCAGCGCTCGCGCTGCTGCTCGCCGCCAACACCGCCGCGGCCCAGGTCTACAAGTGGGTCGACGCCGACGGCGTGACGCATTACGGCAACCATCCGCCGCCCGGCATCGGCGCGCAGCCGGTCGGCGACCGCATGAACGTCTACCAGCCCGACGAGACGCTAAACGACGCCATCACCACGGGGCGCAATCAGCAACGCGCGAAGAACCTTGCCGCTCCCGCCGCGGCGCAGCCGGCCGCGACACCGCCGCCGGACCAGCCGGAGGATGCGGGGGATGGCGCCACCGGGCCGCGCTATATCCAGCGGTCCGCTCCCCTGGGGCGCTCGAGCACGAACATCGGGTACCCCTCGGCCAACAATCCCGGCACGCGGGCTGGGCCGCCGCGCTAGGAACGCCCGAGGCCTGCGAGTCACCTGAAGCCGCATCAGGGCGTTGAGGAAAGCGACGCAACCAACTGCTGCTCGATGCCGTAGCTCGAGGCGCCGAGCGTGTAGCTCTTCACCCCGCCGAAGGGCTGATACTGGACGTTCTGCACCGCCGCCGGGGCTCGGGCATCCTTGTTGATCTCCGGTCGACCCTCGAGCCCGCTTGTGCGACAATGTCGTACGGCACGGAGGCATACGATGAGCACGCTGACGATTCGGCTCGATCCCAAGCTCGAGAAGGCGCTGGCGCGCATCGCCAAGAGCACCGGGCGCACGAAGAGCGAGATCGCGCGCGAGGCGCTGGAGCGCCAGATCGCCGTGACCCGATTCCGCGAGCTCCGCCGCAAGACGCTGCCGTTCGCCGAAGCGCAGGGGCTGTTGAGCGACGAGGACGTGTTCGCTGCCCTCTCGTGAGGGTATTCCTCGACACGAACGTTCTGGTCAGCGCGTTCGCCACTCGCGGACTCTGCGCAGACCTGCTAGAGCTGGTGTTGCTCGAGCACGACCTCGTGCTCGGACGCCAAGTCCTGCGAGAGCTGGACAGGGCTCTGCGCTCCAAGTTGCGGCTCTCTCCGGCACGGACACGGGACATTGCGGAGTTCATCTCGGGTCGGGCGGCGGGCCTGGTCGCCGACGCTCGCCCGGCGGACGTTCGCGCCGATCCGGACGACGCACGCGTGCTGGGCGAAGCGCTAGCGGCGCAGGCGGCGCTCTTCGTGACGGGAGACGCCGAGCTGCTCAAGCTGCGAGAGATCGGGAGCATGCCGATCGTCTCGCCTCGGGGCTTCTGGGAAATCCTTCATGCGCCAGGCGCGTAGGCCACCGCAGACACGGGGCAGGTCTCGCCCCAGTCAAGCGCCCGCGCAAATTCGACTCTGACCCTATATCACCCTACGGGGCGCACCGAGGGCCGCGCGAAGCACCTGAACCCGGCCTCACCCACTACGGCGCAGCCGAATGCGCCACCTCCGGAAGACCCCGATGACGCCGCAGGGGTCGCCACCGGGCCGCGCTATATCCAGAGGTCCGCTCCCCTGGGGCGCTCGAGCACGAACATCGGCTATCCCTCGGCCAACAATCCCGGCACGCGCGCCGGATCGAACCGCTAGGCCCGCGCGCGCGCCTCGAGCAACTCGCGTCCACGCCACAGCCACACCAGCCCGGCGAGCTGGATCGCCCACACCGCGCCGAAGGCCCAGAAATAGGCCTGCGGGGCGTAGCCAACCGCAGTCCGCGGCCACAGGTCGAGGATGACGCCGATGCCCCACTGTCCCGCGAAAATCCCGGCGAAGCCGAACACGTTCATCGCCGTGGTGACGCGGCCGGTCATCGTCGTCGGATAGCGTCGCGACAGCATCGAGAAACTGAGTACGTTTGCGGTACTGCCGAAGATGAACAGGCACCACAGCGCCACGCTCGCGACGCGCACGCCCAGGACCAGCAGCCCGAGGGTGACCGACGCGAGCGCGACGCCGCCGGCCAGCAGCGGCAGCGTGCTCCTGCCGCGACGCGCCCGGGCGTCTGCCTCGCGGCCGAAGCCGAGGTAGCCCACGATCATCGCCAGGTTGGTCGCGAGCAGTCCGCGCGCCACCTGTGCCGAGCCGTAGCCCGCGACGTCGCGCAGCCAGGTCG
>JBAUTZ010000037.1:0-1906 GCA_049582445.1 Burkholderiales bacterium
CGCCAGTCGCAGGACGCCTTGCGCGAGCTTCAGGGCAAGGTCGCGGTGATCGACGGACGGCTCACGGAGGCGCGCGATCAGCAGCGTTCGCTCGAGGCGATGTACCAGGAACTCTCGCGCAACCGCGACGAATGGCAGCTCGCGGAGATCGAGCAGATTCTTGACACGGCGTCGCAGCAGCTGCAGCTCTCGGGCAACGTTCGCGCGGCGCTGCTCGCGGCCTGGGCGCGGGGCGGCGTGCACGCGGTGGCCGTCTCCTCGGCGCAGGGCCTGGCCAACCTGTTCGAGATGCTCGGCAAGCTGGGACAGCAATGGCTGCGCACGACACCGGTGTTCGTGCCGCATCATCGGGTGGCCGAAGCGGCACGCCAGCTCGGCGTGCGCACGGTGGTCGTGGCGGGGCCCGGGGATGCGGAAGTGCGCGACGCGCTGGTTGCATACTTTGACGCAGCGAAGTAAAAGGTTCGGACATGGACGACAGCGAAAGCAAGCCGACTGGCGGGCCCCCTGCAGCCGAAGCGCGCCGCCGGCCGTCGTCTGTGCTCGGTCTGCTGGCGATACTGATCGCGGTCGGCCTGTCCGCCGGCGTCTGGTATGACGCCCGCCAGCGCGTCGACACGGCGCGCGAGGAGCTGGCGCGCCGGCTGCAGGAGATCGAGAAGCAATATCGCGACACGGGTGCGCTCGCCCGCCAGTCGCAGGACGCCTTGCGCGAGCTTCAGGGCAAGGTCGCGGTGATCGACGGACGGCTCACGGAGGCACGCGATCAGCAGCGTTCGCTCGAGGCGATGTATCAGGAGCTCTCGCGCAACCGCGACGAATGGCAGATCGCGGAGATCGAGCAGATTCTTGATACGGCCTCGCAGCAGCTGCAGCTCTCGGGCAACGTTCGCGCGGCGCTGCTCGCGCTGCAGCTTGCCGACACGCGGCTCGCGCGCACGGACCGTCCGCAATTCTTGCCGGTCAGGCGTGCGCTGGCGCGCGACATCGAGCGGCTGAAGGCGGTCCAGACCCCGGACCTGCCGGGCTTGGGGCTCAAGCTCGACGCGCTGGTTGCGGCCGTCGACGATCTGCCGCTCGCCTACGAGGAGCGCGCGGCGCCCGCCCCGGCCCCGGCGAGCGCTCCGCCGACGGACGAGCGATACCTCGTGCGACTGGCGGCCGACCTTTGGCACGAGCTGCGCGGGCTCGTGGTGCTGCGCAGGGTCGACACGCCGGAGCCGCCGCTGCTGCCACCGACACAGGCCTATTTCCTGCGCGAGAACCTCCGGCTGCGCTTGCTCAACGCGCGCTTGGCGCTCCTCGCGCGCGATGACGCGGGGTACCGGGCCGACCTGCTCGCATCGCGCTCATGGATCACGCGCTACTTCGACGCGCGCACCAAGCGTGTCACCGCGGCGCTGTCGCAGATCGATCAGCTTCTTTCCGCGTCGCTCACGACCGGAACGCCCTCGATCTCCCAGAGCCTCGAGGCGCTGCGCAACTTGAAGTCGCAGCCGGGGAAGGGTTCCTGAGCGTGCGGCGGACGGCGTCATGAGGGCCCTCTTCTGGTTGCTGGCGGTATTCGCGGCGGCGGTCGCTCTGGCGCTGCTGGGGCGCGCGCACGACAGCTTCGTACTTTTTATCTATCCGCCGTACCGCGTGGAGCTGTCGCTGCTCCTGTTCGCCGTGCTGGTGGTCGCGGGGCTGGCGGTGCTGTACGCGGTGGCGCGGATCGTCGCCTATTTCTTCGGGCTGCCGGCGCGGGTGCGCGGCTTTCGCGAGCGGCGCCGCACGGCGCGCGCCCAGTCGTCCCTCTCGGCCGCGCTACAGGCCTACTTCGAGGGGCGTTACGCGCGCGCGGAGAAGGAGGCGGCCGCGGCCCATGACTCGGGGGCTTCGCCCGGACTCGCTGCGCTGGTTGCGG
>JBAUTZ010000038.1:0-39282 GCA_049582445.1 Burkholderiales bacterium
TTTCCATGAGGCGCTTTTTTTCGCGAGGCCCACGCGAACTCGCGGCGCTGCCGCTCGCGGCCGGAGTCGCCGCGGTGCGCGCGCTCCGGGCGCTGGGGGTCGCAGACGCGGCGCTCAAGTGGCCGAACGACCTGCTCGTGAGAGGCGCGAAGCTCGGCGGTATCCTGATCGAGACGCGCACGCTGGGCACAGAGGTTATCGCGGTGACCGGCATCGGCCTCAACTGCCGTTCGACTCCCGCGCTCGAAGCGCGGCTCGGGCGCCGCGTCGCCGCGCTGGAGGAGTTCGTGAGCCCGTGTCCGTCGCGCAACGAGGTCGCGAGCCGTGTGGCGCGCGAGCTGCTCGATGCGCTGGAGGCCTTCGACGCGGGCGGTCTTGCGCCGTTCAGGGAGGAGTGGGAGGCGATGCACGCCTACGCCGGCCAGCGCCTGCGCGTGCGCCTCGCCGACGGCCGGGTGGTCGCCGGCGTGGCGGACGGTCTGGCCGACGATGGCGGCCTAAGACTGCGCACCCGCAGCGGGGTGCGCGCCGTGAGGAGCGGGCGCGTGGTGTCGGCGAGGGCAGCGTGATCCTCGCCATTGACGCGGGCAACTCGCGCGTAAAGTGGGGCTGGTACGACGGCCGGCAATGGGCGAATCTCGCGACGGTGTCGCTGATCGAATTCGCGGCATCGAACCATGACATCAACCCGTTCGCCGCCACGCACGAGGACCCGGAGCGCATCGTGATCTCGAACGTCGCCGGAGACGGCGCGCACCAGCTGCTCGTGAACTGGACAAGCATCTTCGAGGCGGAACCGCTGTGGCTCATGGGCGAACCTGAACGCTGCGGCGTGCGCAGCCGCTACGAGCGACCGGAAAAGCTCGGCTCGGACCGCTGGGCGGCGCTCGTCGCGGCGCGCGCGTTGCACCGCGGTGCCTGCCTGGTGGTGAGCGCCGGGACTACCACCACGGCCGACATGCTCTCGGCCGAAGGCGAGTTCCTCGGCGGCGTGATCCTTCCCGGAGTCGAGCTGATGCGCTTCGTGCTGCACGAGCACACTGGCCGGCTGCCGCTGCAGGAAGGGCGTTTCAGCAAGATGCCGCGCAATACCATCGACGCCATCGAAACCGGATGCCGCCACGCACAGGCCGGCGCGGTCGAGCGCATGTACCGCAACATGGGCGGCGAGCCTCACTGCATCGTAAGCGGCGGTGCGGGGGAATCGCTGCTCGAGCAGCTGGACATTCCCTGCCGCTACGTCGAGAACCTGGTGCTGGAAGGTCTGGCGCGAATTGCGCAGAGCGAGCCAGCGGCGCGCTTCCGCACCCGCTAGCCAAATGCGCGTGTTATTTCTGTTCCTGCTGCTTGCCAACCTCGCGTTTTTCGCCTGGGCGCGCTACCTGGCGCCGCCGGATCCCTACGCCGACCCCCGGCCGCACACGCGCGAAATCGCACCCGAGCGGCTGGTGATTCTGCCGCCGCTGGCGAAGGGCGCGGCCGCCCCACAAGGCAATGGGGCTCTTCCCCCAGTCGGCCAAGCTCCCGGGCGCTGAAACCTTCCCTAGCCGACCGGGCGCACGCCGCCGGGCACGTGTTGCGCGACGAGCGTGAGTAGCCGGTCGGCCCGCACCGGCTTGGTCAGGTAGCCCACCGCGCCCATCTCCCGGCCGCGGGCCTCGCCATCCTCGACCGAGGTGACGAATATCACCGGAATGTCAGGCAGCGTCTTGTCGGCCTTGAGCGCCTCCACGAACTCGAATCCGTCCATGTAGGGCATCAGTACATCGACGATGAGCAGGTCGGGCGGATTGGCCAGCACCGAATATCCAGCCTCGATCGCGTCCTTGGCCAGGCGCACTTCATAGCCCGCGGCCGACAGATGCAGCCGCAGCAATTCGCGGATGCTCTCGTCGTCATCGATCACGAGAATGCTGGCAGCCATCGCGCCCTAACCTGCCCGTCCGCCCTATTGTGGTTCTGGTGAGTGCAATCGAAGCACCGACCTAATGGTTACGGACCGCCCACCATGTTGCAACTTTACCGTATCCGCTGATGTTTCGTCAGAAGGTCACCAAGGCCCGCGCCGATTCCCTCCCCGCGCCCCTCCGGGACCATGCGGTTCCAGCGCGACACCGAGCCTCGGGGTTTCGCCCTTCGCGTGTTGACCCTTCTCAGCGTTCGAGCCGAAGGAAGGTTGTGCCTACCTCGCGGAGACTTCGGAGGCGTGCCCGGTTAGAGCAGCGGTGGGCATTGCTCCGAACGAGCGTGTCGTCGTCTTTGCGATTGAGAGGCTTCAGACTTTTCGTCGGACTTGCACGAAGATTCTTCCGTAGCAGCGTCCGTCGGCGCCAGCACGAGGCAGCGCCAGCAACCAATCACCTGCGAGCCCAAGCCTAATGAAGCGAGATCAGCTGATGATTTGGAATTGTGTGCGTACAGCGCCCAAGCTCGAGCGCTGCACGCATCACTACGACTGGAAGGCCTCTTCAGGGATCCAAGGGCCTAGCGCCAACACGACGCTTCGGTCAGTCCCAACAAAGTCGTCGACTTGACGCCTCACGCCTACGAAGGCCCCTTACCGGATCAGTGGTGGTGGTGGTGGTGCCGCTTGTCCGACAGGATCTTCAGGAACCCCCGGCCCTCGAGATCCACGCCCGAATTGGTCGTGCCGGTCACGATGCCTTGGGTGTCGCCTGGCTGGAAATTCGCCTTCCCAAAGTCGAAATAGCATACCAAGTCGGGCAGCTTGTCGCCGTTCACGTCGACGCCATGCGGATTGCAGCGAATGAAGCTGGCCTCGGTACCGGTGCTGCCGAACTTGAGTGAACTCTGATTCACGTCCAGGGCGTCGAAGTTGGCAGACGAGAGCAGCGCCACCGGAATGCCGCTCTTGAACCTGCGCGGGAGCGCGTCGAAATCATCGTTCTGCGCGGAATCGTGGCCCCGCTTGAAATCATGGCTCTTCCTGGAGAAAGCCAGGATAACGTCGCGGCTGAACGGTCTGATCTTGATGGCGATTTGCTGCAGCGACGGTGTAGACACCGGCGGCGGAGGCGCAGGCGGCGTAACTACCGGCGGCGTAACTACCGGCGGCGTAGCTGCCGGCGGCGTAATGCCCGAGATCAGCAGCGTGTAAGTACCATTGACGTTGTAGTACGGTGAGTCATCCTGAATCGTGGAAGAGCTCAGGGAGTTGACGTCGACGAAATAGCCGGGATCACTGCTTACGCCCACGACATAGATTCCGTCTTGTGGCGCGACGACTTGGATGGGAAGTCCAAAACCCATCTGTGCCTGGAGGGCCAGGAGATTGGTACCGTCCGGTCCGAAGACGGCGATAACCGGAGACAATGCAGAGTTGCTAGGGAGACTGATACTGATATTTAAAGCGTCGTTTTGATGCGCCGGAAAGCTGTAGAAGTCCGTGTCGCGGTGGCTGACAGTGTTAAGGATCCCGCCGGCTACCATTGCCGTGCCGTCGCTCCCAATGTCAAGGGCAAGGCTCTGAACTGAGCTAACCGGGTCGTTAGGCTCGACCTCGTCCACGGCGAGCGCGACGCGGCTTGCGCCCAAAGTTGCAAGGAAAGCAATCAACATTGCGGAGTACATGCAGCGCTTGTTCGTAATCATTTTTGCCTCGCTATTCGGCCAGTACGAGCGCCGGACTGTCGTCATCTCACGACGTCACGCTATTCGTCCTCACGACCTGCGACCAGTGAAAACCTCACGTCTGGTCGCGGAACCCCGCGGTTATCGTGATGTAGTTCTCAATTTGACAATTGTTTACGCGCCGGTTGAGCCGCGTGGGAGCCACGTCAGGGCGAGCCTTGGCCTAGAAACTCGCTCGTGTCTCGTCGAGGGGCGTATGAAGCGATCGAGGGGGCCGACCCGCTTTCGCGGACGCTCACGCTCGATGCTCGGGATGAAAGCAGTCCAGATGCCGAAAGCGGGATAGCCGTACCCGGCGGATCTTCGCCGCAAGATCATCGAGCCGGCGCGCGCCGCCCGCTCGATTGCGGACATGGCTGCGCAGTTCGAGCGCGCTCGGAGCAGGTGGGTCGAAACCGGGTGGCGCGCCTACACAAAGACAAATGGCCTAGGGACGGACCCCTAAGCCATTGTTCTTTGGTGCTGGTGCGCAGACTCGAACTGCGGACCTACTGATTACGAATCAGTTGCTCTACCAGCTGAGCTACACCAGCGTTACTGAGGACTCCCCTCGCAGCAGCTTGCGGCGAGTTCGCATTATAGCCTCGACCGCCGTCCGTCGACCTGGGGAGCGCCGAATATCAGTCCATGCGCCGGAATACCAGAACGGCGTTCGAGCCGCCAAACGCAAAGGAATTGCTGATGGCAGCCCGCAGCTTCGGCGCCTCGGTCCCCGGCTCGCGCACGAGCGAGACCCCGCAGGCCGGATCCTGAGAACCACAATGCATATTGGGCGGCAAGCACCGCCGCTGCAAGGCGAGGACGGTGACGATCGCTTCAAGCGCACCGGCCGCCCCCAACAGGTGCCCGTGCATCGATTTGGTCGAGCTCACGGCCAGCTCGTCGATCGCGTCGCCCCATACTCTTCCCAACGCCTGGCACTCCACGACGTCGCCGACAAGCGTGGCCGTGCCATGCGCGTTGCAGTACCCGATATCGGTGGGCGACAGGCCGCTGTCGCGCAACGCCGCGGTCAGTGCGCGGACCTGACCCGAAGCGTCGGGCTTGGTGAGATGAGTTGCATCGCAGGAATATCCGCTTCCGGCCAACTCCGCATAAATTCGCGCCCCGCGCGCCAGCGCCGCGTCGAGCGACTCCAGTAAGACAAAGGCCGCCCCTTCGCCGAGCACGAGGCCGGTCCTGTCCTTGCTGAACGGTCGACATGCCCGGGAGGGATTCTCGCCATCGCAAGATGCGAGGGTTTGCAGGGCCTGCCAGGCTCGTACGGTGCTCTGCACCAGCGGAGCTTCGCTGCCGCCGGCCAATGCGCATTCGATATCGCCCCTGGCAACCGCTCTGCCCGCTTCGGAGATCGCCACCGCCGAAGATGCACACGCTACTGAATAGGTAAGGACCGGTCCGTGCGCTCCAGCGCGCATCGCGACATGGGCCGCCGGAGCGTTGGGCATGAACGCCGGCACCGTCAGGGGCGGTACGCGGCCGGACGCCCGATGGACGTTGAACGCCTGGTCGATCGCCGCTGCGCCGCCCATGCCGGTGCCAACGTACACCCCGCTGCCCTCTTCGAGCGCCTCCAGGCCGGCATCAACCCGGGCCGTCTCTGCCGCGGCCACGGCGATCTGGCTGACCCGATCGACGCCAGCCAACTGGAGTCTGGTGAACCAGCGTGTCACGTCGAAGGGGGCGCGCGCCATGGCGACGGGCGGCGCATCGCCCTCGGTCGACCGCGCGATCGCGGAACGCCCCGACAGCAGCGCATCGAACATCGCATCGTGCGAATCGCCATGCGGCGACACCAGACCAATTCCGGTGACCGCGACCCTGCGCTTCATGCCGCCTGAGGTGCTCGTAGTTCGTCGATCAAGGCAGCGAGACCGGCGAGCGTCGTCACGTCCGTCCTCGATTCGGGAAGGTCGACGTGGAAGTGGTCTTCGATGGAGAACAACAGTTCGGCCAGGGCCAGCGAGTCCAGCCCGTACTCGGCGAGCGGCGCGTCGGGCTTTAGCGTAGTGGCGTCGATGTCGAACGTGGTCTGTATCAGTTGCTTCAACTCTTCCAGCGTGTTCATGGCGTCTCGGGCATGGTTAAGGGGCGACATGCGACTGACGCTGCGCGCCCGGAAGCAGCGGAGAGCGTAGCGACGGCGGGCGACGCCACCGCGCCGGCTTTCAGCCGCCTCACGAAGCGTTCCAACAGGGTCACGACTTCGCGCCGGTCATTGTCGATCGTGATCATGTGATAGCTGTTCTCGAGGACGGCCAATTCCTTGTCCCGGAACGGCAGAGAATCGAACAGCTGCCGTACGCTTTCGAGACTCGTAATTTCATCTTCGCGTGCATGTATCACCAGTAGCGGACAGTGGCGAAGCGGGCCGTCTGGGTCGGATAGGCGGGTGCGCATCTTTGCCATCATTCGTTCGCCTTCGCGAAGGGCGCGCAGCGGAAGCCGCGCCGGACCAACCGCCGAACTGGAGCGCTCTTCCAATTCCCGGATCACCCACTTGCGGATCTTCGCGCTCTTGACACCATAGGGCTCCCGCTCCGCAACCGAGAAGAACCGGTCGAGCCGGGTCCAATAGGCGAGGCGCCGCAGGTGGCGGACCGGCAATAGTCCCCAACCGTCGTAGGCAAAGGTCGGCGCCATCAGCACGAGGCCCTCGACGGGGTGGCGAGCCTCGAGCGCAACAGCGGCGGCCAAGACTCCCCCCATGCACAGACCGCCCAGGACGACGGGTCCATGGCGCGCGACATGGCCATCGACGACTTCGAGCGCGGCGTCGCGCCAATGCCTCCAGTCCGGCGAAATCGGGTCGCAGGCCAATGTGTACCCAGGGATTCTCGGGGCCCGATGCGTGATTCCGCGGCCGCGCAGCGCGTGCGAAATAAGCCCGAATTCCTGCGGCGAGGAGAGCAGTCCATGGAACAGCAATAATGGGGGAAACGTTTCCGTTTGACGCTGCATCGGGACGCGTACACGGGACGGGGCAGTCAGGATGAACGCGCAAGCTGAAGCGGACCTTAACCCGGGCTTGCCGCTCGAATTGCTCGCCGACGACGATTTCGCCCGATTCGGCGTGACGTGAACTAGTTCCTCGATTCCGCGGCGCGTCACGCCGTTGGCACCGCAAATCGGTCCGCCGGTCGCCGTTTTTTGCCGATTGCACCGCGCCTTTCTAGGATGCGATCACGAAAAGGGGGGATTCCCATGCGCAAGGCAAACGGATTCACGCTCATCGAGCTCATGGCGGTGATCGCGGTCATCTCGATCCTCGCGGCTATCGCCTACCCGTACTACGGCGACTACATCATGCGCAGCAAGCTCAGTGAGGCGTTCTCGAGCCTCTCGGAGCTGCGCCTGCGGGCCGAGAAGTGGTTCGCCGATAACCGCACCTACGTCGGCTTCAACCAGACGCTCACCGGCACGAAGTATTTCACCTATACCTGCCCGACCGTCACCCAGACTACGTTCACCTGCCAGGCGGTCGGCATCGGGGACCCGGCCGGGATTGGTGCGTTCACCTTCAACATCAACGAATCGAACGTCCGGGCGACCGCTTCCGCCCCAGGCGGCTGGAACACGTCAACGACGTGCTGGATCACGAAGAAGGGTGAATCGTGCTGATGCGCCGCATACAGCAGGGGATGACGATGATCGAGATGATGATCGCGCTTGCGATCGCCGCCCTGATCCTGATGCTTGCACTGCCTTCGTTCTCGATCTTCCTGCAAAACACGCAGATCCGGAACGGCGCCGAGTCGATCCTAAGCGGGCTCAACTTCGCGCGCACCGAGGCGGTTCGGCTCAACACGCCGGTCAGGTTCCAGTTCGTGAGCGATCTCACCGCGACCTGCACGCTCAGCACGACGTCGCTCGCCTGGGTGGTCAGCCAAGCCAACCCGACCGCGGCGTGCAACGTCGCCCCTGGCTCGGGGCTGGCGCCGCTCATCATGCAGACGCGCTCGGCAAGCGAAGGCACCAACAACGTCGTAGTGGCCGTCACTGGCGGCTCGACCGCGATCTTCAATGGTCTGGGCCGGCTGCAAAGCGCGGGTATCACTCAAATCGACATCTCGAACACCTCGGGCACGTGCCAGTACGCTGACCCGGTGAACGGGACGATGCGCTGCCTGCGGATCATGGTTTCGAGCGGCGGCCAGGCTCGGTTGTGCGACCCGCAGGTCGCGACGCCGGTGCCGCCGGTGATCGACCCGCGGGCCTGCTGAAGAGGAAGGCGCTATGAAACCAGTCAACGCACCTTCGAAGCAACGGGGCATGCTGCTGCTAGAGGCCCTGGTCGGGATCCTGATCTTCTCGATCGGCATCCTCGCCATGCTGGGCATGCAGGCGGTCGGCATGCGCAACACCATCGACTCGAAGTACCGCTCCGAGGCGGCCTACTTCGCCAACCAGATCGTCGGCACGATGTGGGTAGACCGCGCCAACATCGCAAGTTACGACGACGCCGCCGGCGGCAACGCGCGCCTCACCGCCTGGGTCAGCAAGGTCACCAGTACGCTGCCGCAGGACCCGGCGAACCCGACGAGCACCGCGCCGTCGATCACCATCGCGGGCCGCCAGGCGACCATCCTCGTGCGCTGGAAGCGCCCGGGCGAGACCACGGTGAGCTCCTACACCGTCATCGCCCAGATCAACGACCCGACGTGAGGCGACCCATGCGTTCCAGACAACAGGGCATGAGCCTGGTCGAAGTGCTGGTCGCGGTGGCGATCGGCCTGATCGGCATCCTGATCATCACGGAGGCTTATCTCACGAGCGACAGCTTCAACCGCTCGACGCTCGGCGAGGGCGGCGCGCAGACCAACGGCACCATCGCGCTGTTCAGCGTGGAGCGCGACGTGCGCCAGGCGGGCTACGGCCTCGCCGACTCGCGCGCCCTGGGCTGCGGGGTTCTCAATTATTACGTCGACCCGAACTACTCCACCAACCTCGGTGGCACGCTACCCAACATCGGCTTCGCGCCGGTCTCGATTACCACCACCCCGGGCCAGCCGGACCAGATCACCGTGATGTATGCGAGCGGCGCCACGCGTGTGGTACCGGTATCGCTCACCGTTGCGTCCGCAGCCAACAGCTTTACCGTCGACGGCACCTACGGCTTCAACGTGAACGACCTCATGCTCGCCGTCAACCTGACCGCCCCGGCGAACTGCTCGCTGTTCAAGCTCACGAACGTCGTCGCGTCCTCGGCCCAGCTGATGCACGATCCCGGCTCCGCGGGCGAGTACAACCCGCCGGGCGGAAGCGGGCTGTTCCCCGCCTACGGGAAGGACGACCTGGTGTTCGACCTCGGCCAGTTGCGCAGGCGCACTTTCTCGATCGTCAACGGCAACCTGCGTGCGACCGACTCGCTGCTCAACGACGGAACCACGAGCGCCCTGGACATGGTCGACGGGATCGTCGACATGCGCGCGCAATACGGTAAGGACAACGGCATCAACAACGGCACGGTCAGCAACGCTTCCTACGTGCTGGGCGACGGCATCGTCGACAGCTTCGACACGACGCCGCCGGTCACGTCGTCCGACTGGACGCAGGTGCTGGCGGTGCGAGTCGGCATCCTGGCGCGCATCGGCAATTACGAGAAGCCCTCCGTTCCAGGCGGCAATTGCGATGCGACGACTGTCCTTCCAACCTGGTCGGGCAGCGCGTCCGGCGGCCCGTTCAACGCGGTGGACATCGCCACCGTCACCAGCCAGGACCGCTGCTTCCGCTATCGCGTCTTCGAGACGGTGATCCCGCTGCGGAACATGATCTGGAGGGCATCGTGAGAATCCTTAGCCATGCGGCCCGCCGCGCTCAGCGAGGCGCGGTCCTGTTCATCGCGCTGATCGTGCTGGTGGCGATGTCGCTCGCCGGCCTTGCGCTCATGCGCGGCGTCGATACGGGCACGCTGATCGCCAACAACCTGGCATTCAAGCAAAGCGCGACCATGGGCGCCGATCTCGGCGTCGAGAGCGCGCGCACCTGGCTGCTGGCGAACGCCGGCGCCAATCTGCAGAACGACCAGCCGGCCATCACCGGTGGCAACGGCTACTGGTCGACGTCGCAGGACGCCTTGGATCTCATCAATACCTACGACTGGAGCACCGCGGTGAACGTCGGCACCGACGCCGCCGGCAACCAGGTGAGCTACGTCATCCAGCGGCTGTGCGACGCCTCGGGCCCAACGACTTCCGCCCACTGCATCAAGACGTCGTCCACGACGACGGCAACGGGCACCAAGGGCGGCGCGGCATACGGGACCTACGCAATCTCGGCGCCGACCGACGCCTTCTACCGCGTCACGGTGCGGGTGGTCGGCCCCCGCAACACAGTGAGTTTCGTACAAGCGACGATGTACTGACGGTCGTCGCGACACGGAGAACGTGCCATGAAAGCGAACAAGCTGCTCCTCAAGACCTTGGTCTCTACGCTGTGTGCGTCGCTCGCTCTCGCGGGCGTTGCGCTCGCGGCGCCGACCGACATCGCGACGCAGCCGCTCGCGCAACCGGCCGCCAACGTGCCGCCCAATATCATGCTGTTGCTTGACGATTCGGGCTCGATGATCCAGCAGTACACCCCCGATTACCTGGGACGGCACTTCGGCGGCTCGAACCAGCTGTGTCTCGACGGCAAGGACGACAACGGCGCGATCGACACCAACCTCGACAACTGCGAGGTCGGCGACCCGCCGCTGATGACGCCGGACCTAAACACCCAGTACTACAACGCGGACATCCGCTACTTCCCCGCGGTCAACTACGACGGCAGTTCGATGCCGTCGATGACCGCCGCTAACACCAACAACTGGACCCAGGTGCCGACCGATAGTGTAAGCCTGTCCAGCCAGAGCGCGTTCCGCAAGGATTCGTTCGACATGAACGGCAACGGCGCGACCGTGAACACGGCCAACTTGGTCACCAACTACCCGGACCGCGCCTGGTGCAAGTCGCAGTCCGATTCGGCGACGGGCTCCAACTGCCGCACGAACGCCTCATATTCGTACCCCGACCCGACCTTTTCCTACGGCCTGACGAACGGAACGTCCGCCTTCTATAACAGCGGCAGCAGCCCGGTCACGAACATCAAGTTCATCTACGGCGCGCCCTATTACTACCGGATCGTGCCGACGGTGTACTGCACCGACTACACGCTCACCAACTGCACATCGGCGACGGCGCCGACCGGCAGCTATACGGTCCCGGCCCCGGTGCGCTATTGCAACAGCACGGCGCTCGACAACTGCCAGGCCAAGTACCAGGGCAGCTACACCATTCCGCAGTACAGCGGCTTCGTCGCGACCGTCAGTCCGACCCCCAAGCCGGCGACGTCGACGCTTACGGTGAAGAATCCGCAGTCGGATAGCAGCTCGGGCACCATCACCGGCATATTCGTCAAGGGCATCAACCTCATCGCTTCCCCGGTGAGCGCGACCGGCCCGATCTCCCCCAGCGCCGCGGCGTTGAGCATCGCGAGCGCGATTAACGGATCGACCGGCACCACCGGCTACAGCGCCACGGTCGGCACGACCAGCACCACCAACAACATCGTGACCATCACGGCGCCGAGCAGCTGCGTGGCCGCGAATACCTGCTCGACCTGGAACAGCGCGTCGATGGTCGTGCAATCGCCCGGCACGCCGGTCACGCCTGCGACCTCGACCTTCACGATTACGTCGACCACGAACCGCACCTCGACGGTCAACTCGATCACCGTGAACGGCACGTCGCTGTTTCCGAGCAGCGTCAGCTGCAACGGCGGCTGCTCGAGCACGACCTTGGCGGGCATGCTGGTCACCGCGATCAACAGTGGCGGCACGGGATTCACCGCCACCTCCGCCAATAACGTGGTAACCGTCACCGCGCCGACGACCACCGGCGCGGAGCTCAACGGCACGGCGATGAACCTGAGCCACAACTTCCGGGTCAGCGTCTCGCCGACAACGCCCACCTTCAGCGGCGGCGCCACCGCCGACGACATCGAGACGAAAACCACCAACTTCACCGGCGGCACGGATAGCAATAGCGGCCGTACCGGCGTGGGACAGTTCGTGCGCACCAACGTCACGCCGTTCCAGGATCCGCCCACCAACTCGATTCCCAAGACCTTCCCGAAGGGCTCGGCACGCAGCGACTGCGCGGGATCGACCTGCACCTACGCGGAGGAGATGACCAACTTCGCCAACTGGTATGCCTACTACCGGATGCGCGACACGATGGCGAAGACCGCGATCGGCCGCGCCTTCGCCGCGATCTCGGACCAGTACCGGGTTGGCTTCATCTCCCTCAACCCGGGTAACCCGGTTCAGTCGAGCCGCTACCTGAACATGGACGCATTCACTGCGGGCTCCGGCAACCAGAAGGACCTCTGGTATCAGCGCGTCTACGGCACCGGCAGCAACGGCAGCACGCCGCTGCGCGAGGCGCTGTCTCGGGTGGGCCGCTATTACGCCGGTGTCACGTCCGGCATTAATAGCGGCATGGACGGCAGCCCGATTCAGTACTCCTGCCAGCCGAACTTCACCCTGGCGATGACCGACGGCTACTGGAACGGCAACTCGGGGGACGACCTGAGCGGCAACTCGATTGGCAACCAGGACAACGTCGATGCGGGTTACTCGACGCGGGCGATCGGCGCCTATGACGGCGGGCTTTCCGGGGCGACCAACACCCTGGCCGACGTCGCGATGTACTACTACAAGACCGACCTGCGCACCGACCTCGCCGACAACGTGCCGACGACTCAGACAGACAACGCGCCGCACCAGCACATGACCACGTACACGGTCGGTCTGGGTCTTGCCGGTCAGCTGCAGTTCGACCCGAACTACCTGACCCAGACGAGCGGTGACTTCGTGGACATCAAGCAAGGGGTCAAGAACTGGCCGGTGCCGGCGGCGGATTCGGAGACCGCGCTCGACGACTTGTGGCACGCGGCGGTCAACGGCCACGGCCAGTTCTTCAGCGCCAAGGACCCGGTGTCGCTGGCGCTGGGTATCGGCCAGACGCTGGCGGCCGTGGCCTCGCGCGTCGGCGCAGGCGCTGCGGCGGCAACCTCGAACCTGCAGCCGGTCGCGGGCGACAACTTCGCCTTCACCGCGCAGTACCAGACGGTGGAATGGACGGGCGACCTCATCGCTCGCACCATCGACCTGTCGACTGGCATCGTGGCAAACCGTGCCTTGTGGTCGGCGCAAGCCCAGCTCGACCAGCGTAGCGGACCCGGGCGCCATATCTACACCTACGATGCGACCGACAACTCGGCTCCGAGCACGGGTAATGGCAACCTGCTGAAGGCGTTCTGCTGGCCGGGCGCAGCCGCGACCAGCCTGTACCCGGGTTGCAACGGCGAAGGCGAGCTGTCCGCGACCGACATGGCGTATTTCGATCCGACCACGCTTATCCAGGCGGGGGGCTGGAATGCTGCCCAGACGACGGCTGCGTCCCCGCAGAAGCTTGTGGACTACCTGCGCGGCGACCCGTCCAACGAGGACACCGGAAACAGCCTGGCGAGCGACCTGTTCCGCAAGCGCAACCACCTGCTCGGCGACATCGTCGACGCCCAGCCGGCGTACGTGAAGGCGGCGCCGTTCGCCTACAACGTCGGCGCCTATGCGGGGATCGACCCCTTCTACCAGCAGTTCAAGCAGAGCACTGACGGCACCACCGGCACGCGCATCGGCACGGTATTCGCCGCGGCGAATGACGGCATGCTGCATGCCTTCGAAACCGACCCCGACAACAACCCGTACTACCAGACGGCGGGCATCTCCACCACGACCACGACCGACGACACGTTCACCGGCACGCTCAGCACCGACCCGAGGAGCGGCGAGGGCGCGGAGCGCTGGGCCTATGTGCCAAACATCGTGCTGTCGAAGATGAAGTACCTCGCCAACGAGCCGTACATCCACCAGTACACCGTAGACGGCTCCCCCGTGGTGGGTGACGTGTGCTTCGGCCACACGCTGTCCACGCCATGCGCCGCGCAGAGCAACTGGCACACCATCCTGGTGGCCGGGCTCAACGGCGGCGGTCGCGGCTACTACGCGCTCGACATCACCGATCCGCAGAATCCGAAGGCGCTGTGGGAGCTGAAAGGCGGCAGCGGCACTACCTGCCTGACCAATGCCCAGGCCAACAGCGGCACCTACTTCCAGGACTGCAACATCGGCCTCTCCTTCGGCAACCCCGTGATCACGAAGCGCAAGTCCGACGGCAAGTGGGTCGTCATCGTCACCTCGGGCTACAACAACTACAACCCGGGCGACGGCCAGGGGCACCTCTACATGGTCGATGCGCAGACCGGCGCCATCCTGAGCCGCATCGACACCGGCGTCGGCTGCAACGGCCTGAGCTCCACCGCGCCTTGCGTCGCCGGCACGCCCGACCCGAGCGGCCTCGCCCGCATCAACGCCTGGATCGACAACGCGTTCAACGACAACACGGCGCTCCGGGTGTATGGGGGCGACCTCAAGGGCAACCTGTGGCGCTTCCAGCTCGATCCGAGCCAGCCCGGCTACATGACCGCCTACAAGCTGACGACCCTGGTCGATGCGGGCGGTACGCCGCAACCGATCACGGCGCGCCCGGACCTGGGCGAGGTGCAGAACTTCGCGGTCATCTACGTCGGCACCGGCAAGCTGCTTGGTACCAGCGACACGGCCACCACGCCGACGCCGCAGACGCAAAGCATCTACGCCGTCCGCGACGACCTGACGAGCGGCTCGATCGCGCGCAGCGACATGGTGCAGCAGACGCTGACGGCGCTGAACTCCAGCACGCGCACATCGACCGGCAACGCGGTCGACTTCAATACCAAGAAGGGCTGGTTCATCGACCTGCCCGATACGGGTGAGCGCGTGAACGTCGATCCGATCCTGCAGCTCGGTACGCTGGTGGTGGCGTCGAACATCCCCTCGGCCGACACCTGCCTGGCGGGCGGCTACTCGTGGGTCAACTTCCTCGACTACCGGACGGGCAGCTACGTTCCGGGCGCCAGCGCCAACATGGCGTCGACCAAGATCGCCGCATCGCTCGTCGTCGGCACGAACGTGGTCCAGCTGCCGGGCGGCAAGGTGGTGACGATCGTGACGACCGCCGACAACCAGCAGCTGACGCAGGAAACGCCGATTTCCTCACCGAGCGTTACGGGCCGGCGCGTCACCTGGCGCGAGCTGATCTCCGAGTAAGCCGGCGCGCAGGCAAAGCACGTGTCCAGAACCCCCCCCGCGATGCCCGGCCGCCCCCTCCTGCCGCGGCTCGCCGGGGCGCTGGGCGCGTCGCTGGCTCTGTATGCGACGACGGTGGGCATCGTAGGCGCGACCGCATTGCAGTCAGCCCCTTCCGCCACGTACTACCGCACGCGCGACCTAGACGTCCGGCCCGGCATCATGGTGCGAGTGATGCCGGACTACCCGATCGCCGCGGCGCGCGGAGGGATTTCGGGCAAGGTGGTCGTTCGCTTGTATATCAACGAGAAGGGCAACGTCGACCGGGTCGAGACGGTGCGGGCCACGCCGCCCGGCTACTTCGAACAGGCGGCCGAGCGCGCGTTCCGCGCGGCGCGCTTCTCGCCCGGCCGCAAGGGCAAGCAGGCGGTGAAAGCACAATTGCTGATCGAGGTGAGCTTCGACGCCCCGCCCGCGGCGAGCCCCGCCCGCAAGCGCTGATCTTCAGGGCGCCTACTTTTTTCTGGAAAGCTCGCGCGGCAGCGTAAACACGACGCTCTCGCTGATCCCCTCGAGCTGACGCACGCTGCCGGCGCCGAGCTGTCGTAACCGCGCGAGGACCTCTTCGACCAGCACTTCGGGAGCGGAAGCTCCCGCGGTCACGCCGACACGCCGCTTGCCCGCCACCCACTCCGGGCGCAGGTCCGCGGCGCGATCCACCATGTAGGCCTCGGTCCCCACGTGCAGGGCCACCTCGCGCAGGCGGTTGGAGTTCGAGCTGTTGGGCGATCCCACCACGATCACCAGGTCGCATTGTGGCGCCATGAACTTCACCGCGTCCTGCCGGTTCTGCGTCGCGTAGCAGATGTCGTCGCGCTTGGGACCGCGGATCCGCGGAAAGCGGCGCTTGAGCGCCGTGACGATCGCCGCGGCATCGTCCACCGACAGCGTGGTCTGCGTGACGTAGGCGACGCGCTCCGGATCCTCGACTTCGAGGCCTGCCACGTCGTCCACCGTTTCGACGAGGTGCATCAGTGCAACCGCCTGACCCATGGTGCCTTCGGCTTCAGGGTGTCCACGATGGCCGATCATGACGATCTCCATCCCGGCCGCCAGCATCTTCGCCACCTCGACATGCACCTTGGTGACCAGCGGGCAGGTCGCGTCGAAGACCTTCAGCCCGCGCGCCTCGGCATCGGCCCGCACCGATTTCGCCACGCCGTGGGCGCTGAAGATGACCGTGCTGCCACGGGGCACTTCGTCGAGTTCCTCGACGAACACGGCGCCCTTCGCGCGCAGGTCGTCCACCACGAACCGGTTGTGAACGATCTCGTGGCGTACGTAGATCGGCGCGCCGTACTGGGCGAGCGCGCGCTCGACGATCTCGATGGCGCGCTCGACCCCGGCGCAGAACCCGCGCGGATTGGCGAGCAGCACTTCGGGGACTGTCGCTTGCGGGGAGTCTATCTGCATGGCGGTATGTTGCCACCGTCAGACGACGGCGAGAACCTCCACTTCGAAGCGCAGCCTGCGCCCGGCGAGCGGATGATTGAAATCCACGACAACCTCGTGGTCGTGCACGCTGCGCAACACGGCAGCGTGACGAGCGCCTTCCGTGGACGCGAACTCGACGACGGCACCCTCTTCGAGCGCCATGTCAGCCGGAAACGAAGAGCGCGGCAGCGTTTGCACCAGGTTCTCGCGCCGGTCGCCGAACGCCTGCGGCGCTTCCAGCTCGAAGGCGTAGTTACCGCCGGGCTGAGTACCCGCGAGGCATCGCTCCAGTCCCGGGGCGAGCTCTCCGGCACCGAGCGCGAGCGTGGCTGGATTGCCGCCAAAAGTCGACAGCACCTCGGTGCCGTCTGCCAGGCAAATCCGGTAATGCAGGGTCATCAGCGCGCCTTCAGCGGCCATGCGCGTCACCCGAATTGCGCTGCATGAAGCTCTCCATGATCAGCAGTGCGGCGCCCACGGTGATCGCGGAGTCCGCCACGTTGAACGCAGGCCAGTGCCAGCCGAGGGCGTGGAAATCCAGGAAGTCCACCACATGACCGAATCGCAGCCGATCGACCACGTTACCGACCGCCCCGCCCAGGATCAGCGCCAGGCCGGCGCAGAACAGCCGCCGCCCCCGCGAGCGCAGGAGCAGCGCCGACACCACGACGACGGCGATCAGCGCGACGCCTACGAAGAGCGGCGTCTGCCAGCCCGGTGCGGCAGCGAGAAAGCTGAATGCCGCGCCCTTGTTGTAGGCGAGCACCAGGTTGAAATAACCGGTGAGGCGCAGGCGCTCGCCCGGCGCGAAGCTCGCCAGGATCGCCCACTTGCTCAGCTGGTCAGCGACCACGATCCCGGCCGCGAGCCCGAACCAGGGCGCCGCCCTATGCATGCGTACGCGTCTCCCCGGCGCCGAAAAGGTTCGTCACGCAACGGCCGCACAGCGTCGGGTGCGCCGCGTCCGCACCGACATCGGCACGGTAATGCCAGCAGCGCTCGCACTTGGCGTGCGCGCTCGGGGTCACGGCGATACCTTCCTGCGCGACCTGCCCGGTGCGTGTAATTCGCGCGGCCGAAGTGAGCAGCACGAACTTGAGGTCGTCACCCAGCCCCGCGAGCAGCTCGTAGTCGGCACCGTCGGCGCGCAATTCGACCTCGGCCTGGAGCGAGGACCCGACTTTGCCGGCGCTCCTAAGCTCCTCGATGCTCTTGCGTACCGGCACGCGCAGCTCGCGCAGGCGCGTCCACTTCGCGAGCAGCTGCGGCGCGTCGGGGACCTGCGGCAGGGCGTGCCAGGTCTGGAAGAACACGCTGTCGTCCCGTTCGCCGGTGAAGGCCGTCCATAGCTCCTCGGCGGTAAAGCTGAGGATCGGCGCCAGCAGCCGAACCAGGCTGTGCGTGATGTGATGGAGCGCGGTCTGCGCCGAGCGGCGCGCGCGCGAATCGGCGCCGCAGGTGTACAAGCGGTCCTTTAGGATATCGAGATAGAAGGCGCCCAGGTCCTCCGAGCAGAATCCCTGAAGCTTCTGCGCCACCAGATGGAACTGGTAGCGCATGTAATCGGCGGCGACCTCCTCCTGGAGCCGGGCGGCGAAGGCGATCGCGTAGCGATCGATTTCGACCAGCTCGCCGACCGGCAGCGCGTGCCTCGCGGGATCGAAGTCGGCGGTGTTGGCGAGCAGGAAACGGAGCGTGTTGCGGACGCGCCGATAGCTCTCCACGACGCGCTTCAGGATCTCGTTCGATAGATTGAGCTCGCTCGAGTAGTCGGTGCTAGCCACCCACAAACGCAGGATGTCCGCCCCGAGCGTGCCGGTGATCTCCTGCGGCGACATGCCCGTGCCGCGCGACTTGGACATCTTGCGGCCTTCCATGTCGATGACGAAGCCGTGCGTGAGCAGCGCCTTGTAGGGTGGCACCCCGTTCATCATGCACGACACGAGCAGCGACGAATGGAACCAGCCGCGATGCTGGTCCGAGCCCTCGAGGTACAGGTCCGCCGGGTACTCGGTCTCGCTCTTATGCGAGCCGCGCAGCACCGTGAAATGTGTCGAGCCCGAGTCGAACCAGACGTCGAGCGTGTCCTTGACCTTGTCGTAGCGCGTCGCGTCGTCGCCGAGCAGCTCGCGCGGGTCGAGCTGCTGCCAGGCCTCGATGCCGCCCTCCTCCACCCGCTTCGCGACCGCCTCGAGCAGCGCGAGCGTCTCCGGGTGCAGCTCGCCGGTCTCCTTGTGGATGAAGAACGGCATCGGCACGCCCCATTGGCGCTGCCGCGACAGCGTCCAGTCGGGGCGATTGGCGATCATGCCGTGCAGCCGCGCCTGACCCCAGGCCGGGAAGAACTGCGTGTTCTCGACGCCGCGCAGCGCCGTCGCGCGCAGCGGCTCGGCGGGCTTCACGCCTTCGTAGCCGGGAGTCTGGTCCATTCCGGCGAACCACTGCACGGTGGCGCGCAAGATCACGGGGGTCTTGTGCCGCCAGCAATGCATGTAGCTGTGCACGTACGGCGCGCTCGCGAACAGCGCCCCGCGGCGCTCGAGCTCGGCGACGATCTCCAGGTTCGCGTCCCAGATCATTCGGCCGCCGAACAGCGGCAGCGATTTCACGAAATGCCCGTCCCCCTGCACCGGCGTGAGAATGTCTTCGTCCTTCATGCCGTAGCGGCGGCACGACTCGAAGTCCTCCACGCCGTAGGCCGGCGCCGAATGCACGATCCCGGTGCCCGTGTCGAGAGTCACGTAGTCCCCGAGGTAGAGCGGCGCCAGGCGGTCGTAGAACGGATGGCGGAACGCGATGCGCTCGAGCGCCGTACCCGTGCAGGCCGCGACCGTCCTGCCGGTGAGCCCGTAGCGCGCGAGGCACGCTTCCTGCAGGTCCGCCGCCAGAATCAGGTGCCCGCGCTCCGTGGCGACGAGGTGATAGGTGAAATCCGGGTGCGCGTTGAGCGCCTGGTTGCCGGGAATGGTCCAGGGCGTGGTGGTCCAGATCACCGCATAGACCGGTCCGCTCGGCAGGGCATCGAGCGCGAACGCGCGCCGGAGCTTTTCCCGATCCTCGTCGGCGAGCAGGAAGCCGACGTCGATGGCGAGATCCTTGCGGTCTTCGTACTCGACCTCGGCCTCGGCGAGCGCCGAGCCGCAATCGAAGCACCAGTTGACGGGCTTCAGGCCGCGGTACAGGTAGCCCTTGGCGAGCAGCGCGCCGAGGGCGCGGATCTCGTCGGCCTCGTTCCCGTAGGCCATGGTGAGGTACGGGTTGTCCCAGTCGCCGAGCACGCCCAGGCGCTGGAAATCCGCCTTCTGCCGCGCGATCTGCTCGGTCGCGTAGGCGCGGCACAGCCGCTGCGTTTCCTCGGCCGAAAGGTGCTTGCCGTACTGCTTCTCGATCTGCACCTCGATCGGCATGCCGTGGCAGTCCCATCCCGGCACGTAGGGCGCATCGAAACCTGCCAAGGTGCGCGACTTGACGATGACGTCCTTGAGAATCTTGTTGACCGCATGCCCGATGTGGATGTCGCCGTTGGCGTAGGGTGGCCCGTCATGCAGCACGAAGCGCGGCCTTCCCCTGGCGATCGTCCGCAGGCGCTTGTAGATGCCGCGCTCCTGCCATTCCCGCACCCATTGCGGCTCGCGCTTGGCGAGGTCGCCGCGCATCGGGAACGGCGTGTCCGGAAGATTCAGCGTGTCCTTGTAGTCAGCCATGCTTCGCGAAGAACTCCTTTGCCATTGTCGCGTCGCGCGCGATCGCGGCGCGCAGCGCGTCCAGATCCGGGTACTTCTGCTCGTCGCGCAGCCTCTCGATGAAGCGCACCCGCAGGTGCCGTCCGTAGAGCTCCTCGGCGAAATCGAACAGATGCACTTCGAGCAGCGGCACTTCCACCTCGTTCACGGTCGGTCGCCGCCCGACGCTCGCCACCCCGGGCAGCCACCGCCGGCCGTCGGTCGCGTCGGCGCCGCAGGCCTCGACCACGTAGACCCCGGCAAGCGGAGCCCGCCGCGGCAGCAGCAGGTTCGCCGTCGGGAAACCGAGCTCGCGCCCGAGCTTCGCCCCGTGCGCGACGCGACCCGACAACGTGTATGGACGCCCGAGCAGGCTCTCCGCTCGCCGGAAGTCCCCCGCCAGCAGCGCCGCGCGCACCGCCGAGCTCGAGATGCGCTCGCCCGCGTGCGTTACCGCCGGCATCGCATGGAGCGCAAAGCCATGGCGCCGCGCGGCATCCTCGAGCGCGGCGAAGTCCCCAGCGCGCCGCGCGCCGTAACGAAAATCGTGGCCGACCAATAGCCAGCTCACCGCCAGCTCGCCCACGAGGACGTCTTCGACGAAGCGCTCCGCGGCAAGGGAGGCAAAGCGCGCATCGAAGCGCGCCACGTGCACGCGTTCGATGCCCGTTGCCGCCATCAGCTCGAGCTTTTCCCGCAGGCGCGTCAGGCGAGCCGGCGCCGCGTCGGGGGCGAAGAACTCGCGCGGATGGGGCTCGAAGGTGAGAGCGCAGGAGGTGACGCCGGTAGCGCGTGCGTGGTCGACGACACGCGCCAACATCGCCTGGTGGCCGAGGTGCACGCCGTCGAAATTTCCGATGGTCAGCGCGTGCCGGCCTCGGGCAGACGATACGGAGCCGTGCGTAACGACCATCTGGCGCGCTTAAAATGATGAATTATAGCGGCTTTTCTGCAGTGCAACGAGCGCCCGCGGCAGGCGTTAAGTAAACTAACTGGTGGCGTATACGCGGTGAGGAGACGGATTTCATGAAAACGCTCGAAGACCAGATGTGCTTTTACGCCGCCTACCACCAGGATTCGCGCAACAAGGCGACGCACTTCGTCGGCGTGCCGACGATCATCCTTGCGCTCTTCGTGCCGCTTGCCTGGCTGCGCTTCGACGCCGGCGGCGTGGAGATCACCGGCGCGATGCTGTTCGCCGCCGTGGTACTCGCGTACTACTTCATGCTCGACGTGCCACTCGCGCTCGCGATGGCCGTGGTGGTCGCGGCGCTGATCTGGCTCGGCGATCTGCTCGCGCGACAGGGGACCGCCGCCGGCTGGGCCTGGTTCGGCGCGCTGTTCGTCGGAGGCTGGATTCTCCAGCTCGTGGGCCACGTGTTCGAAGGGCGCAAGCCGGCGCTCGCCGATAACCTGTTCCAGATCTTCGTCGCGCCGATCTTCCTCTGCGCGGAGGTGTTCTTCGCCCTGGGCTACAAGCCGCGACTGCGCCAGGCGGTGCAGGAGCGCGCCCTCAAGCTGCGCGCCATCGCGACCGGCCAGCCCCACCCGGCCTGATTACGCGACCTTCAGCCGGCCGCTTGCCAGCGGCGCGAAGCCGATCAGGCCCAGGATTGGGCCCGGCAGCAGCAGCCATGCGACCCGCGCGCCCAGGTCCGGAACGAGCGCCGTCGCGAGGCTGATCGAAAACACGGTGATCAAAAAGCCGATGGCGTTCTGGAAGGCGAGCGCGCTGCCGACGAGCTCCGGCGGACAGGATCGCGCCGACAACGCCGAGAACTGGGGCGAATCGGTCACCACGGCCACCCCCCACACCAGCAGAAGCGCGAGGGCCAGCGGCGCCGACGCGGCGCTCGCGAGCGGATAGATCAGGCACATGGCAGCCGACGTGCCGAGCGCCAGCGCAGCGACGCGTGCGCTGCCCAGGCGCGAGCTTAACCAGCCCCCGAGCATGCAACCGGCGCCCCCCACGCCGATCACCGCGAATGACCACGCCGACACGCTCGTCGGATCGGCCGCCCCGTCCGGCGCCAGCGCCGCCGCCGCGAGGAGCGGCACGATGGTCCACATCGCATACAGCTCCCACATGTGGCCGAAGTAGCCGAGCGCCGAGGCGCGGAAGGCCGGAACGCGGAACGCGCGCAACACCGAACCCCACCCGGGTCGCCGCGATGCGCCGGCTCGTCGCAGGTGCGGGCCGTCGCCCAGCGCAAGCACGGCGAGCCCCGACAGGAGCGCGAGCCCCGACGCAGTAAGCACCACCGCCTGCCAGGGTGCACTGCCTCCCGCGGCGCGGATCGCGTGCGGCAGGGCGGTGCCGATAGTGAGCATCCCGACCAGCCAGCCGAGCGTCTCGCCGGCGCGCCCGGGCGCCCAGCTCACCACCAGCTTCATGCCCAGCGGATAGACCCCGGCGAGCGCAAAGCCGGTAAGAAAGCGGTAGGCGCAGCCTTCGAAGAGGCCGTGCGCGAGGAGCGCAAAGCCCGCGTTGGCGCAAGCGCCGAACAGGGCGCAGGCGGCAAAGATGCGGCTCGCCGGGTAGCGATCGGCGAGCCCCGAAAGGGAGAAGGACAGGGTTCCCGCAATGAACCCGAGCTGTACCGCGCTGGTAAGTGTGCCAATGTCCGCGCTCGCCAGGCCCCAGGCCCGCGCCAGGTCCGCCGCGGCCGCGTTGGCGCTGAACCACAGCGAGGTACCGAAAAGCTGGGCAACGACGATCAGCAGGATGGCGGTGGAGCCGCGGTTTTCCGGGCGCACGGTCATAGGGCAGAGCGTACAACACCCCGCTTTTCAACCGAGCCCCGGACTTTCGTCCGGCTGACGGCCAAGATTTGATTTTGCCAGCCGCGCACCAATCATGGACAATCCGCGGCTGGGAATTCGACGGCGCGGACCGCGGGCCACGCTGGTTTTCGGCCTGGACGCGGGGTACTGAGGGGGCCCCGCCCATGCTTCTCAATTCGCACAACCTGGAATATCGATGATGAATCGACTGCTCACGCTGTCGCGCGCGATCGACGGGCTCAACGAGCGGATCGGACGCGCCCTGATGTGGCTGGTGCTGGCGGCGGTGCTCGTCAGTGCGGCCAATGCCACCTCGCGCTACATGCTCGACATCGCCTCGAACGCCTGGCTCGAGCTGCAGTGGTACCTGTTCTCGGCGGTGTTCCTGCTGTGCGCGGGCTACACCCTGCGCCACAACGAGCACATCCGCATCGACGTGGTGAACTCGCACCTCTCGACCCGCACGCAGATGTGGATCGACGTCTTCGGCCTCATCTTTTTTCTCCTTCCCATGGCCACGATCATCATGTGGCTTTCCTGGCCGATCTTCGTGAACGCCTATCAGAGCGGCGAAGTTTCGGTCAACGCGGGCGGCCTGATCCGCTGGCCCGCGCGGCTGATGGTGCCGGTCGGTTTCTTCCTGCTGTCCCTGCAGGGGATCTCCGAGCTGATCAAGCGCATCGCCTTCCTGATGGGTCTGATTCCTAATCCGCTCGAGAAGCACGAGGACCCGGCCCTCGAGCAACTGCACGTGGACGAGGAACCCGCGAAATGAGCGCCTTCCTGATCGCCTACATGGCGCCGCTGATGTTCTGCGCGCTGGTGGTGTTTTTGCTCCTGGGCTTTCCGGTCGCGTTCTCGCTCGCTGCCAACGGCCTGATGTTCGGCTGGATCGGCATCGAGCTCGGCCTGCTGCACCCGGCGCTGCTGCAAGCGCTGCCCGAGCGCATCTTCGGCATCATGTCGAACGACACCCTGCTCGCGATCCCGTTCTTCACTTTCATGGGGCTGATCCTGGAGCGCAGCGGCATGGCGGAGGACCTGCTAGATACGATCGGCCAGCTGTTCGGCCCGGTCCGCGGCGGACTCGCCTACGCGGTGATCTTCGTTGGCGCGCTGCTCGCTGCGACCACTGGGGTGGTCGCGGCCTCGGTCATCTCGATGGGGCTGATCTCGCTGCCGATCATGCTGCGCTACGGCTACGACCGGCGCGTGGCCACGGGCGTGATCGCGGCTTCCGGAACGCTCGCCCAGATCATTCCGCCCTCGCTGGTCCTGATCGTGCTCGCGGACCAGCTCGGCCGCTCGGTCGGGGACATGTACGCGGGGGCCTTCATCCCCGGCTTCATCCTCACCGGCATGTACGCGCTTTACGTCTTCGGGGTGAGCATGTTCTACCCTAAGGCTACGCCGGCGCTGCCGCCCGAGGCGCGCACGCTGCGCGGCCTGAAGCTGCTGGCGCGCGTGGTATTCGTGCTCATCCCGCCGCTCGCGCTCATTTTCCTCGTGCTAGGCACGATCTTCATCGGCTGGGCCACCCCGACCGAGGGCGGCGCGATGGGCGCGACCGGCGCGCTGATTCTCGCGCTCATCAATCGGCGCCTGTCCTATCCGCTGCTCAAGCAGGCGATGAACTCGACCGCGAAGTTGTCCTCGTTCGTAATCTTCATCCTGGTCGGGTCGACGGTGTTCAGCCTGGTGTTCCGCGGTGTCAACGGCGACCTGTGGGTCGAGCACCTCCTCACCAGCCTGCCCGGGGGCCAGCTCGGATTCCTGATCGTGGTCAACGTACTGACGTTCCTGCTGGCGTTCTTCCTCGACTTCTTCGAGCTGGCGTTCATCATCGTGCCTTTGCTCGCCCCGGTCGCGGAGAAGCTCGGCATCGACCTGATCTGGTTCGGCATCCTGCTCGGCGTAAACATGCAGACCTCGTTCATGCACCCGCCGTTCGGCTTCGCGCTGTTTTACTTGCGCAGCGTGGCGCCGGCCAAGGAGTACGTGGACAAAATTACGCGCAAGCGGCTCGCCCCCGTGACCACCGGCCAGATCTACTGGGGCGCGGTGCCCTTCGTAGTGATCCAGGTGATCATGGTCGCGATCCTGATCTTCTCGCCCAAGCTCGTCACCGGCAGCCTGCACGAGCAGAAGGTCGACCTGAACAAGGTGAAGATCGAGGTCGAGACGCCGTCCTACGAGCAGCAGGAGATCGATCAGAGTCTGGGCGCCCCGGGCGGTTCGGATTCGGGCCAGGGTCAGGGGGCCCCGGCCGGCAAGTAGATCGTTTCCTCGAGCAGCGCCAAAAACAAACCCCGCCGTAGCGGGGTTTGTTTTTTTCGTCCGGCGCTCGGATCAGAGACCGTACTTGGTGTGCAGGCGGAAGTTGTCGTCCGTGTTCTCGTCGACGCGGAACCAGGAGTTCGAGTCGGCGCGGAATTTCTTGTATTCCGGATAGATGCGCGCCCAGTGCTTGCTCTTGCCTTTCAGTTCCTCGTAGAGCTCGAAGGCATGCTTCGCCGCGGCGTTCATCACCGAGGCGGGGAAGGCCTTGACCACCGTGCCACCGGCGATGAGACGCTTGAGCGCGTCCACGTTCACCACGTCGTACTTGGCCGGCATCCACACGTTCGCCTCGGCGCAGGCGGCCTTCACCGCCGCCTGATAGTCCTTGGGCAGCTCGTTCCACTTCTTCTCGTTGATGAAGTTCACCAAGAGGGGACCCGGTTCCCACCAGCCGGGGTAGTAGTAGAACTTCGCCACCTTGTTGAAGCCGAGCTTCTCGTCGTCGTACGGTCCGACCCACTCGGCCGCATCGATCGCACCTTTCTCCAGCGCAGGATAGATATCGGGTCCGCCGAGCGACTGCGGCACGCACCCCAGTCTCTTGGCCACTTCACCCGCGATCAGGCCGCCGATGCGGAACTTGACGCCCTTCAAGTCATCGAGGCTCTTGATCTCCTTGCGCCACCAGCCGCCCATCTGCCCCCCGGTGTTGCCGGCGGCCAGGCCAACGCAGCCGTAGTCCTTGAACAGCGGCGCCATGGCCTGCTCGCCCCCGCCGTGATACCACCAGGCGTTCATCTGGCGGCAATTCAGGCCGAAGGGGATCGCGGTCGCGATGGCAAACGCAGGGTCCTTGCCGGCGTAGTAGTACGGCGCCGTGTGGCCCATCTCCACCGTGCCCGCCTGCACCGCGTCGAGCACCTGCAGCGGCGGCACGATCTCGCCCGCGGCGAAGGTGCGGATTTCGAACTTGCCGTCGGTGATCTCGCCGATCCGGCGGGCAAGAAGGTCCGCGCCGCCGAACAGCGTATCCAGGCTCTTCGGCCAGCTCGCCGCGAGGCGCCACTGGATCTTGGGCTGCGCGTGAACGATGGCCGGAGCGGCAACCGCGCCGACCGCCAAACCGCCTGCTGCAGCCTTCTTCAGGAATGAGCGACGTTTCATATGCCTCCTCTCTGGTTGGGGATTTCTTGTGAGCCCGGTGCTCCGCCGGGCCCGGAGCCGCGATTGTAAGCGTATGGGCGTAAAAAGCCCACGCCCGCCCGTCAGTGCCGTGACAGGCAGTCTCAGTTCAACTTTGCGCAGAGGGCGCCAAGCTCCATCGCCTTGGCGCGCACCTCCTCGAAATCGGGCGCGTCGGGGTCGAGTTCGAGGTATTCGGTCAGGTCCTTCAGGGCGGCCCGATATGCCTCCATGCGCTGGTACAGCAGGCCGCGATCTCGCAGCTCGGACCGGGCCTCGGGATTTACCATCAGGATGCGGTTCAGGACCGCCAACAGGCGCTCGGGCTGTTCGGCCTCGCGGTAGATCCCCTTCAGGTTGCGCAGCACGCGCGCCAGGATCTGTCGGTTCGTCGCCGGCTCGAGAAACTGGTCGAGCGGCAGCTCGCCGACCGGTACGCCCCCGGTCGCCCCCTCCGGAATGACGCGCTTGAGCCGTGCGTACAGCTCGGCCTCCGACTGGGGCGCCCCGCCGCTGAACGGATCGAGCACCAGCATGCTGCCGCGCATCGGCAATCGCACCAGGAAATGCCCCGGGAAGGAAACGCCCTCGAGCGGCAGCCCGACGCGCCGCCCAAGCTCCATGTACACGATCGCCAGCGTGATCGGAATCCCCGTCTTGCGGTCGATGACCTCATTCAGATAGCTGTTGCGCGGGTCGTAATAGTCCTCGGTATTGCCCCGGTAGCCGAGATCGTCGAACAGAAACTGGTTCAGCGCCACCACGCGCTCCTCGGCACCGTAAGTCTTCGGCAATCGGGCGCGCAGCTCGATCGCCAGGCGCTCGAGCTCCGCGAGGTAATGCTCGACGTCGAGCCCCGGGTAGGCGTCCTCTGCGATCAGCAGGCAGCTTCGCGCCAGGTCGATTTTCCCGTCTTCCCGCCGCACCAACGCGGAGAAGACTTCCAGCGAGGCGCTCATTCGGCGCCGCGGCGCGAGAAGTCCCGCACGCGGAAGCCGAGCAACAGCAGGCAGCCGCCGTACACCGCCACCCCCAGCGCCACGAGGCCCGCAAGGGCGGGCACCTTTCCGGTCCAGCGAACCGCCAGCCACCACCGCGCGTCGCCCGCCGCGAAATGCAGCGCGGCCGCCATCAGCGCCGCCGCAAGCGCCACCTTGGCGGCGAAGGTGCCCCACCCGGGCTGCGGAGTGTAGATCCCGTGCCGGCGCAGGTACCGGTACAGGAGGCCTGCGTTGAGGCACGCCCCGAGCGATATGGCGAGCGCGAGGCCCGCGTGCTTCAACGGCACGATGAAGGCGAGGTTCATGGCCTGCGTGGCAAATAGCGTCAGGACGCCGATTTTCACCGGAGTCACCACGTTCTGGCGCGCGTAAAAGCCCGGCGCCAGGATCTTCACCAGGATCATGCCGACGAGCCCGACGCTGTAGGCGACGAGGGCCTGGCGCGTCATCCAGGCGTCCTCGCCGGTAAAACGCCCGTAGTGGAACAGCGTCGCAATCAAGGGAAGTGCGATCACTGCCAGGGCGACCGCGGCCGGCACCGCGAGCAGCAGCGTGAGACGCAGACCCCAGTCGAGCAGCCGGCCGTATTCGTCGGGTTTCGCGTCGGCATGGTACTTGGACAGGCTGGGCAGCAGGATCGTGCCGAGGGCGACCCCGAGCATGCCCGCGGGGAACTCCATCAGCCGGTCCGCGTAGTACAGCCACGACACGCTGCCCGAAACCAGAAAGGAGGCGAAGATGGTGTTGATGACCAGCGAGATCTGGCTGATCGACACGCCGAATACGGACGGCCCCATCAGCTTCAGGATCCTCGCGACACCCGGGTGGCGCGGGTTGAAGCGCCAGCGCGGCAGCATGCCGAGCCGCGCGAGGACCGGGACTTGCAGCGCAAGCTGGAGCAGCCCCCCGACGAATACCGCCCACGCCAGCGCGAGCACCGGCGGATCGACGCGATCCGCGAAGAACGCCGCCGCAACGATGAAGCTGACGTTGAGCAGCACCGGCGTCACGGCAGGCACCACAAACCGGCTCCAGGTGTTGAGGATCCCTGCGGCCAGCGCCACCATCGAGATGAACACGATGTAGGGAAAAGTGACGTGCAGCAGCCTGACCGTGAGCGCGAACTTGGCCTGGTCGGCGGCGAACCCGGGGGCGGACACGTAGACGATGAGCGGCGCCGCCAGTACGCCGAGCGCAGCAGCTACGACCAACGCCAGGAACAGCATCGTTGCCACGCTGTCGAGCAGCACGCGCGTCTGCTCCGGCGTCTGCCGGCTGCGATATTCGCCCAGGATCGGAACGAAGGCCTGCGAGAACGCACCTTCCGCGAAGAGCCGGCGCAACAGGTTCGGGATCCGGAAGGCGACGAAGAACGCGTCCGTGGCGGGCCCCGCGCCGAAGAACCTGGCGATGAAGAAGTCCCGCACGAAACCGAGCATCCGCGACAGCAGCGTCATGCTGCTGATGGTCGCCAGGGCGCGCAGCAAGTTCATTGCGGCCGCCGGCGCCGCGTGGCGTAATTTGCCTTGCCTGGCGGGCAGTTAGTAGCTACAATGCGCCCCTTTTTCACCCCGCGCTCACTTACATGGCCAACATCAAATCCGCTCGCAAACGCGCCCGCCAGTCCTTGACGCGCCGCGAGCACAACATGAGCCTGCGCACTGCAGTGCGCACGGCGATCAAGAACGTCAAGAAGGCCGTGGCCGCCGGCGACAAGGCCGCCGCCGCGCGGGTGCTGCAGGACTCCCACAGCGTGATCGACCGCGGCGCCTCCAAGCGCGTGCTGCATCGGAACGCCGCCAACCGCCACAAGAGCCGCCTCGCGGCCGCCGTCAAGGCGCTCCAGTAACCGGCTCCGCGCCACAGCGCGCGAGTGGCGGGACACCTTCCCGCGACATGTCCAGATCGTTGCAAAGCGGCGGGAATGACGCGCGGCGGGCACAGCGAATTATAGCAACGCCCGCCGATTTCCCCTTGCGTTTCACGGGCTTTTGAAGCAGCGCCCGCCGTAGTCATGGCCGAGCCCGTCAGCCGAATTCTCGTCATCAACGACGAGCAGCTCGTCCTGCGCGAGTTCGTGAAAGGCCTCAACGCGGCGGCGCGCTCGCTCGACAATCCCCTCGGCATCACCTTCGCCGGCGTGACCACCGCCAAGGAAGCGCTCGCCGCGATCGAATCGGACGGCGACATGCAGGCGGTGCTGGTGGATGACACGCTCTACACGCTTCCGGGCAAAGGCAAGAAAAACGGCAGCGGACGCAAGAAGCTGCAGATGTCCGCGATCGAGCTGGTCCAGCGCATCACGCGTTTCCGTCCCGAGCTGGACGTGTACATCCTGATCGCGCAGGAAAAGGAGGATGACGTCGTCGACGCGCTGTTCACGGAGTCGGTCGACGGCTACTTCTACCGCGAGGAGCGCGACTACCGCGGCATCTACCGCATCCTGAACGCGCAGATCCAGGAACGGGCGAAGACGCCGTTTTACGATCAGCTCAAGAATTACGTCTGGATGGCCAAGGACCAGTGGCACACGCCCGGCCACTCCTCGGGCGAGTCGCTGCGCGGCAGCCCCTGGGTGAATGACTTCTACGAGTTCATGGGCGAGCACGTGTTCGACGCCGACCTGTCCGTGTCGGTGCCGATGCTCGATTCGCTTATGGAACCGAAAGGCGTGATCGCGGAAGCACAGAACATGGCGGCCAAGGCGTTTGGCGCGCGGCGCACCTTCTTCGCCACCAACGGCACCTCGACCGCCAACAAGGTCATCTTCCAGACGCTGCTCGCGCCCGGGGAAAAACTGCTGCTCGATCGCAATTGCCACAAGAGCGTGCACCACGGCGTAGTGCTCTCGGGCGCCCATCCGGTCTACCTCGACAGCGCCCTGAACCGCAAGTACGGCCTGTACGGACCCGTGCCGAAGAAGACCATTTTCGAGGCGATCGAGAAGCACGCCGACGCAGAGGCGCTGATCCTTACCTCGTGCACCTACGACGGCCTGCGCTACGACCTGGCGCCGATCATCGAGGCGGCGCACGAAAAGGGCATCAAGGTGATCATCGACGAGGCCTGGTACGGCTTCGCGCGCTTCCATCCTGAATTCCGCCCGACCGCGCTCGAGGCGGGAGCCGACTACGCGACCCAGTCCACCCACAAGGTGATGTCGGCGTTTTCGCAGGCCTCGATGATTCACGTGAACGACCGGGACTTCAGGGAGCACCTGTTCCGGGAGAACTTCAACATGCATACCTCGACCAGCCCGCAGTACGCGCTGATCGCGAGCCTCGACGTAGCCCGCAAGCAGGCGGTGATGGAGGGCTACAAGCTGCTCTCGCGAACGCTCGCGTTCGCCAAGGAGCTTCGCGAGCAGATCAATTCGACTCGCGTGTTCCGCGTGCTCGAGCTCGACGACCTGCTGCCCGAGGACGTGAGGAGCGACGGCATCCGCCTCGACCCGACCAAGGTGACGATCGACATCTCCGGCTGCGGCTACACGGTCGAGGATCTGCAGAAGGAACTGTTCGAGCGCTACAACATCCAGACCGAGAAGTCGACGTTCAACACCCTGACGCTGCTGCTAACCATCGGCACCACGCGATCCAAGCTGTCACGGCTGTACGACGCGCTGATGCGCATCGCCCGCGAGCATCGCGCCCCGCGGCGGCTCGTGCAGACGCCCGAGGTTCCCGGCTTCACCCAGCTGCGCTTCCTGCCGCGAGACGCTTACTACTGCGGCGGGGAGCTGGTGCCGGTTTTCGACGACCGCGAGCGCATCAGCAAGGCCCTCGCCGGGCGCATATGCGCCGATCAGATCGTGCCCTACCCGCCGGGCATCCCGGTGCTGGTGCCGGGTCAGTTGATCACGTCGGAGGTGGCCGAATACCTCGGCGATCTGCTGCGTTCGCACAAGCGCATGGAGCTGCACGGAATCGTGTACGAGGGATATCTTCCGTGCCTGCGGGTGCTCAGCCGGAGCGAGGAAAAATCACTGCGCAGCATAGGATGACCGCGGCCGAAACCCTGTGCTAGCATGACGTCGAACGATCGTGACGGCGGCGCGGGCCGCCGTTTGCATTTGGGGGGTGCGACATGTCCCATGTGATGAATACCTACGCGCGCCAGCCGGTGGCCTTCGTGCGCGGCGAAGGGGTCTGGCTGTGGGATGACACGGGCCGGAAGTACCTCGATGCGCTCGCCGGCATTGCGGTGAGCACGCTTGGCCACGCGCACCCGAAGCTCGTGCGCGCGCTCGCCGACCAGGCGGCACGCGTGCTGCATACCTCGAACCTGTTCCGCATTCCCGTGCAGGAAGCCGCCGCCGACCGCATCGCCGAGATCACCGGCCTCGAGGAAGTGTTCTTCTGCAACTCCGGCTGCGAGGCAAACGAAGCGGCGATCAAGATCGCCCGCAAGTACGGCCACGACCGGGGCGTGCAGGAGCCGACGATCGTCGTGATGGAGAACTCGTTTCACGGCCGGACCCTGGCGACCCTTTCGGCCACCGGCAGCCGCAAGGTGCAGGCAGGCTTCGAGCCGCTCGTGTCGGGGTTCGTGCGCGCACCGTACAACGATCTGGGCGCCGTGCAGAGGATCGCCGAGATCAACCGCAACGTCGTCGCGGTGCTGGTCGAGCCGATCCAGGGCGAAGGCGGCATAAACGTATCGTCGATGGAGTATCTGCGCGGCCTGCGCGAGCTCTGCGATCGCCACGAATGGCTGCTGATGCTCGACGAAGTGCAGTGCGGCCTGGGACGCACCGGCAAGTGGTTCGTGTACCAGCACGCCGGGATCGTTCCGGATGTCGTGCCCCTCGCCAAGGGCCTGGGCTCGGGCGTTCCGGTGGGTGCCTGCGTGGCGGGCGGGCGGGGCGCCGGCGTCCTCAAGCCCGGCAATCACGGCTCTACGTTCGGCGGCAATCCGCTCGCCTGCACGGCGGTGGTCACCACGATCGATGCGATGCGCGAGGAAGGACTTCTGCAGAACGCCGCGCGCGTCGGCCAGGTGATGCGCGAGGCACTCGCGGCGGCCTTCGCCGGCGTTCCCGGGGTGGTCGAGATCCGGGGCATGGGAATGATGATCGGCGTGCAGCTCGATCGCCCCTGCGGCGAGCTGGTGCGCGCGGCGCTCGATGCGGGACTCGTAGTCAACGTCACGGCGGACAGCGTCGTGCGCATGCTGCCGCCGCTGGTGATGAGCGAAGCCGAGGGACGCGAGGCCGTCGCGCGCCTGGCCCCACTGGTGAAGTCCTTCCTGGCGCGCGACGCCGCCCCGCCCCAGGTCGCCGCATCGCACTGAACGCCTCGCCATGAGCGTGCGCCACTACCTGCAGTTCAAGGACTTCGCGCTCGGCGAATACGAGCACCTGATCGCGCGCACGCGCTGGATCAAGGAGCGCTTCAAGCGTTACGAGCGCTACTGGCCGCTCGAAGACCGCACGCTGGCCATGATCTTCGAGAAGCAGTCGACGCGCACACGGCTTTCGTTCGAGGCGGGAATGCACCAGCTCGGAGGCGCCGCGATCTTCCTCAGCACGCGCGACTCCCAGCTCGGGCGCGGCGAGCCGGTCGAGGACGCCGCCCAGGTGATCTCCCGGATGTGCGATCTCGTCATGATCCGCACCTTCGAGCAGGAAGTGATCGAGCGCTTCGCGCGGCATTCGCGCGTGCCGGTGATCAACGGCCTGACCAACGAATACCACCCCTGCCAGATCCTGGCCGACATCTACACGTTCATCGAACAGCGCGGCTCGATCAAGGGCAGGACCGTGGCGTGGATCGGAGACTCGAACAACGTCTGCAACACCTGGCTTCAGGCCGCCGAGGTGTTCGGCTTCAACGTTCACGTGTCGACCCCCCCGGATTACGAGGTCGAGCCCGAGCGGGCCGGACTGTACGGCACCGACCACTACGAGGAGTTTCGCGATCCGATGCAGGCGGTACGCGGCGCGGACCTGGTCACCACCGACGTCTGGACCAGCATGGGCATGGAATCGGAGGACGCCGAGCGCAAGCGCGACTTCCAGGATTGGCAGGTCGACGGCGACATGATGCGGGCGGCGAAGCCGGACGCCCTGTTCATGCACTGCCTACCCGCGCACCGCGGCGAGGAAGTCGCGGCGGAGGTGATCGACGGGCCGCATAGCGTGGTCTGGGACGAAGCCGAGAACCGGCTGCACACGCAGAAGGCGCTCATGGAATACCTGTTACTGGGCAAAGTGGATAAATGATGGCCAAGCAAAACACGCAGCGCATCAGGAAGGTCGTCCTCGCCTATTCGGGCGGACTCGACACCTCGGTGATCCTCAAGTGGCTGCAGGACAAGTACGGCTGCGAGGTGATCACGTTCACCGCGGACATCGGCCAGGGCGAGGAGCTCGCTCCCGCCCGCAGGAAAGCCAAGATGCTGGGGGTGAAGCGGATCTTCATCGAGGACCTGCGCGAGGAATTCGTGCGCGATTTCGTCTATCCGATGTTCCGCGCCAATGCGGTCTACGAGGGCGAGTACCTGCTCGGTACATCCATCGCCCGGCCGCTAATCGCCAAGCACCTGGTCGAGATCGCGCGCAGGACCGGCGCCGACGCGATTTCCCACGGAGCCACCGGCAAGGGCAACGACCAGGTGCGCTTCGAGCTGGGCGCCTATGCGCTGATGCCCGACGTGAAGATCATCGCGCCGTGGCGCGAGTGGGACCTGCTGTCGCGCGAGAAGCTCCTCGCCTACGCCGACCGCCACGGGATCCCGGTGGATTTCAAGAAGCGCAAGGGCGGCGCCCCCTACTCGATGGACGCGAACCTGCTGCACATCTCCTACGAGGGGGGCGTGCTCGAGGATCCGGATTTCGAGCCAGAGGAGTCGATGTGGCGCATTACCGTCTCGCCCGAGAAGGCGCCCAATCGCCCGGAGCACGTCGAGCTCGAGTACCGCAAGGGCGACATCGTCGCGGTCAACGGCAGGAAGATGTCCCCCGCGCAGGTGCTCGCAAAGCTGAACGTGATCGGCGGCCGGCACGGCGTCGGCCGGCTCGACATCGTCGAGAACCGCTACGTCGGCATGAAGAGCCGCGGCTGCTACGAGACGCCGGGCGGGACCATCATGCTCAAGGCGCACCGCGCGATCGAGTCGATCACGCTCGACCGCGAAGTGCTAGCCCTCAAGGACGACCTGATGCCGCGTTACGCGCGCGTGATCTACAACGGCTACTGGTTCAGCCCGGAGCGCAGGCTGCTGCAGGGGCTCATCGACGCCTCACAGGCGAACGCCAACGGAACTGTCCGACTGAAGCTCTACAAGGGCACCGTGCTGGTCACGGGTCGCGCCTCGAAGAACTCCCTGTTCGACCCGTCGATCGCCACCTTCGAAGACGACAGGGGGGCCTACAACCAGGCGGACGCCGCCGGCTTCATCCGCCTCAATGCGCTGCGCATGCGCATTGCCGCCCGCCTGGGCAAGAAACGCCGCTGAGCATGCGCGCCTGGCTCGCCGCCCTCCTGCTCGCCGCCGCGCCGGCGTGGGCCGCGCCGTTCGCGGTGCAGCTGGGCACGGCTCGCCTCGGGCTCGACGCCCCTCCGGGGTTCGCGGACACCTCGTTTACCGGCTCTCCGCGCCTGCAGGAGATGGGCGAGTCGCTCACCTCCGCATCGAACAAGATTCTCCTGTTCGCCATCAGCGACGCCGACTTGCGGGCATTCTCGCTCGGCGACACTCCCGACCTGCGCCGCTACATGATCGCCGTGACGCCGCGCGGGATGGCGCAACAGCAGGTATCGGCCTCGCAGTTCGACGAATTCGTCGCGGATTCGCTTAGGGGACTCGGGCAACCCGCGCCGGACGAGAACTATCCCGCCTATCTCGACGCGCAGCCGCGCGGCATATCGTCCCTCCTCGCCGAATTGCGCCGTGACACCACCGTGGTCTCGGTGCTCCAGGGCACGCGCCTGCCCCCGGAGCGGCGGCCCGGCCTGTTGGGCAGCCTGTTCGAGAAGGCGCAAGCTCCGCGCTACGCCATATCGACCACCACGCTCGTCCTGCTCAAGGGCAAGGCGCTGAGTCTGTCCGTATACAGCGGCTACGACTCGCCCGAGGACGTGGCGTGGATCAAGGCGACGACCGCGCGCTGGGTCGAGCAGCTCGAGCGCCTCAACCGCCAGTAAACTGGAGGCCGCAATGCCATCGTTCGACATCGTGTCGCAGGTTGACCGGCAGGAAGTCAGGAACGCGCTCGAGCAAACCAACAAGGAGATCTCGAACCGCTTCGATTTCAAGGGTTCGGACGCGCGCATCGAGCAGAACGAGCTCCAGCTCACGGCGTTCGCCGACGACGAGTTCAAGCTCGGACAGGTGCTCGATGTCCTGCGCGGCCGCATGACCAAGCGCAACGTGGACGTGCGCTGCCTGGAGCTCGGCGCCGTAGAGAAGATCTCCGGTGACAAGGTCAAGCGCGCGGTCACCGTCAAGACTGGGATCGCGCAGGACAAGGCGAAATCGGTGGTCAAGCTGCTGAAGGACTCGAAGCTCAAGGTCCAGGCTTCGATCCAGGGCGACGCGCTGCGCGTATCCGGAGCGAAGAAGGACGATCTCCAGGCGGCGATACAGCTGGTGCGGTCGTCGGTGACCGACGTGCCGCTGCAATTCATCAATTTCCGCGACTGAGCCGGGCGCTCCAGCATCCGTAAACGACATCCGCGGTCTGGTTCAGCGCCGCGACGCGGCGAGCCAGGTCCCGCTGGATTTCCTCCGCCGGCTGCACGCCCGGGCTCGAAGCGCTCTGCTCGATTTCACTGCGTCCGAGCTCGCACCAGTTGCGCACCAGCTCGCCCGTCATCTCGACGTGGCACTGCAGACCGAAATGCTTCCCCAGCGCAAATCCCTGGTTGGGGCAAAGCGCGCTGCCGAGCACGCGCGTCGCGCCCGGCGGAATGGTGAATGTTTCGCCATGCCAATGGAACGCCTCGAAGGCCGGCAGCTCGCCGAACCACTCGCGCGCCACGGCGTTCGCGGCGACTTCCACGCGGCCCCAGCCGATCTCCTTGGCGCGGGCCGGGCCGATGGTTGCGCCGAACGCCCTTGCGATCAACTGGCCGCCCAGGCAATGGCCCAGCAGCGGCAGGTCGCGGCGCACCGCGTCGCGAATCAGCTCGAGAAGCGGTGCGATCCACGGCAGATCGTCGTTCACGCTCATCGGCCCGCCCATCAGCGCGATGCCGCTGTAGCGCGCGGCATTGCGTGGCACGGGCTCGTCCGCGTCGAGCGCGACCAGTTGCCACGGAATTGAGCGCTGCTCGAGATAGGTGGCAAAATAGCCCGGCCCTTCGCTCCTGGCGTGCCTGAAGATGGCGACGGGCTTCATTCGAGGGTGCGCATGAAAGGCCTGTATTTTATTGGGCTCGTCGCCCAGCTCCTAGCGCTCCCCGCCTGGGCGACCGCCATCAACCTGGTCGGGGTATTCCCGGGCAAGGCGGCGGTGCTCCAGATCGACGGCGCGGCGCCAACGACGGTGCGCGTCGGCCGCAGCGCGCAGGGCGTGAGCGTGGTGTCGGTCGAGGAACAACGGGCCGTGGTCGACATCGGCGGCAAGCGCGTCACGCTACTGCTCGGCCAGTACGCGGCGAGCGCCTCGGAAAGCGATCGCCAGCGCATCACGCTCGCCGCGGATACGCGCGGCCACTTCTTCGCTGACGGGAGCGTCAACGGCGGCGCGGTTCGATTTCTGGTCGATACCGGTGCCTCGATGGTGGCGCTGCCCGCGAGCGACGCCAACCGCCTGGGGCTCGCTTACCGCAAGGGCCCGCGCGGCATCATTCAGACGGCCGGCGGAAACATGATCGCGTACCGGGTCAAACTGGACGAGGTCAAGGTCGGCGGGATCGCGCTCACCAACGTCGACGCGGTGGTTCTCGAGCAGGGCCTGGACATGGCGCTGCTCGGCATGAGCTTCCTCAATCGCGTCGAGATGCAGCGCGACGGCCAGTCGATGGTCCTCACCCGCCGCTACTGACGCGCGGCGCCGTCTCCCGGCACCAGCGGCACGAATCGGACCGGCAGCACGCTGCGGCGATCGAAGCCGCCATCAGCGCGGCGCGTGATGACCAGCAGCTCCTGCACGCTCCAGGTTCCGCCCACGGGGATCACCATCTTCCCGCCGGGCTTGAGCTGCTCGACAAGCGCCTGCGGCACCCTCGGCGCGGCGGCGGTCACGATGATGCCGTCGAACGGGGCCTTCTCCGGCCAGCCGGCGTAGCCGTCGCCGACGCGCACTTCGACGTTTCGGTAGCCGAGCTCGGCGAGGTGCGCGGCCGCCCCGTGCGCGAGCGACGGGACGATCTCGATCGAGTAGACCTGCTTCACGATCTCGGCGAGAACCGCGGCCTGGTATCCGGACCCGGTGCCGACCTCGAGCACCACCTGCCCGGCGCGCGGCCCGATCAGGTCGGTCGACAACGCGACGATGTAGGGCTGCGAGATGGTCTGGCCCTCGCCGATCGGCAGCGGGTGATTGCGGTACGCCTGCGACGCGAGTTCGGGGGGCACCATGCGATGGCGCTCGACCTTCGAAATCGCGGCACGCACCTCCGGTGACATGGATGCGAGCCCCGTCTCGGAACGCGTCTCGGCGTACATCGCCTCGATTTCGGCGACCATGCGCGCGCGCTGCGCCGCGTAGTCTGGTTGCGCGTGCGAGGTCGTCATACAGAGGCTGGCAAGCAGTGCGGCGAACGTCCTGCGCCACCGCCCGGGCACGATGTCCCCTTACTGCTTGCGGTTCTTGTCTTTCTCGATCAGAGCGTAGGCGCTGTGGTTGTGAATCGACTCGAAGTTCTCCGACTCGACCACGTAGGCCTCGATGCGCTCGTCGAGATTGAGAACCGCGGCGACGTCACGCACCATGTCCTCGACGAACTTCGGATTGTCGTAGGCGCGCTCGGTGACGAACTTCTCGTCGGGCCGCTTGAGCAGGCCATAGAGCTCGCTCGAGGCCTGCTTCTCCACCAGGTCGACGATCTCCTCGATCCATACGAACTCGTTCAGCCGCGCGCTCACCGTGACGTGGGAGCGCTGGTTGTGCGCCCCCCGCTCGGATATCTTCTTCGAGCACGGGCACAGGCTGGTGACCGGGACGAGGACCTTCATGGTGAAGGTCTGCTTCTTCCTGCGGATCTCGCCGACGAAGCTGACTTCGTAGTCCATCAGGCTCTTCACGCGCGACACCGGGGCGGCCTTTTCGATGAAGTACGGGAAGCTCATCTCGATGAGGCCTTCCTCCGCCTCGAGCCGCTCGACCATCTCCTTGAGCATTACCTGGAAGGTCTCGACCGTGATCTCGCGCTCCCGCGCTTCCAGGATTTCGACGAAGCGCGACATGTGGGTGCCCTTGAAATGGTGCGGCAGGCCGACGTACATGTTGAACGTCGCCACGGTGTGCTGTACGCCGCCCGAGCGTTCCTGGATGCGCATCGGGTGGCGAATCGCCTTGACCCCGACCCGGTCGATCGCCAGCTTGCGCGTGTCGGCGCTCGCCTGGACGTCGGGGATGTTGTACAGGTCTCTCGATTTCATGGCCCCTAGTTTACACCCGACTGATTTACTCGGGTATTACCGCCCGCACCGATTTCACTATTCCCGCCGCATCCAGGCCGACCGAAGCAAGCAGCGCAGCGTGGTCGCCGTGATCGATGAACCGGTCGGGCAGGCCCAGCAGCAGGACCGGTCGCTCCAGCCCCAGCGACGCCAGCGCTTCGCATACCGCGCCGCCTGCACCTCCCATGACGGCGTGCTCCTCGACGGTGACCAGTAGCTCGTGCGTCTCGGCGAGCCGGCGCACCAGATCCGCGTCGAGCGGCTTGACGAAGCGCATGTTGGCGACCGTGGCATCGAGTTCTGCTCCGGCCTCCAGCGCAGGGCGCAGCATCGCGCCGAACGCGAGGATCGCGATGCGCCGCCCCTCGCGCCGCACCTCGCCGCGGCCGAGCGGCAGCGCCTGCATCTCCTTCGCTGGCGCCACGCC
>JBAUTZ010000039.1:0-3261 GCA_049582445.1 Burkholderiales bacterium
GGCTCCTCGAGCATCAAGTTCTCGTTGTTCATCGCCGAAGGCGACGAGCTTCGGCTCGAGTTGCGCGGCCAGATCGAGGGTCTCTTTACCGCGCCGCATTTCGTCGCCAAGTCGCCCGACGGGAAGGTGAAGGCGGAGAAATCCTGGGGCGAAGGCGTGAAGCTTGGCCACGAAGGCGCGCTCGAGCACCTGGTCGCGTACCTGCGGGGCGAGCTTGCCGGCAGCGAGCTCGCCGGCGTCGGCCACCGCGTGGTGCACGGCGGCATGCAATACACGCAGCCGGTGCGCGTCGACCGGTCGGTCGTCGATGCGCTCGGGAAGTTCGTGCCGCTCGCGCCGTTGCACCAGCCGCACAACCTGGCGCCGATCCGCCTGCTGCTCGAGCGGCAGCCCAAGCTGCCGCAGGTGGCGTGCTTCGACACGTCGTTTCACCGCACGAACCCCGAGGTGGCGCAGCGCTTCGCGCTGCCTGAGCGGCTGTACCGCGAGGGTGTGCTGCGCTACGGCTTCCACGGCCTGTCCTATGAATACATCGCCTCGGTGCTCGCGCGCTACGACGCGCGCGCCGCGGCCGGGCGCACGGTGGTGCTGCATCTCGGCAACGGCGCCAGCATGTGCGCGATGCAGGCCGGGCGCGGCGTCGCAAGCACCATGGGTTTCACCGCGGTCGACGGCCTGCCGATGGGCACGCGCTGCGGCGCCCTCGACCCCGGAGTGGTGCTGTACCTCATGGACCAGCACCGCATGGACGCGCGCGCAATCGAAAAGCTGATTTACCAGGAGTCGGGGCTGCTTGGCGTGTCGGGCATCTCGAGTGACATGCGCACGCTGCTCGCGAGCGACGAGCCGCGCGCGCGCCTGGCGGTCGACCTGTACCTGTACCGCATCCGGCGCGAACTCGGCTCGCTCACCGCGGCGCTCGGGGGAATTGATGCGATCGTGTTCACCGCCGGCATCGGCGAGAACTCGGCCGCGATCCGCGAGCGCGTGCTCGGCGAGGCGGCCTGGCTCGGCGTCGAGCTCGACCCTGCCGCCAACGCGAAGGGCGGGCCGCGCATCAGCGCCGCCTCGAGCCGAGTATCGGCCTGGGCGATCCCGACCAACGAGGAGCTGATGATCGCGCGCCACACTCGGCGCGTGCTCGGATTGAAGATGGAGGCGACGGCATGAGTGACCAGGTTCCGCGCCCGGTGCTGCAGGGCAAGAAGGCGCTGGTGGTTGGCATTGCCAACGAGCATTCGATCGCCTGGGGCTGCGCCAGGGCCTTCCGCGAGCTGGGCGCCGAGATCGCGGTCACCTACCTGAACGAGAAGGCGAAGGGCTACGTCGAGCCGCTCGCCAAGGAGCTCGAAGCGCCGATCCTGATGCCGCTCGAAGTCAGCAAGCCGGGTGAGCTGGAGGCGGTGTTCGAACGCATTCGCAAGGAGTGGGGTCGGCTCGACATCCTGGTGCACTCGATCGCGTTCGCGCCCAAGGAAGACCTCGCCGACGGACTGCTCCAGTGCTCGGCCGCCGGCTTCGGCGTGGCGATGGATGTTTCGGTGCACTCGTTCATCCGCATGGCGCGGCTCGCCGCGCCGCTGATGAGCGAGGGCGGTACCATGGTCGCGATGAGCTACCACGGCGCGCAGAAGGTGGTGACGAACTACAACGTCATGGGGCCGGTCAAGGCAGCGCTGGAAGCCTCATGCCGCTACCTCGCCTACGAGCTCGGCCCGCGCAAGATCCGCGTGCATGCCATCTCGCCGGGTCCGCTCAAGACGCGCGCCGCCTCGGGGTTGAAGGATTTCGACCTGCTGCTGAACGAAGCGGTCCAGCGCGCGCCGGTCGGCGAGCTGGTCGACATCATGGACGTCGGCTTCGCGGTCGCGTTCCTCGCCACGCCGTACGCGCGCCGCATCACCGGCGAGACGCTGTACGTCGACGGCGGCGTTAACATCATGGCCTAGCAGGGGACGAAGGGGGAGCTTATGACTGGAGTGCTTCCGGCGCGTGCCGGATCGATCGCCTTGCTGGTCCTCGCCGTGCTCGCCGCGGGCTGCGAGAAAGAGGCGCCCAAGGCGGCGCCGCCAGCGCCTCAGGTCACCGTGATGGAAGTGAAGCCGCTGACCATTCCCTACACGCCGACCTTCGTCGCCCAGACCGAGAGCTCGCGCCAGGTCGACATCGTCGCGCGCGTCTCGGGGTTCCTCGACAAGATCGCCTACCACGAGGGCGAGCTGGTGAAGGAAGGGCAGATCCTGTTCCAGCTCGACCCGAAGCCGTTCCAGGCGCAGCTCGACGCGGCGAAGGGCGAGCTCGCGGCGCAGCAGGCGCGCCTGTTTACCGCGCGTGCCACGCTCGAGCGCGTCAAGCCGCTCGCGGCGCAGAATGCGGTGTCGCAGTACGACCTAGACAAGTCCACCGGCGAGTTCGAAGCGGCCACCGCGGCGGTGTTCGCCGCGCAGGCGAAGGTGAAGGAGGCCGAGCTCAACCTCGGCTATTGCACGATCCGCACGCCGGTGACCGGCATCGCCAGCCGCTCGCTGATGCGCGAGGGTGCGTACCTGAACGCCATGTCGCCCGACTCGAAGCTCACCTACGTCGCGGCGATCGACCCGATCTGGGTCAACTTCAGCGTGTCGCAGAACCAGATGGCGCAGATCCGCGAGCTGCGCGAGAAGGGCCTGGTGGTCACGCCCAAGGACGACGCCTACCAGGTCGAGCTGAAGATGCCCGACGGCCGCGTCTATCCGGACAAGGGCAAGATCAGCTTCGCCGATCCGTCGTTCAGCCAGGACACCGGCTCGTTCCTGGTGCGAGCGGTGCTGCCCAATTCCAAGAGGGAGCTACGCCCGGGCATGTTCGTGACCGCGTACGTCGAGGGCTCGACGCGCCCGGACGCGATCGTGGTGCCGCAACTCGCGGTGCAGCAGGGCTCCAACGGTCACCTGGTGTACGTCGTCAAGCCCGACGGCACCGCCGAGGTGCGCCCGGTGGTGGTCGGCGACTATTATGGCGAGAAGGACATCGTGATCCAGAGCGGGCTGCACGCCGGCGACCGCGTGGTGGTCGAAGGCGTGCTCAAGGTGGTGCCGGGCAAACCGGTCCAGGTGGTCGAGCCCGGCGCCGCGAAAGAGCCGGCTGCGGCGGCGAAGAAGCCGTAGCGCCTCATGTTCACCCACTTCTTCATCGACCGGCCGATCCTGTCGTCGGTCATCTCGATCCTGATCGTGCTCGGCGGGCTGGTCGCGATGTCGGTCGCGCCGATCGAGCAGTACC
>JBAUTZ010000040.1:0-2322 GCA_049582445.1 Burkholderiales bacterium
CAACTGCGCCGACGTGCCGCTGAAGTCGATGGTTGCGCTGCGCCGCTCGGCGCCGATCCGGATCGCGACCCGGATGACTGCGCCATTGTCCATCGGGTACTCGAACTCGCCATCGCGCAGCACGCCGATCACCCTCCGCACCGATTCCTCGGCGTTGTCCTGCACGTGGCGCATGTAGGCGCGGACCGCGTCCAGGCCGAAGTGCTCGACCATGCGACCCAGCTCCTGCACCCCCTTCTCGTTCGCGGCAATCTGTGCGCGCAGGTCGGCCAGGTTCTGCTCGATGTTGCGCGCCGGGTAGCGGCCCGAGGCAAGCAGCGCGCGCGCCTCGTGCTCGCGAAGTCGCCCGGCCTCGACCAGCAGGAAATTGTCGATCAGCACGCCTTCCTCGTCGACCGTGGCCGAATCGGGCGGCATGGAGCCGGGAGTGGTGCCTCCGATATCGGCGTGATGGCCGCGCGAACCGACGTAGAACAGGATCTCGCGCCCCGCATCGTCGAACACCGGCGTAATCACGGTCACGTCCGGGAGATGGGTGCCGCCGTTGTAGGGCGCGTTGAGCATGTAAACGTTTCCCGGACGCATGCGGCCCGCATTTTCGCGAATCACGGTCTTGATCGACTCGCCCATCGAGCCCAGGTGCACCGGCATGTGGGGCGCATTGGCGATCAGGTTGCCCTGGTCGTCGAACAGGGCACAGGAAAAATCGAGCCGCTCCTTGATGTTGACCGAATAGGCGGTGTTCTGCAGCCGCAATCCCATCTGCTCGGCGATGGACATGAACAGGTTGTTGAAGATCTCGAGCATGACCGGATCCGCTTCGGTCCCGATGGCAACGCGCCGCTCGCGCGGCACGACCCGCTCGAGCACCAGGTGCGCGAGCGGCGTCACGCTGGCCCGCCACCCGGGCTCGACCACGGTGGTCGCGTTCGCCTCGGCGATGATTGCCGGCCCTTCGAGCGTGTCGCCGGGCACGAGCCGTTCGCGCCGGTGGAGCGGCGTCGAATGCCACTGCCCGCCCGAGTACATCCGTACCCGGTCGGCCGGACGAAGCGCGGCGCCCGCCGCACCGGCTTCGCGGACCATCTCGCGCGGCGCCTCGCCCGCGGCGACCGCCTCGACCGATACCGCTTCCACGATCAGCCGCCGGCCGGGCATCAGGAATGAGAACTGCTTGCGGTACGCCTCGTCGAATTGCGCGCGCATCGCCACGGGCGTGCCGAGACCTACGACGAGCGCGGTGTCGGTGCCCTCGTACTTCAGGTGCACGCGCCGCAGCACGGCAATGCGCTCCTGCGCCACGCCCTGGCGCCGCAGCTCCTCGCGCGCCGCGATCGCCAGCCGCTCCAGTTCCTCCTCGATCAGGCAGCTTCCCGCGTCGTCGAGCGGAACTTCGAGCGCCTGCTCGCGCATCGCGGTCTGGTCGGCGAGCCCCATGCCGTAGGCCGAGAGCACGCCGGCGAGCGGGTGGATGAACACGCGCGTCATCGCCAGCGCGTCCGCCACCCGGCAGGCATGCTGCCCTGCCGCGCCGCCGAAGCAGCACAGCGTGTAGGCCGTGACGTCATGTCCGCGCTGCACCGAGATGTGCTTGATGGCGTTCGCCATGTTGCCGACGGCGATCTCGATGAAGCCCTCGGCGACCTCCTCCGGCGAGCGGCCGTCGCCGATGCGCGCGGCGAGCTCCTCGAACCGCAGGCGCACGACCGCGTCGTCGAGCGGCTCATCCGCCGCCGGCCCGAACACGCGCGGGAAGTGTTCCGGCTGAATCCGCCCCAGCATCACGTTGGCGTCGGTCACCGCCAGCGGCCCCCCTCGCCGATAGCACGCCGGCCCCGGATTCGCGCCGGCCGAGTCCGGTCCCACCCGGTAGCGCGCGCCGTCGAAATGCAGGATCGAGCCGCCGCCCGCGGCGACGGTGTGAATGCTCATCATCGGCGCCCGCATGCGAACGCCCGCCACCCGGGTCTCGAATTCGCGCTCGAATTCGCCTGCGTAGTGCGACACGTCGGTCGAGGTACCGCCCATGTCGAAGCCGATGATGCGCTCGAAGCCCGCGGCGAGCGACGTACGCACCGCGCCGACGATGCCTCCGGCCGGCCCGGACAGGATCGAGTCCTTGCCCTGGAAGCGCCGCGCGTCGGCGAGGCCCCCGCTCGACTGCATGAACAGCAGCCGCACCCCGGAGAGCTCCGCCGCGACACCGTCGACGTAGCGGCGCAGGATCGGCGACAGGTACGCGTCGACCACGGTCGTGTCGCCGCGCCCGACCAGCTTCATCAGCGGGCTGACGCGGTGGGATACCGAGATCTGCGTGAATCC
>JBAUTZ010000041.1:0-10944 GCA_049582445.1 Burkholderiales bacterium
AGGCCGCCGTAGATGACGTCCTTGCCGTCGCCGCCCGTGATCGTGTCGTCGCCCGCATCGCCGTGGATGACCGAGTCCCCGAGGCTGCCGGTCAGGTCGATCACGTCGTCTCCCGCGCCGCCCGAGATGTCCATGTCGGAGAGCACGCCATTCACCGTGATCTTGTCGACCCCTTCGCCGCCCTCGATGATCAGCTTCTTGACGTGCTCGTAGGTCTGCGGGTGGCTCGCCAACGGCGAGGACACCTCGAGCGTTTCATCGCCGGCCGAGCCGCTGACGTGCGTCACGGTGAAGGTCTCGGCGCCGTCGGTCATGTCCCCATTCAGGCGAGAATTCGCGTACGGGCCCATGTTGAGCCGCAGGTCGCCGCTATCGCTCAGGGTAGCGAGCTTGGCAACCCGGCCGAACTCGATCGAGAAATCGACCAGGGTAATCTTCGGAGTGATGTTCCACGACTGGTCGAACTGCCAGAAGAACAGGTCGATCTTGAGGAACGCGGAGAGCTGGGCGAACACCGCGCCCGTGACGTCGAAGATGGCGAGCGGCGCGAAGACCGGGTCGTTGTTGAGGACCGCCTCGTCGTAAATGTTGCCGGCCATCTCGCCGAGCCGCACCTTGCCGTCGTGGTCGTTATCGTGCAGGTTGAAGTCCACTTCCACGCCGATCCCGCCGGCGACCCCCGCCTGGGCGATGCCCAGGTTGAGCTCCGCCGCCGCGGCAATGCCGCCGAAGAGCGTCAGCTCCGGGATGTCGTTGCCCTTCGTGTCGAGGTCGGTGAGGTAGAAGCCGTCGACGAGCAGCTCCGGATGCGTCCCTTTGGAGTCGACGAATTCCCTGATGCCGCGCGTGTCGTAGCCGAACCCGAAGTCGATCGTGAGGCCGACCGTGCCGGTGATCGAGACCCCGAGCGGCCCGAAGATCGGGAAGAACTGGCTGTAGTCGAATTCGAAGTCCAGTTTCGGCATCCGGTACTCGACGAGCCCGATGTCGCTGTTCTTGCCCATCAGCAGATACAGGATCTGCTTGGGATCCTTGAGCAAGGGGAAGCTGAACCCGCTGTCCTTATCGCCTGCGCTGCCCTTGCCGCTGAACATCCCGGTCAGGGCGTCCTTGGCCGCCTTGTTCGCGGCGCCCGCGTTGCCCGTGCCGGGCACGCTCATGTTCGCGATCGACTGCTCCAGGTTCGTGTCGAGCGTCCCGGCCGCGCTGATCAGCGCGTCGGCTTTGTCGCTTAGGCTGGAGTCCGGGGTCCAGGCGTGGGTGCTGTCGCCCCGGTCGAAGAGCTTGAAGTCCGAGCCCATCAGCGGGATTTCCAGCCCGTCGGTGGTGCCGGGATCGGGAATCGAATTGACGAAGTCGATGATGTCCGCGAGGGCGTAGATGAAGCCCTTGTCCACATGGCCGAAGCTCGCGGCGAGATCGAGCAGCGTGATTGGCGAGCCCGCCAGGTCCGAAATGACGGGGATCGGCGTGGTGATGATGTCGATGATTGGCTGGAAGGGCGCGGTGGCCTCCTTCACCTTCTCCACGATCGGGCCGAGCACGTTGCTCACGAAGCTCCCGACGTCGAGCCGCAGATTGCTGAAGTCGACCAGGTTCAACCCCGCCTGCATCGCGTCGCCGAGGTTGGAGAGGTTTACGAACTGGAGGCCGTCGCTGGCGTCGTGGTTGTCATCGAGCGACCAGTCGAGAACGAGGTCGGCGAGGACCTTCGGCATGCCGGAGGCGACGCTGGCGCCGACCACTCCCGGATTGAGCCCGAGCGAGAGGTTCGCCTCGAGGGCCGCTGCGGCCTTCACCTGCGGCGTAACCTGGAGGTTGCCGATGTCCGCGAACGGCAGATGGTTGCTGGTGCTGCCGCCGTCGGTCAGGTCGATAGCGAAGTCGGCCGTTACCCCCGTTCCTTTTGTCGTGAAAACTTGGTCTGTGAAGTTGCCGTCGTTTCCTTGGTAGAGGTCGTGATTCGTTGCGGTGAGTTGCAGGAACCCGAGCTGGCCCGACAGGACGAATCCGTCGGCGAACGCGACGTTCAGGCCGACGTCCAGGTCCTTCCAGTTCGTGTCGGTCGGATCCTTGGGATCGCCGATGACGAGGTAGAAGCCGTCGGTGTAGTTGAATCCGATGCCGAGGTGCAGCGTCCAATTGAGCTTGACGTCGACCGTGCCGTCCATGCTCAGGCCGAGGCCGGGCAGCCCGAGGTCGAGATTGATGTTCGGCCCGACGTCGTACGTGCCGCCGAGCGTGAAGTCCCACTCGATCTTGCCCTGATCCTGCGGAACCTGCCCGGCGAGGACTTTGTCCAGGTTGGTGATGAGATCGACGTAGTCCTGCTGCGCCGTACCGTTCTCGTGGCCCGCCAGGGCTTTCAGGAGACCGAGGCCCGGCTTGGTGGACGTGCCCGGCCCGAGCAGGTCGAACAGCACGCCCGAGATGACGTTGCTCTCGGGCTTGGCGAAATTGTCGGCGGCGTTCTTGGCCGACTGGATCGCCTGCTCGTAGGGAGCCACGAAATCGTTGCGGAGCTTCTCGATGAACTTGCCGGCCTGGGCGAGCTGGTCGCCGATGAGCGGGATCTTCGTTCCGCCGAACACCTTGCCCGACAGGAGGTCCTGCAAGCCGCCGAGGAAGAGGTCTATCCCCTGCCCGGAGAGGAGCAGGTCGTCGAACAGGCTGATGTTGCTCAGGTCCGGAAGCGTCAGGTCGGCCTTGAAGTTGCTCGTCGGGTCAAACGTGAGCAGATCGGCCGGCTTCGGATTGTTCGGATCGGAGAAATCCGCGATCGCAATGCTGCCGATGCTCACGCCGTTGAAGCTCACCGGCAGATTGGCGGAGACGGTGCCGCCGAGGTCCGCGTTCAAGCTGCCGAGAAAATTGGTCAGGCTGACCTTGCCGTCGCTCGTTCCGTCGTTATCGGAAGTCGTGACCTTGAAATGGCCGTCGATCTCGGCGCTGCCGTTCTCGATCGAGACCGCGAGCGGGCCGATTCCGGCCAGGAAGTTGAGGTCATCCCCTTTGATCGTGGCCGTGCCGGAAAGCTCGGTGTGACCGGCGCCGGTGTAGACGTAGATGCTGGGCAGAGCGGTCGGATTCAGGGGATCGATGCTCGAGAGATCCAGGCCGAAGTCCAGGGTAAGGTCGAGGTGCGCGCCGAACTCGAGCCCTGCCGCACCCGAAAGCTGGAAGCCCGTGGGGAGCAGGTTGGCCGGTATGGTCAGATTGAGGCCCTTGCTGAAGTCGTCGCTGAACGAGAACTTGAATTCCAGGTTCTTGTGGCTTTCGAGCGAGAGCGTGGTCGGCACGCCGAGCGCCTCGGTCAGCTTCTCCCCGAGCTTCTGCAGGCTGCCGGCGGGGTTCGACTGCAGCGACTGCAGCGCCGCGGTGAACTTGTCCAGGTTGGAGACGAGATCGCTCACGCTCACGTTGAGCAGCGGGATCTTGAAGCTGCCCAGCGGCCCCGCGGACAGGAATCCGGCCAGCCCGTCGTTCGGGTTGTTCGGGTCGCCGACGACGAGCTGAGTCAACACCGCCAGGATGTTGTCGAAGCTCAGGTTGCCGAAGTTTTTGAAGAGATCGTCTAGGTTCGAGTCGGCGCTGACTGACACGTGCGGCGGGATGAGGCTGTCGACCGTGAACGTCACCTGTCCAGTGGGATTGAAGAATGAGGTGCTCGGCGAAACCGACAGGTTGAATACCAGCTTGTTGTGGCCCAAATTCTGCGGGTCGATCTTCAGGGTCGGACCATCGACAAGCGACGTCGGATTGGTAGTGATTGCTCCGGCAATCTCCGCAAGCGTGATCCTGCCGTCCAAATTCGGGTCCTTGAGCGACGCCGTGAGGCCGGCGTCGATGATGTTTCCAGGATTGTCCAGATGGACGCCGACGAAGCCGAAGTTCGCGTCGGCCGAGATGCCCGAGCCGGTATCCAACTTGAGCGTGGCGTGCAGCATCGACGGATCGCCGTTGCCCGGTGCCTTGATGAAGAGCCGGTCGGCGAGTGGCATTCCGACGATCGGCGCGCCCGTGATCGTGCCGTCCGGCGTGTCGCCGGGGCCGGCCGAGTCGGAGGCCACGATGCCGAGCTTGCCGCCGGCACCGGAGCCGTTGATCGCCTCGACGCGGAACGTCCCCGAGCCCGACGTCGTGTCGGTCAGAAGGAGCGCAGTCCCCTGCGTGTTGAAACCGACCGTGACTTTGTTTTGCGTATCGCGTGCGATCGCGGCCTTCACGTCCCCGATGGTGGCGCACGCGGTCTGGTCCGGGCTCGCGCTGGTCTTGAGGGCGACGTTGTACTTGCTGCCGTCTCTCAGCGTGATGACGAGGTCGTAGGTGTTCGAGTCATGCGTCCCGCTGAGGCCGAGCTTGTCCGCCCCGGTGCCCGCAGTGATGGTGAAGGCCGTGGCGTTCGTCGACTTGAACACCAGCGCATTGCCCTGGGTGTCGACCTCGATGGCGCCTTTGACGGCCGACGAAGCAAGCGCATTCCTGACGTCGTTCAGCAGGTCGAGAACGGTCCGGTTTTCCGCCGTGGCGCTGGCCAGAACCTGGATCGTCGCGATCGTGTTGTCCGCCATCTGGATGGTGAAGGAGGCGTCACCATTGGTCGGCAGATTGCCGACGATGTCCGGCACTGCGTTCGCCGCCTTGACGGAGAACTTGCTGCCGTCGGACACCGCGTCCATGGACGAAAGAAACCCGAGCTTCGAGTCGCCCTTCAAGGTGAACGCGCTGCTCGAGGACAGGACGAGGAGCGAGCCGTCGTTGGACGCGTCGAAGCTCGAAGTGAGGTCGACGCCTGTTGTGCCATCGTCTTTCGTCGCATTCTTCAGCGCGTCCGTCAGGTCGCTGACGAGATCGCCGATATTCGCGTTCTGGTCGGTGCTCGCCTTGGTGACGGTCACCGCATAGCTGTGCCCGCCGAACACCAGGTTGAACGACGCATCGGACGACAGCCGGTCGTGCACCGTGTAGACGTCGCCGCCGGTGAACGCCGGATTGACCGGGATGTCGACCGGCTGCGTGAGGTCGTTGGTCAGGTTCTTGGTGTCGTCGAGCTGCCCCCCTCCGGCGCCCAGGTCGACGCCGAAGGTGAGATCGATCCCTGCGTCCGGCGTGATGCTGATCGTGCCGTCCGACTTGACGCCCGCGAATGACCCCAGGTCCAGGTTGAAGTTCACCGGCAGCGTCAGGTGCGGGATCGGCGCATCGAACTTGAGGTGGAAGGTCAGGGCATGCAAGGCGCTGTCGAAATTCGCGCCGATATCGCTCGGCGCAAGACCGAGCAACGTCGCCAGGTGACTCGCGAATTCCTGGGCGCTGTGGAATGTCGGCGCGCCCGCCGCGTTGACCAGCTTCGGCACGTCGTTGCCGATCTTTGCATTGCCCCCGGTTCCAGTTACCGTCACGTGATACGTGTCGGTCCCGTTGACGACCAAAGTAAGCGTGCCGTCGGCGCCATAACCGATGGGCGTGCCGGTGATTCTCCAAGCGCCATTGCTGAAGGTTGCAGCGCCGTCGATCCCAACCGCCGACAAGCCAGACGCGGAAAAGCCTGTGATGCCACCGTCGGTCGCGATGAGCGAGACGTGAGTGCCGTCACCTTGCACGAGGAATCGATTGCTCAGTCCCACTGTGAGACCGTTGGAATCGGTCGCGGTCGCGAGCGCGTTGTTCAGGTCGGTCACCAGGGCCGTGCCGTCGTCGGTGCCGTCGCCTCCGTCGTCGAACAGGATCGCCTTCTGCGCAGTTTTCACCAGGTCGAGCGCATCGCTGATCGTGCCGCCGACGAAGGGGATATTGGACGCGGAGAAGACGTTGGAATTCGCCGCGTCGTCGAGGCTGCCCGCCAGCTTCTTGAGCAGCGTGATCATCCCCGCCGGGCTGAGGTTGTTGAAGTTGAACAGATTCGTGAAGTCGCCGTCCGTCGTGAACTTGTCGAAGCCGAAGGTCGACGGGTCGAATGGGTTAGCCCCGGAGAGCAGCTGGAGCTTGAGGCCGCTCGGGTTGTAGGCGCTGCCCCCGTCGTTCAGCCCGCCGCCCACCGAGACCTGGAAGTCGGCGGTGAAATCGGAATGGTTCGCGCTGAGCGGGCTCCCAGATCCGAGGAGTCCGCTTTCCAGATCGGTGAGGTGGATCGGCGAAGTTGTCGTAACTCCCGCATCGAGAGTGATGGGGCCGGTCACATGAGCCCCCAGGAAGCCGAAGCTCACATCCGCGCTGAGCGTGGCGCTCGCCTTCGCCTCGGCCGAGAAGCTGTTCACCGTGACGTCGAACGTGTGCGCGTTGTCGAGGGTCAGGCCGAGATTCAGGTCGGCTGCTACCGTCGCCGTCGCGGTGACCTGCGCGGTCGCGTCGAAGTTGAGGCCGTGGAGGTCGCGTGCGGCTTTACCGAAATCCAGGCCGAACGTGTCCGCGCGGCTGAGGTTGAACGGGAGGTCGATGCTCAGCTTTGGCGTGCCCGAATCGAATGTGATCCAGGTGTCGGCGAGCTGGACGAGCTTGCCCGCGGCCCCCGTCAGGGAACCGAGTGCCGGCTCGACCGACTTCATGGTGAGACTGGTCCGCAGGCCGAGCATGCTGAACGCGTTGTCCGTGTCATCGCAGCTGACAGTGAAATTGGCGATGCTCGGATCGTTCACTTTGAACGCCACATTTCCGCCGGCGCTGTAGGCACTTATCTTGCCGGCGAGCTTTGTGTTGGCGTTGATCTTGGTGTTGATGTTGCCAAGGATCGCGTCCAGATTCGCGCCGCCGACGAAGGACAACGACTCCGGGATAGCGCCATCCAGAGCGATCTTGATGTTTGCGGTATCCGTGGCACTAAGCGTGGGCGCAAAGTCGCCGACGACCGATCCCGCGTAGTGCACCAAGTTGTCAAGAATCCCTCGAATCCTGCTCTGCAGATCGTTCAGAGTGAAGCTCGCACCGAGGCTGTTGTAGTAGGAATGGAGATCAGCGCGCACCGCGTCGATCGCATCGGCGAACGCGACCACGTTGTCGAGGTTCAGGGTGTTCTGGTCGCCGCCGAAGAGGAGCGGCAACTGGCTGGCGAACTTGTTGACCGAGCCGCCCAGTGCGACGGCGTTCCTGGCGGCATCCGACACCTTCTCCAGGTCGTCCAGCAAACTTTTCAGCGCACCGGCCGCGGCATTGACGTTCGCGTCGTCGATCTTCTCTATCGTGCCGGTCTGCAGCGTGACGGTGCTTCCGCCGCCCGTCAGAGTCGAGCCAACCAGAGACAGTGCCCCAGCGAAGCCTCCAGACGAGGCGTCGAAGGTCACGGTGTCGGTGTCGTTGCCGCCGTCGACGTTGTAGGTCACCGCGCTGTCGAGAGCGTCGAGCTTGATCGTGTCGTTCCCGTCGCCGGCGTTGATGTTCAACGTGCCGCCGAACGTGCCGAGATCCTTGACGAGGATTGTGTCGTTGCCCTTGTCCGAGTTGACCGTCACGGAATTGGTCGAAGACAAGGCATTGAATGTCACCTTTTCAAACGTACCGTTTCCCTCGACGGTAACCGCACCGCCGCTTCCCGAGATGGTGATGACGTCGTCACCGGTGGTTGTGTTCCATGGAGAAGTCGTGATGTCCACCGTCTTGTCGCCGGACGTGGAGTCGATGACCGGCTCGAAACCCGAGAACGTGATAAAGCTTCCGTCGCGGTCGATCGATCCTGAGTCGGGCCCGGTCGCCGTATAGACGACGCTGTTGAACGCGCCGTCCGCAAGCACGAGCGTGTCGAATCCGGCCGCGCCGCCATCTACCGCACCGCTGAGGCTGCCGCTCGCCCCGAACGCAAACGTGTCCTGGTTGTTCGCCGCGCCTTGCAGATTCTCGAAGTTACTGAAGCTGACGCCCCCAACGTCGCCGCTGTTCGCGCCGCTGACCGTCCAGGTGCTGTCGGCCGCAGGGCCTTTGAGCGTGTCGGCAGCCGCGCCGCCGATGACGCTGGCGATCCCGCTGAAGGCCGAAGCGCCGGTCGCGGTTCCCGCCGCGAGGTCCACTTCGACCGGCGTGGTGTAGGCGGAATAGTCGAGCGTGTCAGCTCCCCCGCCGCCGTCGATCGGGCCGCCGAAGTCGGCGCCGTTGTCGAACGCAAAAACGTCATCGTCCGTGCCGCCCTGGACCCCTTCCATCCCCGTGAACGAGGCCACGCCGCCGACGTTGCCCTTGCCCTGCCCGGTGAAGCGCCACACGGTCTTGCGCTGCGGGCCGCGCACGGTGTCGGCGCCCAGGCCCCCTTCGATGCCGCCGCTCACGATGCCCGCGGCCATCAGCGCGAAGGTGTCGTTGTCGCTGCCGCCGAGCAGGTTCTCGACGCTCGCGTAGGCGATGCCGTTCAGCGTGCCGGCGTCGGTGCCGTTCACGTTCCACAGGTTCGCCTTGTTCGCGCCCGCGACGGTGTCGCTGCCCGCGCCGCCATCGATTCCTCCGTTGAGCGCGCCCGCAACGTCGAACACGAACGTATCGGCGCTTGCGCCGCCCTCGAGGTTCTCGATGCCGCTGAACGCGACACCCGCGACGCTGCCCGCGTCCTGGCCGGTGATCGACCAAGTGTCGCCGGCGTCAGTGCCTTTCAGCGTATCGCTGCCCGAGCCCCCAATCACGCCGGTGACGTCGGCGATCGCGCCCGCGCCGGTGGCGAGGCCCGCGCCGAGGTCGACGCTGACCGCCGCCGCGAGCGCGGTGTAGTCGAGCGTGTTCGCGCCCGCGCCGCCGTCGATCGAGCCGCTGATGTTGCCGCCGGCGAAGACGAAGGCGTCGGCGCCCGCGCCGCCGCGCAGGTTCTCGATGCCGGCGAAGGCCTGACCGTTGAGCGATCCGGCGTTGGCGCCGGAGATCACCCAGGTATTGTCGCCGTCCGAGGCGACCAGCGTGTCGTTGCCGTCGCCGCCGCTCACCGTGCCGCTCAACTGCCCGCCGGCCGTGACGGTGAAGGTGTCGTCGCCGCTGCCGCCGGCGAGGTTCTCGATGTCGGCAAACACCGTGCCGTTCAACGTCCCCGCGTTCGCGCCGCTGATGGTCCAGGCGTTGTTCTGGTCGGCTCCCGCGAGCGTATCGTTGCCGCCGCCGCCGCTCACCGTGCCCGTCACCTGGGCGCCCGCCGCCATGGTGAACGTATCCTGGCCCGAGCCGCCGGCGAGATGCTGGATCTCCGTAAACGTCTGCCCGTTGAGCGTGCCGGAGTCGGTGCCGGAGACGGTCCAGGAATTGTCCTGGTCCGGCGCGGCGAGCGTGTTCTCGCCCGCGCCGCCGCTCACCGTGCCGTCGAGCTTGCCGCCGGGCGCGACGGCGAACGTATCCTTGCCGGCGCCGCCCGCGATGTTCTGGATATTGCTGAAGTCCTGCCCGTTCAGCGTGCCGGAGTCGGCGCCGCTCACCGTCCAGGCGTTGTCCGAGTCGGCCGCGACGAGCGTATTCGTCCCCGTGCCGCCTTCGACCGCGGTGGTGGTCGTCGGATCGAGCACGACGAAGGTGTTGTCGCCCGCGCCGCCCTTCACGTGCTGCACCTTGGAGAAGGAGACGAACGAGATGTCGTCCACGATGCCCGCCTCTGGCGCGGAGAGCTGCCAGCCATGGGCGTGGTCCGGGCCGACGAGCTCGTTGCCGCCGCCGTCGCCGCCGTCGAACAGCACCTTGAGCTGGTGCGCGAGCGCGGCGCGATCGAAGCCGATCGCGAGCCGGTCGCCCATGTCGCTGCCGTACACGCTGACGTTGACGTCCTGGTCGAGCGTGATCGCCTCCAGCACCGCGCTCGAGCCGTTGTCGACCAGTTGCACCACCGCCGCGCCGTCGACGTCGGAAACCTTGAGCGTCGCGTCGAGCGCGGCCCCCGCGGCCACCGTATGCGTGAGGTCGGCCGACAGCAGCACGCGCGGCTCGAGCGTCTCGAAGCGCATGAAGCGCCGGCGCTGCGCCTGCAGCGCCTCGCGCAGCACGCCCTGTCTTCGCCATTGCGCCATGCGGCGGAAGCGGTTGGCGAGCGGTCCCCAGAAAATCTGCGCGAGCGAGGGGATCGAAAGACGCGAGGCGGACGCCTGCGACGGCTTGTTGTAAGAGTCCATGCAACGCTCCCTGCGCGGTGATGCGCCGCGCTCTCCGTTCGGGCGTTCCGTGCCACGGAACGCGACCGCCGTCGGCTCCCCCCACCGCTTCCCCCTCGGCGGGCGGCCGATCGGCTTTCTTGTTTCTTACTTCGTCAGGAGATTGTTTTTCTTCGCGTGCAATTTGTCACGCGAAAATCAGGATGTTGACGGGGCGCTTCAGCGATTGCTGACATCGCAGACAGGCGCACGTCGATTCTACGGAAGAATACGAAAGTGCCTCATGCATCTCGCAAACTGAGGTGAACGATAGATCTGACGCAAGTTTAGCGTCAGTTTCCAGTTACAAAATTCACGACGGATGTCAGGAATCTTTCGCTGCGCCGGCTATTCGCCGCGGCCGGAGAACGCGAGCACGTCGCCGAGATAGTCGTCGAGATCGAGCAGATCGCGCCGCGCGCGCGAGTGCGCGCGCTCTGCGCGCCACTGCGCGGCGGTGAATACCGCCTGCCCGAGCGCGAGCGGCAGCTCGTCGAGGTGGCGCAACCGCTCCGCGGCGAGCGGCAGGAAGGATGCGACGAGATCTTCCTCGATCGCGAGGATCGCCTCGCAGCTTCCCGGGTCGCCCTGCCGGCCGCAGCGGCCGAAGAGCTGGCGGTCGATGCGCGCCGAGTCGTTGAGCTCGGTGGTGATGACGTGCAGCCCGCCCGCCTCGGCGATGCCGGGCGCGAGCTTGATGTCGGTGCCGCGGCCCGCCATGTTGGTCGCCACGGTGACGCACGCGGGCTCGCCCGCGCGCGCGACGATCTCCGCTTCCTCGCGGTCCTGGCGCGCGTTGAGCAGGCGGAACGGCACGCCCGCCTCCTCCAAGTGGCGCGCCAGCACTTCGGAGGCCGCCACCGAGCGC
>JBAUTZ010000042.1:0-1688 GCA_049582445.1 Burkholderiales bacterium
GCTCCGAGACCTGGAGACCGCTCGTTCCCAGCCTGCGCGTCCGCATTCGGCTAGTCCAGGCGCTCGAAGATAGCTGCGATCCCCTGCCCGCCGCCGATGCACATCGTCACCAGCGCATAGCGCTTCCTGGTGCGCGCGAGCTCGTAGAGCGCCTTTACCGTCAGGATGCAGCCGGTGGCGCCGATCGGGTGGCCGAGCGCCACCGCGCCGCCATTCGGATTGACCTTCTGCGGGTCGAAACCGAGGTCTTTCGTGACCGCCATGGCCTGCACCGCAAACGCCTCGTTCGACTCGACCACGTCCATGTCGGCGGGCTTGAGGCCGGCCTTCTCGAATACCTTCCTGACCGCCGGAATCGGCCCAAGGCCCATGAGCTGCGGCTCGACGCCGGCGTGCGCATACGCCACCAGGCGCGCCAGCGGCTTGACGCCGGCCTGCTGCGCGGCCTTCGCCTCCATCAGCACTACCGCGGCGGCCGCGTCGTTCAGGCCCGAGGCGTTACCCGCCGTGACCGTGCCGTCCTTCTTGAACGCCGGCCTGAGCTTTTGCAGGTCCTCGATCCTGGCGTCCCTGCGCACGTGCTCGTCGAGCGTGAACTGCTCGACGCCCTTGCGGGTCTTCAGCTCGACCGGGGCGATCTGGCTCTTGAAGTGGCCTTTTTCGAGCGCATTGGCCGCGCGCCGGTGCGATTCGAGCGAGAACGCGTCCTGCTGCTCGCGGGTGAAGCCGTACTTGGCGGCGATGTTTTCCGCCGTCACGCCCATGTGTCCGTGTCCGAACGGGTCGTGCAGGGCGCCGGTCATCGCGTCGACGACCGCGCCGTCGCCCATCCGCGTGCCCCAGCGCGCACCGGGCAGAAAGTAGGCGGCGCGGCTCATGCTTTCCGCCCCGCCACCGATCGCCACGTCGGCGTCGCCGAGCAGGATGTGCTGCGAGGCGGAGACGATGGCCTGCAAGCCGCTGCCGCAGAGGCGATTGACGGTCAGGCAGGGCGTGCCGACCGGCAGCCCGGCATCGATCGCCGACACCCGCGACACGTACATGTCGCGCGCTTCGCCATGGATGACGCTGCCGACGACCACGTGGCCAACGCTCGCCGGATCGATCTTGGCCCGCGCGACCGCTTCCCTGATGGCGATCGCACCGAGCCTGGTGGGAGGCTGGTCCTTGAGGGCGCCACCGTAATCGCCGATCCCCGTGCGTACTCCGGAAACCACCACCACTTCACGCGCTGCCATATCGCCTCCTTGCCGTTGTTCAGAGCGCCAGCCGGGCCGCCAGGTCGTGCTCGTCGGCCTGTTCCACGATGACCTCGGCAAAATCGCCGGGCCTGAGCCCCGTGCCGTCCTGCACTCTCACCACGCCGTCGATTTCCGGTGCATCCGCGCTGGAGCGCGCGATGGCACCTTTCCGATCGACCTCGTCTACCAGCACCCGCAGACGCTTGCCGACCTTCGCGCGCAGACGCGCCGCGCTCACCGCCGCTTGCAGCTGCATCAGTCGCGCGCGCCGCTCCTGCTTCACTTCATCCGGCACCGGATCCGGCAGCTCGTTCGCCGCGGCGCCCGCCACGGGCGAATAGGCGAAGCAGCCGACCCGGTCGAGCTGCGCTTCCTCGAGAAACGCGAGCAGCTGCTCGAACTCGGCCTCGGTCTCGCCGGGAAAGCCGACGATGAACGTGCTGCGCA
>JBAUTZ010000043.1:0-2838 GCA_049582445.1 Burkholderiales bacterium
GCGCGCCGCCACGGCCGCCGGATCCCGGGCGACCACGAACACGCCCGCGAGCGCCGTGACGCCGTTCTCATGCGCGAGCCAGCGCGGCTGCCACAGGCACTCGGGCGTCTTCTGCTCGACGAACTGCACGCGCCCCTCGGGCATGGCCTGCGGCGGCACGCGCACCACCCCGAAGTGCGCGCGGCACATCGCAGCATCCTGCATCTCGACGTCGCGCTGCAGCTCGACGTAGGGCAGCGGGGCGAAGCCGTGGCGCGCGAGGCGCGCGTGCTCGCCTTCGGCATCCGGAGTTCCCAGGGCGAGGATGTGGATTCCCCGGTAGCGTTCCATGGCCTCGCGCGTGCGGCGCGCATGTGGCGTGTCGGCGATCGGAGACAGCAGCTCGATGTAGCCTTCTTCGAGCATCACGCATCGATTGGCGGTCCCGGTGGGACCCTCGGGCGTGCTCTGCGCCGAGTACGGCGTCACGACGAAGCCGAGCGCCTCCATTGCCGTCGCCGCGGCGTCGAGGTCGGGCACGAAGTGCGCGACATGGTCAAGGACCAGCGATCCGGCGACGGCGGTCTGCGGCACAGAGTTTGTTCCGGGCGTGACGGGTGCAATAATAGCCGCATGATCGAGCGCGGACATCACGACATGGGCGGGCTGCCGGGCGGGCCGGTGGAGCGCAGCGAGCACGATTACGCCGCGTGGGAGCGGCGGGTCGACGCGCTCATGGTGCTGCTGTCCGGGGTGTTCGACGGCAAGAGGCTTCTGACCGTCGACGAGCTGCGCAAGAACATCGAGGCGCTCGGCCCCGAGGCCTACGACCGGATGAGCTATTACGAGCGCTGGGTGACCTCGATCACGCAGACCATGCTCCAGCGCGGGGTCGTCACCACCGAGGAGCTGGCGCGCAAGATGCGGGAGGTCGAAGAGCGTGGCCGTTGAGGCGCTGTTCAGGCCCGGGGACCGGGTGCGGGTCATGAGGGCCTATCCGCTCGGGCACGTGCGTACGCCGTACTACATCCGCGGGCACGACGGCGTGATCGAGCGGCTGTGCGGATCCTTTCCCAATCCGGAGGAGCTTGCCCAGATGCGCAGCGGCCTGCCCGCGCAGCCGCTTTACCGCGTGCGCTTCCGGCAGAACGAGGTCTGGCCCGACTATCGTGGCAGGCCCGACGACGTGGTCGAGATCGAAATATTCCAACACTGGCTGGAGAAGGCGTGAGCGAGCTCGGCCGCTACCAGCCCCTTTCGTATTTCCAGCTGATGGAGATCAGCCTGCGCGAGCTGCTGGTCGAGAAGGGCGTCGTGAGCGAGACGCAGATCGAGGAGGCGGTGGAGGACATGCGCGCGCGCGGTCCTGAGCGCGGCGCGAGGGTCGTGGCGCACGCCTGGACCGACGCCGCCTACAAGCGGCGGCTGCTCGAGAACGGCACCGCGGCATGCGAGGAACTCGGCCTGGACGTGCCGGCGCTCCGGCTGGTGGTGGTCGAGAACACCGCCGAGGTGCACAACGTCATCGTCTGCACGTTGTGCTCGTGCTATCCCCGGATGCTGCTCGGCCTGCCCCCCGACTGGTACAAGTCCCGCAATTACCGCAGCCGCGTGGTACGCGAGCCGCGCGCCGTGCTGGGCGAGTTCGGCACCGTGATCCCGGACGGCGTCAGGATCCGCGTGCACGACTCGACCGCCGACATGCGCTACATGGTGCTTCCGATGCGCCCCGCGGGCACCGAGGGCTGGGACGAGCAGCGCCTGGCGGAGCTGGTCACGCGCGATTCCATGATCGGCGTGGCGCTTCCGAAGGCGCCTTGAAAGACAAGGCCCCAAAGCCGCTCGGCGTGCTTCCGCTGGGCGACGCGGCGGCGTACGTCGAGTTCTCCGAGACTCTCGACCTGACGGTCAACGATGCCGTGCAGCGGCTCGCCGCCGCGGTGCGAGGGCGCGCCGTGCCGTGGATACGCGACGTGGTGCCCGCGCTCGGCGGCCTGGCGCTGCACTTTGAGGTCGACCACGCCGCGCTGCCCGATGCGCCACTGCAGGCCGCCGCAGAGCTGGTCGACGAGTGCCTGAATCAGGACCTGCCCGCCTCGGACGAAGTCGGGCGCGCGATCGAGGTGCCGGTGTGCTACGACCCCGAGCTCGCGCTCGACCTCGTGGAGGTCGCCGAACGCGTCAAGCTCGCGCCGGAGGAGGTTGCCCGGCGCCATGCAGCGGCCGAGTACCGCGTGCTGATGATGGGCTTCTCGCCCGGGCTGCCGTATCTCGGCGGGCTCGACCCGAGTATCGCGGTGCCGCGCCGCGCCACGCCGCGCGCAACGGTGCCGGCCGGCTCGGTCGCCATCGCCAACCTGCAGGGGGTCGTGTACCCCTACGCGATCCCGGGCGGCTGGAACGTGATCGGCCGAACGCCGCTCACGGTATTCGATGCGGGCCGCGGGGCGCCGAGCCTGTTCGCACCCGGCGACCGCGTGCGCTTCGCGCCGGTATCGCGCGCCGAGTTCGAGCGCCTGCGTGAAGCGGGGCGCGCGGCACCATGAGCATCAAGGTGCTGCGACCCGGCCTGCTCACCACGGTGCAGGACCGCGGGCGCTATGGCCTGCAACACCTCGGCATCGTTCCCGCGGGTGCGATGGATCCCATTGCGCACGTGCTCGCGAACGCGCTGGTCGGCAATGCGGTCGACGAAGCGACGCTGGAGATCACGGTGATCGGCCCCGAGCTCGAATTCGAGCAGCGAGCGCTGGTCGCGCTGTGCGGCGCGGAGTTCGATGCACGCGCCGACGGCCACGCGCTGCCGCTGAACCGGCCGGTGCTGGTCGAGGCCGGTACGCGGCTCACGCTGCGCCGCGC
>JBAUTZ010000044.1:0-8454 GCA_049582445.1 Burkholderiales bacterium
GAGTAAGTCATGGAGGAACCCAAGATGAACTGCCTTTCCTCGCACCGACGTAGCGTGCTGGTTTGGCTCCTTGCTGCAGGGCTCCTGTCGGCGTGCAGCGGAGGGGGCGGTGGGAGCGGGACTCCGACCGGCCAGGCGCTCACCGGCGCCTATTACCCGGATGCACAACAGAACACCTGGACCTACGACGGGACATCGACTCCCGCGCTGTCCTACTTCGATACGATCAGCGTGACCGGGACCAAATCGGTGTTGGGCCACAACACGTCGATCTTCCTCGAAGACAATCCGCTAGGCTCGGGCGCGCCGGTCGAAGACTATTACCTCAAGGACTCGCGCGCCTTCACCAACTACGGCAACAACGATCCCACCGACTGGCTCACCGCCGCGCTCGTGCCCTACGACGAGATGCTGTTCGGGGTGCCGCTCACCAACCTGACGCTGTTCAACAAGACCGGCGTAAGCATCGGGCAGGACCTCGACGGCGACGGCATCAGCGAAACGGTGGATGCGCGCGCGGCCGTGAATTTCAACCAGTTCGAGCGGCTGGTGACGACGGCCGGGGTCTTTTCTTCCGCCGGCAAAGCCACCGCCACGGCCAACATTACGGTTCGCCTGTCCAAGGGCGGCACGATTCCGACGGTCCTGACCATCGCACAGTGGCGGGCGCCCGACATCGGACTCCTGAAGGAAATCACCACGACCACCCTGAACGGCACGGTCGTCGGTACCGACATCCTGGACATTCACGGTTACAGGGTCAACGGCGTGGGAGCCGGATACCTTGCCCCAAAAACGCTGGTGTCGGGAATCGCCACGGCGAGTTCGGACGGGACGAATCCCGGCCGCCAGGCCGTCGGAACGGACGGCACCAACTTCCTGCTCGTGAGTCGGCAGCAGGACACCAATCCCAGCCTCGCGAAATGGACAGGCAGAATCGTCCTCCCTGACGGAACGGTCCAGACCCCGTTCGACCTGGCAACGCCCGATTCGAGTACGGCGGGCGAGGCCGCGGTCGCGTTCGACGGCACCAACTATCTGGTGCTGACTAACACGAATGCCCCGTCTTACAGTGGAATCACTGGCCAATTTTTGACCGCGACGGGCAGCCCGGTGAATACGCCACTGCCATTCACTCTTGCAAATAGCTTCAACCCCGCGGTCGCCTACGGGGGAGGCGTTTATTTGATCGTCTATGTCAGCACGACGCCCCCAAGCAACGTATATGGCGTGATCGTTGATCCTTCCTCCGGCCCCGGCAGTCCGTTTCCAGTCACGACGACGACGGGCACGGACGTGCAAAGCCACCCGTCGGTCGCGTTCGACGGCACGAATTTCCTCGTGGCATGGGAGCATTGGCAGGGCGCCAGCTTCCCAGCCACATCCGACATTGTTGGCGCTCGCGTGGGAACGGCTGGGGGAACGCCCCCTGCTTCGTTTCAGATATCCACAGCGGTAGAAGCGCAGAACTATCCGCAGGTCGCGTGTGACGGAACCAATTGCTTGGTCATCTGGACGGATAGGCGTAACTATCCGGGCCAACCGTACAACGTTTCGCCTGGTCCGGGCGACATCTATGGCACACGAATAGCGGCGGGTGATCTGCTCCTTGACGGCATGTCGGACACAGGCGGCCTGCCTATCGCGACGGGCATCACCGCCAATCAGGGCTACCCCGGCCTCGCGTACAACGGCACCGAGTACATCGTCGCGTGGTCGCGCGGTGCGTTTGTCAACAATCCCGGGGGGCCGACCGGCATTTACGGAGCGCACGTCGCCACGAATGGCACGATCACGCTGGGCCCGACGAGTACAGGGGTTGCGATCAGCGGTCCACCCGCGGCGGCGACGCAGCTCTTTTACGTTTCCATGGCGGGCAGCGCGAAGGGCACGCTGGCCACCTGGCTTAACAACATCGAGACCTCGGGAACCACGAAGAGCATCAGCGGGGCGCTGATGTATCCCCTCGCAACGCAATAGGACTCTCGGCTGAGGCGCGGAGCGCGTCGGGCTCAGTCGCCTTGGGCGATGTTGAGCCCCGTGCTACGCCAGCCCTCGATGCCGTGCTGCAGGTTCACGACTTTGGAGAATCCTTCCCGCTCGAGTAGCGCGGCAGCTTCGGGCCCGCGCGAAGTGCCGTCGCCGCAATAGACGACGATCGGGTACGCCTTGTACGCCTCTAGCCGCGGCAGGTTTGCTTGGAGCACTTCGAGCGGAATCAGCAACGCGCCGGGCAGATGGGCCGTTGCCGCGATGGCCTTGTCACGTACGTCGATGCTGATCGCGCCGGCTTCCAGCATCGCCTTGGCCTCCTGCACCGACACTTCCCGCACTGCGGGTTCGCTGCCCCAGAGGTTCAGGTTCCACGCCAGCGTCGAGATGAACGACAGCGCGACGAGCAGGGAGAATGCGAGAGCCGCCAGCTGACGCCGCGGTTGAAAAGGTTCGGATTCGGTCATGGCGACTTCCTTGGAGAACGCAACGATGGTGCACAGGGCGCCGGACCCTAGCGGCGCACTAAGTCACAGACTTGACCTTCTCTCACGCATTGGTACGGAAACCCTTCCGCTATACTGGACAGGTGACTGAATATCCGGGGGAAACGACAGCCGTGGGTATGCGCCGTACGAGGCGGCAGGCGAGAGGATTCAGCCTGGTCGAAATGGCCGTGGTCACTCTTCTGATCGGCATATTCCTCACCATGGGCCTGGCGGCGTTCCGAGCCACCCAGGAATCTCAAGCGGTCAGCCAGACGATCAATAAGCAGAACGCGATCAAAGACGCGCTGATCGGCTATCTGCGCCGCAACGGTCGCCTGCCATGCGCCGACGTCGACTTCACAGTTCCCGATGGTATCGAGAACCGGACCGGCGGCACGACTGCCGTGCCGGACCCGACTACACCCTGTGCCACCGCGCCCAGTAACGCCCGCTTCGGCCTGCTGCCGTACGTGACGCTCGGTTTGGCGCGCGATGCGGTGGTCGACGGCTGGGGCAATTTCTTCAGCTACCAGGTATCGAATACCGTCTCCTCGGACGCCTTCAATCCCGGAACACCTTCCTACAACACGCCGATTCCTGGCCCCTACCGGGATTGGACGCTGACGTCCAACCTTCGCTCGGGCAACACCGGCGAGATCACCGTCAACGATCGCGATGCGGCCGGCACGGTGTTCGCGGCGGCGACGAACGTCGTCGTGATAATCGTCTCTCATGGGCCAAACGGATTCGGCGCCTACACGATCTCCGGAACGCGCAACTCCCTGCCCAGCGGAGCCGACGAGCTCGAAAACACCAACGGCGACACCACGTACTTTCGTCGTACGACGACCACCGACGATGCCGCGACCGGCGGCGCGTTTGACGACCGCGTGATGTTCCTGAAGGCCGAGGACCTGTTCGGGCCCCTGTTCAAGGACGGCTCGCTCAAGCCGCCGGCTGCGCAACTTGGCGACACGTTTCAGAAGATCGAGAACGCCATCGGTCGCTACGCAATCGCCAATGCGGGCAGCTATGGCGGATCGAACTGCACCACTTCCCTTACCACGCCATGCCGCGTCCTCCCCTACGCCGACTTCTATTACGGCGATGGCAACCTCAACTCCGGCTTGAACGACGGGGGATTTGCTTGGGGGAGCACCGGCATGGCCGTCGCAGATGTCTGGGACCCCTGGGGCCGGCCAATCCGATACACCATCAACACCACCAGCCTGACCAGCACCGGTTCCGGAGGTGGACTCAGCAACTCTACCCCCGCGGGCTTTAACACCGCCTACACGCTCCAGTCTTTCGGTCCCGACCGCACGCCCGGCGGCGGTGACGACGTGTCGGTCACGGTCACAGTCAACGACCTGCGCAGCGGCCTGACCGGCGTCCTGCCGTGATGCGGGGGCGCGGCTTCACGCTGATCGAGCTCGCGGTGGTCCTCGTGATCATCTCGCTGCTGATGCTGGTGCTGTTCAAGGGCAGCACGCTGATCGGCACCGGGCAGTCGCAGCAGGTGCTTGCCGCGGTGAAGGACCTCGGCGCAGGGGTGACGCAGTTCCGCTCGACCTACAGCTACCTGCCGGGAGACATGCCCGACGCATCGACGCGCCTGCCGGGCGTCGCGCTGTGCAATCCCGTGGGCGCACCGACGACCGCCAATGGCAACGGAAATGGCCGGATCGACGCCGCGGAGGTCCAGTGCGTGACCGAGCATCTGTTCCGCGCCGGGATCATCAAGTCCAATGCGCCGATCACGTTTTCCACCAGCCGCGGCATCGTGACGCTGCGCGTCATCGCGCGCTCGGCGAGCGCGCTGGGCGGGAGCTTCTCCTCCAGCACGCGCAATCTGATCGAGGTCGCCACGGTGCCCTGCCAGATCGCGCTGGATCTCGATGCCAAGACCGACGACGGCAATTTCTCGACGGGCAATACGCGCGCCTCGGTGGCGAGCTGCACCGTGGACGGCGCCAACGATCCGGTGCCGCTGATCGCGATCGGCCTCTAGCCGCGCTTCGCGTAACCCTGCTCCAGCACGCCGAGGAAGTCGTCGACTCGGCTCGCCTCGAGATGGTCGATCCCACCGGCCTCGCGGCGCCCGCCGCCGCCGGCGAAACGCCTGCAGATGTCCGCCGCGGAAACGCCGCCCGCGCCCGACGAGCGCACGCTCACGGCGTAGCCGCCGCGCGAATTCGGCGTGAGCACCGCATGCGCCCGGGCCGGATCGTTACGCACGAGGTGATTGGCAAAGCTGCCGCTGACCCGACGGCTCCATGCTTCGTCCGGCAGAACGAAGGCATCGAAGTCCCGGGCTGACCTGTAGGGAGCGATGCCCAGCGCCCGCTCCATGTCCGCCCCGCGCTGGCTGCCCAGGCGCCCGATCAGCTTTTCTTCCTCGATCAGGCGAAGCGGGTCCGCGAATCGGCTCACCAAGCGGTACAGCTCGGCCGGTGGGATCATCAGATCGGCCTCGGTCTCGCCGTAGGCGTTGTAGTTGAGATTTTCGCCAAGCGAGCGCAGCGCCTGCAACTGCGCCGCGTCGAACGCGAGACTTCCGGCGAGGCGCAGCGCCGATTCCGGAAGCTGGTCGCCGAATGCCGCGACCACCGCCCAGACACGGTGTTTGCCGCCCAGGTAGCGGTCGACCAGCATGCTGGTGCACACTCCTCCGGCCTCGTCGATGAAGGCTTCTAGCCCGGGATGCGAAGGCACTTCGCCCGCCGCATGGTGATCGAAATAGCGCACTTTCGCGCCCCGTGCCAGGAGCCGCAGCAAGGCGCCGCGGTTGCGCTCGAGCGAGACATCGAGCACGGTGACGCGATCGCCGGCTGCGGCCGTGACCCGATCCAGCAGCGTGATGTCGCGTTTCACCCCGGTTACGAGCTCGGCCTCCGCCGGCTCCGCGAGCCGCAGCTGGTGCAGCGCGCAGATGCCGTCGGCATCGCCGTTGAAAACGTCGAAGCACTTCACGCCGCTCAGGATAGCGGCAATCCGAGCCGTTGCGCGAGCGCCGCGGCCCCGGCGGCCGCGTGCTGGCGCGAATCGAACACGACGCAGGCGCGCAACTCGGATGCGGCAAGAGGCTCGGAAGACGCGAGCTGGCGCTCGAGCACCGCCAATCCCGCCTCGGATGCATCCTTCGCCGCGCGCTCGCGGCTCGCGACCCTTTCGCGCAGCACCGCTTCGGGCGCCTGGCACGACGCGACCGCGAATGGCAGCCGCATGTCGCGCGCCAGCTCCCCGAACGCTTCGCGCTGCGCGCGCGAGAGAAAGGTCGCATCTGCGATCGCGGGGTAGCCCGCCTGCAGGATCGTGCGGCACAGGTCGGCCAGCCGCGCATAGGTGCGCGCCGTGAGATCAGCCGTATAGATTCCGCCGCCAGGCGCGGAACCTGTGCGCGCCTGTGCTTCGAGACCCAGCAGGCGCTTACGCTCGACGTCCGAGCGCACCCGTACCGCGCCCAGGACCTCGAGCAAGTACTGCGCGACGGTGGTCTTGCCCGACCCGGAAAGTCCGTGCATCACGACGAGCGCGCAACCGGTCTCGCGTGCCAGCGAGCCGGCCAGTTGCAGGTACTCGAGATACTCGCGCTCGCTGCGACCCCGCTCCTCGGCGGGAAGCCCCGCCTGATGCAGGCGGATGCACGCGACCTTCGCGCGCACCAGCGCCCGGTACACGAGATAGAAGCGCAGTACGGCGAGCCCCGCATAGTCTCCGGTGTGCTCGAGATACGCATTCAGGAAGCGGTACGCGAGCCGCGGCAGGCGCCGGTCCACCAGATCCATCACCAGGAACGCCACCTCGCTCATGACGTCGATCCACCGCAGCGCCGGGCTGAACTCGAGACCATCGAACGGCGTGGGCTCGCCCTCGATCAGGGCGATGTTCCCGAGGTGCAGATCGCCATGGCATTCGCGCACGAAGCCTTCGGCCTGGCGCTGCTCGAACGTCGCGGCCAGCCGCGCGTGCTCCGCGCGCGTCCATGCGCGCAGACGCTCGAGCTCGGGCCGGTCCGCGCCGCCCGCCAGGGCCTCGATCTGGTCGAAGTTCTGTATTGCCGGAGCCAGCACCTGGGCCACGCTGCCGTAGGGCTGCGCCCGGCTCGCGCGCTCGATGCGCGAATGGAAACCTGCGACGGCCTGCGCCAGGGAATCGATGTGGGCGGGGCCGAGCGCGCCTGCGCCGGCCATGCGGCTGAGCAGGGCCTCCTGCGGGAAGCGCCGCATCTTGACCGCGTACTCGAATACCGCGCCCGGTCCGCCGACCTGCGGCGAGGCTTCACTGCCCGTGAGGGGCACGACGTCGAGATACAGCCGCGGCGCGGTGCGGCGATTGAGACGCAGCTCCTCCTCGCAAAAGAAGCGCCGCGCTTCGAGGGTGCTGAAGTCGAGAAAGCCGAGATTGACCGGCTTTTTGACCTTGTAGGCATAGTCGCCGGCGAGCAGGACCCAGGAAATGTGGGTCTCCAGCAGCTCGACCCGATCTACCGGATGCGGGTAGCGCGCCGGGTCGCGCAGTGCGTCGATCACGCGCCCGGAGTTCAGGCCAGCTCGAATGCGCGCGCCGCGGACGAATAGGACAGGATGATTTCCGCAGGCGCATCGCCGACATTGCGGATGCCGTGCACCGCGCCCCGTGGAACCACGGATTGTCCGCCCGCCGACATCTGCACGCGGTCGTCGCCGATGCGGCATTCCACCTTTCCGCGCACCACGTAGATCGATTCCTCGCAGTTGGCGTGAATGTGGGTATCGGTAGCGTTACCCGCGGGAAGCGTCATGCGCGCGAGCGACAGCTCGTGGCTGTTGCCCACCTCGTCGTTGGCGAGCCATTCGATCGTGCCCCACGGGAACTCGTTCCTGATCGGCTTCATCGACGCCTTCATGTGGCACCTCCTGTCGCGGCGCGTGCCTGCTCCACCGCCATGGCGCGCGGCTTGCCCGCTCTTGCCGCCTCGAGCGCCTGCCAGACCCGGTGCGGGCTCGCAGGCATGTCGAAATGCGTGACGCCGGCCGTGCGCAGCGCATCCATGATCGCGTTCATGATGCATGGCATCGAGCCGGTGACGCCCGCCTCGCCGACGCCCTTTGCGCCGAGCGGATTGGTCTTGGTCGGGACCGGATGATGCAGCACCCGAAGTCCGTCGACCAGGACGGCACGCGGCATGGGGTAATCCATGAAGCTGCCCGTGAGCAGCTGGCCCGTGTCGCGGTCGTACACCGCCTGCTCGCCGAGGATGTGGCCGGCACCCTGCGTGATGCCGCCCTGCATCTGTCCCTCGACCAACTGGTGGTTGATGATGTTGCCGGCGTCGTCGCAGGCGACGTAGGACAGCACCTCTACGATCCCGGTCTCCGGCTCGATCTCCACCTCCGCAATGTGGCAGCCGTTGGGAAACGTGGAACCGACCTTCTTGTCCTTGAGATCGACGTCGAGCGCGCCGCGATGCTTCCTGGCAAGCGCAGTGATCGCGACCTCGCGGTCGGTACCCTTCACGCGGTAGCGTCCATCGACGAACTCGACGTCGGCCTGGGCGACCTCGAGGTCGTCGGCCGCGAGCGCCATGCCCTTCTTCACCACTTCCTGCGAAGCGAGCAGCATCACGCTGCCTACGCCATGCAGCGAGCGCGAGCCGCCGGTGGGGTTCCCGGTGAGGTTCATGTCGGGATCCGCGGTACGCAGCCTGATCGTTTCCATCGGCACGCCGAGCACGCCTGCGACGATCTGCGCGAATGCCGTCTCGTGCCCCTGGCCGTGGTTGTGCGAGGTCGCGCGCAGCGTGATGTGCGCCTCCTCGTCCCAGGAGACCTGCACCTGGTCGTACGGCGCGAACCCGCCCGCGCCGGTCGCTTCGATGTAGCAGGCGATGCCGCGCCCGCGCAGGCGGCCGCGCTTCGACGCCGCCGCGCGCCGTGCGTCGAAGCCCGACCAGTCCGCCGCCTTGAGCGCATCGGCGAGCACGCCTTCGAAG
>JBAUTZ010000045.1:0-6298 GCA_049582445.1 Burkholderiales bacterium
CTTCCGGCAAGTACAACGTCTACAACAAGATCACCCGCTCCGACGGCACGAGCCACTGACATGGCGACCACGCAGATCAAGGTGCAGGCGTTCCTCGCCAACCTGCCGATGTTCAGCGAGATGAGCGCGCAGGAGCTCGACCGCATCGCCGTGGGCACGCTCACGCTGCACGCCGCCAAGGGCGAGACCGTGTGTCACACGGGCGACCCCTGCACCGGTTTTCACGTGGTCGTGTACGGCCAGGTCAAGCTCGGCTTCACCTCGCCGCAGGGCGTCGAGAAGGTGGTCGAGATCGTGCGCCCGGGTCAGAGCTTCGGCGAGGCGCTCATGTTCCTCGACAAGCCCTACATCGTGTACGCGCAGGCGCTCGCCGACAGCATGCTGCTGCACGTGTCCAAGCAGACCGTGCTCGAGGAGCTGGCGCGCGATCCCCAATTCGCGCGCCGCATGCTCTCGGGCCTGTCGCGCCGCCTGCACGGCCTGGTGCGCGACGTCGAGGCCTACACCCTGCGCTCCGGCGCCGAGCGCGTGATCGGCTACCTGCTCGCCGAGGTGCCCGACGAGGCGCGGCCGGGCGACCGGATCGAGGTCAACCTCTCGCCCGGCAAGAACGTCATCGCCTCGCGCCTCAACATGACCCCGGAGCACTTCTCGCGCATCCTGCACGAGCTCGCGAGCACCGGCCGGATCGAAATCAGCGGCCGCATCGTGCGCATCCTCGACCTCGAGCGGCTGCGCGGCAGCGGCACCTAGGCGCGCCGCGCACCGCGAGCCAGTCAACGATTACTTCTTGTCGTCCTTTGCCGCGTCCTGGATGCTGTCACCGGCTTTTTCGATCTTCTTCCCGGCCTTGTCTACCGCTTTGTCGACCTCCTTGCCGGCCCGCTCCGCCGGGCCCTCCTGCTTCTGGCAACCGGTAAGTACCGCAAGCAATGCACCCATGACCAAGGCCACGCTGACGCTCTTGGCCAGTTTCATCATCTGTACCTCCTGTTGATCGCTCGCCCATCATTTTGTCTTGCTGCCTTTGCGGCCGATGATACCGCAGAGGGCACCGGCGCCGATGGGAGCGTGGCCTCGCGCCAGCGGCTGTGCCGCTTGCTTCTGTGCGCCAGCGTACAGACGGTATGGGGACCGAACGTTAACGTGTTTTTATAAGTCTGTGCCATCGGTGCGGTCACCACCGCGCCGACGCGAGCCAGTCGAGGAGTAGATCATGAGTATCGGTGCCATTCTGCTGGTTGTGCTTATCCTGGTCCTCATAGGAGTGATCCCTGTGTGGCCACACGCACGTAGCTGGGGCTACGCTCCGAGCGGCATCGTCGGCGTCATTGTGGTGATCCTCATCGTGCTGTTCTTGATGGGACGCTTGTAATTGCCGGTCGCTATCTAATCAAACAAAAAACCCAGCCAACGTCACCCGCAAGTTTGCCTACTTGATCGCTGCGCCGATCGTGGTGCTCGCGATAGGTTGCGCATTGTCTGACCGACTCCTGATCCCCCGACCTGAGCTACGGGCGCCAAACAGCGCACCCCTTGCCAAGGAATCCTGATGCACATGCAATCTCTCCGTCTTCCGGTTCTCGCCTTCGTGGTGGGCATCGCAGTTTTGGCCTTCAGCGGCTGGGCCAGCGCGGATCCGCCGTCGCGCGTCGCGCGTCTGGGCTACGTGACCGGGTCGGTCGGTTTCTCACCTGCCGGCGAGAACGATTGGATGGAGGCGACCATCAATCGCCCGCTGACCACCGGCGACCGTCTCTGGGCGGACGCGGGTGCCCGTGCCGAAATCCAGGTCGGCGGAGCGATGATTCACATGAACGCCGGTACCGGCGTATCGGTTCTCAATCTCGACGACCAAATCGCCCAGCTGCAATTGACGCAGGGCGCATTGAACGTCCACGTGCGTCATCTCGAGCCCAACCAGGTGTTCGAGGTCGACACGCCAAATCTCGCGTTTGCTGTTCGGCAACCGGGCGATTACCGGATCGAAGTGGATCCGGAGGGCGATGCCACGACGATCGTGGTGCGCCAGGGCCGGGGCGAGGTGTACGGCGAAGACGCGGCATATTCGATCGATTCGCGGCAAGCGTATCGCTTCACGGGGACGGGCTTGCGCGAGTACCAGCATGTCGGCGCGCCGCGCCTCGATGACTTCGATGTCTGGTCGAGCGACCGCGACCGCCGCTACGACAACTCGGTTTCCGGCCGGTATGTGTCGCAAGAAGTGGTCGGCTATCAGGACCTCGACGCGAACGGCACCTGGCGCGTCGACGCGACCTACGGAAACGTCTGGTACCCGAATCGCGTGGCCGCCGGCTGGGCGCCTTACCGCGACGGACATTGGGTATGGGTCGATCCCTGGGGCTGGACGTGGGTGGATGACGCGCCCTGGGGCTTCGCGGTGTCCCATTACGGCCGCTGGACGAATCTCCGTGGAACGTGGGGTTGGGTGCCAGGTCCTGTGCGCACCCGGGCGTACTACGCCCCGGCACTGGTAGTGTTCGTGGGCGGCGACAACTTTCAGATTGCGATCTCCAGCGGCAACGTCGGTGGCGTCGCGTGGTTCCCGCTCGGCCCACGCGAGGTCTATCGACCGTCGTATCCGGTGAGTCGCGGTTATTTCCAGAATGTCAACCGCAGCAACACGGTCATCAACAACACAGTCATCAACAACTACTACGACAACCCGAACGTGACCCACGTCGAATATGCGAACCGGCGAGTGCCGGGAGCCGTCGTCGCCGTGCCGAGGACCGCATTCGTGCAGTCGCAATCCGTGTCCAGGGCCGCTGTGCGGGTATCGCAGGAAGGGATCGTCAACCGGCCGGTAGCGGCCGCTCCGCCCGTGGCTCCGACCGAGAAAAGCGTGCGTGGCGCCGCCAGCCAGGGCGGCAAGCCGCCTCCCCGCGTATTCGAGCGGCCGGTCGTCGCCCGCAGTACACCGCCCGCGGCGCATGTCGGTTTCGAGGCGCAACAGCAGCGCCTGAATGCGACGCCAGGCAGACCGCTCGACGACGCCGCTCGCAGGGAATTGAAACCTGCAGCGGCCGTGCCGGCGCCCGTCGTCAAAGTGGTCCCGCAGACGCAAAAAGCGCCACCGACCAAACGTCCGCCTGTGGCCGCACCCAAACCACAGCCAGCGCAACCGCAATCGACGCCAAAGGCGGAGCCGCGTGTAAAGGAAGAGCAGCGCGCACAACCAGTAGCGCCGCCACAACGAGCGGCGCAGCCCAAGGTGGCCCCGGCGCCGAAAGTCGCTCCACCCGTCCCTGCCGCAAAGCAGGCCGAACCGCGTCCGCCCGTTGCCGCGCCCAAGCCACAACCATCGCAACCTGAACCGGCGCCAAAGGCGGAGCCGCGCGGCCAGAAGGCCAAGCCTGCCGCGGGCGAGCCGGATGACAAGAAAAAGGACAGCGAAGAGCAGAAGCGTGAAGAGGAAAGGCGTAAGCAACAACAGGAATAGCCCGTACCCGCGTACCGCGGCGGCCAGGCACCTGGCGGCGGCCGCGTGCTGTCTGCTCACTTGTGCCGGATGCGCGAGCCTTCCCGATGCGGCGCACGAGATGGAAATGCCTCACGCACAGGCCGTGGAGTTCGATAACGCGCGCGGCCCTGTCTCCGCAGGCAAGAGCGCCGCCATCCTCGACAAACTCGAGAGCAAGTCCGGCGACATCGACATCCTGGAGAAGCACCTGGCCATGGAACAGGCGATTAACGCCGATAGTCCCTTGGTGCTGGGCAACAAGCTGGTCCTGCTGCAGGACGGGCCAGCGACCTACCAGGCCATGTTCGCGGCCATCCGCCAGGCCAAGGACCATATCAATCTGGAAACCTACATATTCGAAGACGACGACATCGGCAAACAGTTCGCAGAACTGTTGCTGGAAAGACAGGCCGCCGGCGTCCAGGTCAACCTGATATACGACAGCGTCGGCTGCCTGAATACGCCCAAGGAATTTTTTGAGCGCCTGAGGGCCGGCGGCATCCAGGTGCTCGAGTTCAATCCGGTGAACCCGTTGGCCGGAAACAAGAAGGAATGGCTGCTCAATAACCGCGACCACCGCAAGCTGCTGGTGGTCGACGGCCGCATGGCTTTCGTCGGCGGCATCAATATCAGCGAATCGTATTCCAGCGGCCCGTCCACCGGGTCAGCGAGGAAAAACGGGGTGGATACCCTGGGTTGGCGTGACACCCACCTGCAGATCGAAGGGCCGGTGGTGGCGGAGTTCCAGAAGCTGTTCATCGACACGTGGACCAAACAAAAGGGCCCACCGCTGGCTGCGAAAAACTACTTCCCCAAACTCGACAGGCAGGGCAACGAGATCGTGCGCGCCATCGGCAGCGCCTCCGCCGATCCGCACAGCCTGATCTTTCTCACGCTGCTATCCGCGATCGACAATGCGGAACAGCGTGTAAACCTGACGATCGCGTATTTCGTTCCCGATCCGCAATTGATCAAATCCTTGACCGACGCGGCGCAGCGGGGCGTCGAAGTGAACCTGGTCTTGCCGAGTCATACCGATTCCTGGATGGTGTTCCATGCCGGACGCTCGCATTATTCAGAGCTGTTGCGTGCCGGCGTCAAGATCTACGAGCGGCGCGGCGCGGTGATGCATTCCAAGACGGCCTCCATCGACGGCGTCTGGTCGACCATCGGTTCAACCAATCTGGATTGGCGCAGCTTTCTGCATAACGACGAAATCAACGCGACGATCATTGGCCGCGATTTTGCCCGGCAAATGGATGCCATGTTTGCCAGGGATTTGGCGGAGTCCGACGCCATCGATCTCGATCGCTGGGAGCACCGGCCGCTGCTGTTCCGACTAAAAGAGTGGGCCGCGCGGCTGGCGGAATACTGGTTGTAGCTTGGTTCGGCTGATCAGCGGACGCATCGTGCGCATCCTCGACCTCGAGCGGCTGCGCGGCAGCGGCGCGTAGCCGTGCCGCGCTCGCGCCGGACGCCGAGTTTCATGGTGGCGGCGGCCTAGAGATCGGCGGCATAGCGGGCGACCATCGCTTCCCGCGATTCGGCGGGCGACGACGACCCGGTCTGATCGTTCAGCATCTGTCCCATCGTCGCCAGCACCGAGCGCTCGCGCAGGCTTGCGGGGGCCCACAGCTTCGCGCGCATCAGCGACTTCGCGCATTGCAGGTAGGCTTCCTCCACCGACACCTCGATCGCCAGCTTCGGTGCGCGCGCCGCGCCCGCGAATTGCGCCAGCGCCTCCGGCTCGTCGGCGAGCCGCGCGGTCATGGCTGCTCTCCCTTGCGCCGCCGGCGCGGCCTGCCGTATAGCGCGCGCAGCTCGTCCTTCGCCTGCTCCAGCTTCCTGCGCTGCGCCACAGTCAGGTTCGCCCCCGCCCGGTTGACGTAGAACGTTAACATCGACATCGCCGAGCGGAAAGGAGTCGCCTTCCGCCGCTCGCTGCGCTCCGCAGACCTCTTCAGCGACCGCGCGATCTGCCGCGGATCGTCCAACGCGAACACGCCGGCTTCCAGATCGAGCGCGTTGCTGCCCTCAGTCACCTTCTGCGACCAGCGTTGTGGCTTGCGGGAGGCCATTCCTCGGAGCTCAGTGTCCTGCTACGACTGCCGCCTGACGGCTAGTTATGTGGCAATTGATGGTGTCCTGCATTTGCCTCTGATTCTCCGCTTATGACCCGAAGCAATCATTCGCGTGAGCTGTAATTCTGAGTTTTAGTTCGAACCTCAATCGGGGAATCATCCAGGTGCGACAATAGGCGCTATGTGCGACCAACTTCCGTGCCCGAGGCAGCTCTTGACTGAGCCAGAACATTGAATCCAATGAACCAGCAGATTCGCTTCTGCAAGAGCTTCGACGGCACAAGAATCGCCTATGGCATGACGGGCGAGGGCCCGCCACTCGTCAGGGCCCCGCACTGGCTTACGCATATCGAGTACGAGTGGCAAAGCCCCATCTGGAAGCCGTGGATCGAAGCGCTCTCGCGGTCGCACGTGCTGCTGCGCATGGACGAGCGCGGCTGCGGACTCTCCGACTGGAACGTGGCTGATATCTCCTTCGAAGCCTGGGTGCGCGATCTGGAAGCGGTGGTGGATGCCGCCGGCATCGAGCGCTTTGCGCTGCTCGGCCACTCCCAGGGCGGCGCCATCGCGACGGAGTACGCCGTGCGCCATCCGGAGCGCGTCGCGCACCTGGTGCTGCTCGGGAGCTACGCGCGCGGCGCGATGAAACGTGAACCCTCCGCGCAGGGCGTGGATGAGTTGGATGCGCAGTTGAAGCTCATTGAAATCGGGTGGGGACGGGATGATCCGTCCC
>JBAUTZ010000046.1:0-1510 GCA_049582445.1 Burkholderiales bacterium
ATACCGCGCTCGAGTCGCCGCTCGGACAGATCGCGATGATCCCGATGCTTGCGTGGATCGCCAACAGCGCGCCGCCGCAGCTCAAGGCGACCTACTTCGCGGTGATGGCTTCATTCACGAACCTCGCACTGTCGGCCGCGCAGCTCGGCACCGAGTACCTCAACCAGATCTTCGTCGTGACGCGCGAGGTGCGCAATCACGCGACCGGAGCGATCCTGGTGCCCGCGGACTACACCGAGGTGGGCGAGCTCCTCGTCGCCGCGACGCTGATCGGGCTCGCGCTGCCGCTCCTCGCCGTCGGAATCGTTAAACTCGCGAAATTGCGCACCGCCTAGGAGCAGGAATGAAGCTCGCCATACTCGACGATTACCAGCGCGTCGCGCTCGCATCGGCCGACTGGGAGCGGCTGCGCCGGCGCGGGGTCGAGGTCACCGTGTTCCACGAGCCCTTCGCCACGACCGAGGAAGCGGCGGCCCGGCTCGCGGCCTTCGACATCGTGTGCCTGATGCGCGAGCGCACGCCGTTTCCCCGCGCGCTGGTCGAGCGGCTGCCGCGCCTGAAGCTGGTGACGCTCACGGGCATGCGCTCGCCGAGCCTCGACGACCATGCCTGCACCGAGCGGCGGATTCCGGTGAGCCACACGCGCCCGGGTGCGAGCGGAGCCTCGACCGCGGAGCTCGCCTGGGGCTTGATCATCGCCGCGGCGCGCGACCTCGCCAAGGCAGGGCGCGGCATGCGCACGGGCCTCTGGCAGGACGGGATCGCGGGCGGCATCGCCCTGGAAGGCAAGCGCCTGGGGCTGATCGGCCTGGGCAAGCTCGGCAGCCGGGTGGCGCGGGTCGGATCCGCCTTCGGCATGGACGTGGTCGCCTGGAGCCAGAACCTCACGCCGGAGCGCGCCATCTCCTCGGGCGCGCTGTACCTGCCCAAGGACGAGCTGCTCGCGACTTCCGACGTGATCAGCATCCATCTCGTGCTTAGCGAGCGCACGCGGGGCGTGATCGGCGCGGCCGAGTTCGCGCGCATGAAGCGCGGCGCGATCCTGGTGAACACCTCGCGCGGGCCGATCGTCGAGGAAGCGGCGATGATCGAGGCGCTCAAGAGCGGCCGGCTGGGCCATGCGGCGCTCGACGTGTACGACCGCGAGCCGCTCGCCGCGGACCATGCGCTGCGCACGCTCGACAACGTCACGCTCAGCCCGCACCTGGGCTACGTCACCGCGGAGGGCTTTCGCATGTACTACGAGGACACGATCGAGAGCGTGGAGGCCTGGCTCGACGGCAAGCCGCTGCGCCTGCTCAACCCCGAGACGGTGAAGTGAGCGTCACGCGCCTGTGCCTGGTGCGCCACGGCGAGACCGCCTGGAACGCCGAGGGGCGCGTGCAGGGGCAGCTCGACGTGCCGCTGAACGCGACCGGGCTGGCGCAGGCGCGCGCGGTGGCCGCGGCGCTCGCCGGCGAAGCGTTCGGCGCGATCTACGCGAGCGACCTCGCGCGCGTGCGCCAGACCG
>JBAUTZ010000047.1:0-18302 GCA_049582445.1 Burkholderiales bacterium
GCCGAACACCGCGACCAGCGCGCCGCCGCGCGCGGTGGCAACCGGCCGCAGCGCTTGCAGCACCTTCTCCAGCGCGTCCGGCGTGTGCGCGTAGTCCACCACCACCAGCGGCGCTCCTGCGCGCGCAATGCGCTGCATGCGGCCGGGTACCGGCGGTAGCCTGCTGAGCTGCGTCACAGCCTCTTCGAAAGGCACGCCGTAGGCGACGAGGCAACCGAGAACGCCGAGCGCGTTCGACACGTTAAAGCGCCCGAGCTGGTTGATGCGCCCCTCGGCCTCGCCCCAGCTCGATGTGATTGGCACCTGCGTCGTGTCGTCCACGAGGGCGATATCGCGCGCCGCGATGAAATCGCTCACGCTTCCCGGAGCGATCGCGGCAGGCGAGAGCGCATAGCCAATCGTGCGCACGCCGCGTGCCGCGAGGCGCTGCGCGAGCTGCACTCCGACCACGTCATCGAGATTGAGCACGGCCGTGGCAAGGCCGGGCATGTCGAACAACATGCCCTTCGCCTCGGCATAGGCTTCCATGGAGCCGTGGTAGTCGAGGTGGTCGTGCGAGAGGTTCGTGAACAGCGCGCAATCGAAATCGACCGCGTTGACGCGGCCTTGCGCGAGTCCATGCGATGAGACCTCCATCGCCACGGCGCGCGCGCCGGCGCGTCGCATATCCGCCAGGGTGGCATGTATCTGGAGCGCATCCGGCGTAGTGTTGACCGCAGCCGACAGCGCATCGGGAAAGCCGCTGCCCAGCGTTCCGATGACACCGGCCTTCTCGCCGCGAGCGGAAAGTAGCGCGGCCAGCCATTGCGTGCTCGAGGTCTTGCCGTTGGTTCCGGTGACGCCGCATACCCAGAGCGCTTCGGAGGGGCGCCCATAGAACTGGTGCGCGAGCATTCCCGCCTGGCGCCTGAGGTCGGCTACGCCGACGTTGGGAACGGTCCATTCCGGGTGCCAGGCGAAACCTTGCGTCTCCCATAGCACGGCGGTCGCGCCGCGGCGGATTGCGTCGTCGATGTAGGCACGCCCGTCGGCGGTTTCGCCCGGATAGGCGAAGAACGCCACACCGGGGGCGCAGCCACGGCTGTCCGAGGAAAGCCGCTCGATCATTGCGCCCTGCGATGCGAGTTGCGTGAAGACGTCCAGTTCCGTGGATCCCACCCGTCTGCCCAGCATCCGTTGACTCGCCACACCGTATCGACCAGCGCATAGAGCAGGTCGCGCATCAGGTGCCCTCCTTGGCTTCGTCCCCTTTACCCGGCATCTCGAGCGGTTCGAGCGGCGCGTCGTTCGGGACGTTCAGCATGCGAAGGGTGCCTTGCATCACCTGCGCGAAGACCGGCGCCGCGACCAGTCCGCCGTAGTAATCGCGGCGCGCGTCGGGCTCGTCGATCATCACCGCGATCAGGATGCGCGGGGCCGATGCCGGCGCGAAGCCGACGAACGACGAGATGTACTTGTCTCGGGCGTAGCCGCCGTCCTGCTGCTTGTGCGCCGTGCCGGTCTTGCCGGCGACAGTCCAACCCATGATCCGCGCGCGCGGCCCGGTTCCGCCCGGCTCGACCGCAAGCTCGAGCATCTTGCGCACCTCGCGCGCAGTGTGCGCAGAAATCACCCGCTCCCCTTGCACGGGCCCGCTGGTGCGCAAGAGCGTAAGCGGCACCAGCTCGCCGTCGCGAGCGAAGATGGTGTAGGCGTGTGCCAGCTGCATCAGGCTTACCGCGATGCCGTGGCCGTAGGCCATCGTTGCCTGCTCGATAGGCCGCCAGCTCTTCCAGGGACGGAGCTTGCCGCCCGATTCGCCCGGGAAACCGAGCTGCGGGGGAGCGCCGAAGCCTGCACGGTTGAACATCTCCCACATCCGCTGGCGCGGCAGCTCGAGAGCGATCTTGGCCGCTCCCACATTGGACGACACCTGGATGACCTGCGCGACCGTCAGCACGCCGTCCTTGTGAGCGTCGTGGATCGTGTAGCCGCCGAGGCTGTAGCGACCGCCGTCGGTCTGCAGCCGCGTGCTCGGCGTTACCCGTCCGAGCTCGAGCGCCAGCGCGATGGTGAAAGGCTTGAGGGTCGACCCCGGCTCGAAGCTGTCGGTGAGCGCGCGATTACGCAGCTGTGCGCCGGTCAACCGCGAGCGGTTGTTCGGGTTGTACGACGGGACGTTCGCGAGCGCGAGCACCTCTCCGGTGCGAACGTCGAGCGCTACGATCGCTCCTGCCTTGGCGCGGTCGGCCGCGACTGCGTCTTTCAGAGCACTGTAGGCGAGGCTCTGGATCTTGCTGTCGATCGACAGCGTGAGATCCTTGCCATCCTGCCCCGCACGGATCGATCCGACGTCTTCGACGATTCGTCCGAGCCGGTCCTTGATCACGCGTCGACTTCCCGGCGTGCCGCCGAGGGTCGACTGGTAGGCGAGTTCGATGCCCTCCTGTCCGGTGTCGTCGACACCCGTGAAGCCGATCAGGTGAGCGGTCACCTCTCCCGCCGGGTAGTAGCGGCGGTACTCGCGCTGCTCGTACACGCCCGGGATGCCGAGCGCGTCGACCTTGTCTGCGGTTTCCGGTGAGACCTGGCGCTTGAGGTAGACGAAGTCGCGATCAGTCTCGGCGAGCTTCTTCGCCAGCTCGCGGGAATCGATCCCGAGCAGCCGCGACAGCTTCTTCTTCGCCTCGCCACCCGCCTCGACGTCGGCCGGTATCACCCAGATCGACTTCACCGGGGTGGAAACCGCGAGCGCCTCGCCATTGCGGTCGAGCACGCGGCCGCGAGTCGCGGGCACTTCGAGAACGCGCGAGAAACGCGCCTCGCCCTTCTCCTGCAGGAACTGCGTCTTCATCGCCTGGAGGTAGACCGAGCGCGCGACAAGCACCGCGAATCCCGCGAGGAAGATCACTAGCACGAAGCGCGCACGCCATACCGGCAGGCGCACCACTGCTGGCGCTGCAGCGAAGCTCACCTTGCCGCCCCCGCCGGACGCGTCACCACGACCACGCGCCGGGGGTCCGGAACGTGCATCTTGAGCGTGTCGCGCGCGATTTTCTCGACGCGCGAATGCAGGCCCCAAGTGCTCGCCTCGAGCTGCAATTGCCCGTATTCGACGTCGAGCTGGCGTGCACGCCCCTCCTCGTGCTCGAGCTCGGAGAAAAGCTTGCGGGCCTTGTGCTGGGAGGTGACGAGCCCGAGCGCGCAGACGACGAGAACCAGGAGGAGGAGAAGGTTCAGCTTCGCCACGCGTCGGGCTCGATTCGGTTGAGGAGCGACGGGTCGAGCGGCGCACCCGTGCGCTCCGCGACGCGCAGCGTTGCGCTGCGCGCGCGAGGATTCGCCGCGATTTCGGCAGCCGAAGCACGGATGGCACGGCCGACAATACTGAGCGGCATTTGTGGCAATTCGCTGGCGCGAATGGGCAATTCCCGCGGCAGCTCTGCGCGAGAGGCGGCGCGCATGAAGCGCTTCACGATACGATCCTCCAGGGAGTGAAAGCTGATTACCGCCAGCCTCCCGCCGGGTGCGAGTCGCGCGAGCGCCTGGGGAAGCATCAGCGACACTTCCTGAAGCTCCCTATTGACGAGAATCCGTATAGCCTGAAAGGTGCGCGTCGCCGGATCCTGGCCCGGTTCCCGTGTGCGGACCGCCGCACCCACGATATCGGCAAGTTGCTTGGTGCCGACGATGGGTTCGCGTTCGCGAGCAGCAACAACCGCCTTTGCAATCTGTTTAGCAAACCGTTCTTCGCCATAGTCCCCTATCGCCTCCCTGATCTCCCGCTCGCTCGCTCTCGCGAGCCATTGCGCCGCTGTTTCGCCGCGGCTGGTATCCATCCGCATATCGAGAGGACCGTCGGCCCGGAAGGAAAAGCCGCGCGCCGGGTCCTCGAGTTGCGGAGAAGACACGCCGAGGTCGAACAACATGCCCTGCACCAGCGCGACGCCCTCGGCATCGAGCACCGCGGCCAGCTCGCCGATTCGCGCGTGCAATACGCGCAGCCGGTGATCCGCAATCGAGCGCGCCGCCGTGACCGCCTCGGGATCGCGATCGATCGCGATCAGGCGCCCTGCCGGGCCGAGCCGCTCGAGAATGGCGCGGCTGTGTCCGCCGCGTCCGAAGGTGCCATCCACGTAAATTCCGTCGGCGCGCAACGCAAGCGCGTCGAGAACCTCCGAGGTCAGAACGGCGCGATGCGTGAGCGTCTGCGCGCCCATCGGTCGCTTCCTCCGTCACAGCGAGAAGTCCTCCATGCCCGGAGGCGGGGTAGCCGAGCCTGACAACGCGCTATTGAGCTTCGCGCTCCACACGCCGTTGTCCCAGAGCTCGAAGTAGCCCCCCTGCCCGACCATCATCGCTTCGCGCTCGAGCCGCGCGTGCAGCCGCAGCGCCGCGGAGAGCAATACGCGCCCCGACCCGTCGGGCGCCACGTGCTCTTCGAAACCGAGCAGCAGCCGCTTCCACCAGCTCGCCTGCGGATTGAAGCTTGGAAAGGTCTCCACCTTGGCGCGCACGGGCTCCCACGCGCTCTCCGGGTAGATCAGGACGCAGCCGTCCGGGTGGGCCGTAAGCACCAACGGCTTGTCACCCTCGATCAACGCCTCACGATGACGCGTCGGAATGGCCAGGCGGCCTTTCACGTCGATCGTGATTACGGTTGCCCCGTGGAATGCCCCGCCCATGGCCCCTTTTCCTCTGGCGAGCGGTGGGTCGAGCACCCAATTCCGCGTTTCGCCACTTTTTTCTACGTTTTCCCACTGTAGGGGAAAGCGCTGGGCAGGTCAAGCTTCAGAAAGGCATTTTTTCTCGTCTAGACAAAGACTTAATGAAAGATGATTACCGTAAATCTTGGAGAAAAATTATTACAGAGAATCAGTATGTTATTTTTCTAAGTGAAAGTGAGTTCTGAGCCTACGCCCGTCCCGGCCCGTCGACCGAGACCGCGGCCTGCTCCGCGCGCGGGGCCGCCCATCAGCCTGCCCGCGCGAGCCGATCGATAGTGTCTGCGGTCACGTTCACCTTGGCGCCGGCAGCACGTATTTCCTGCCAGGTCGTGGCATCGACGGAAATGCCGTCCTTGAGGCGCCTCGTGCGCGTCTCTCGCTCGGGGTCGCCCGCAACGCGCACCTTGTCAAACCCGGGCGCCGCCGGCGATTTCCGCACCCACTCGATGAATGCAGCCGCCTCGCTCTCGAAAACCCCGCCGGTGCCGAGCTTCGTCGGATCGATCAGGATCGAGAGCATCCCATTCAGCACGCGCTTCTTGCTGCGCTCAGCCGTGTGTTGGGTGCCCCCGCCGGTCAGCGCACCGCCGAGCAGTTCGCACACTACCGCCAGCCCATACCCTTTGTGCAGGCCCATGGTGGTGAGCGCGCCGAAGGGTTCGATCACGCCGTAGCGCGGATCGACCGTGGGGTTGCCCCTGTCGTCGATCAGCAGCCCGGGCGCCACCTTGTCGCCCTTGTTGTGCGCAACACGTATTTTTCCCTGGGCCACCGCGCTGGTCGCCATGTCGAGGATCATCGGCGGCTGGCCGGGCAGCGGGATGCCGATGGTGCACGGATTGGTGCCGAAGCGCGCGTCGGATCCGCCGTACGGGGCGACGATCGGTCGGGAGATCACGTTCACGAAGCTGATCGACACCAGCCCTTGCGCCACCGCCTGCTCGGCCCATTGGCCGATGCGGCACAGGTGATGCGAGTTGGCGAGCGCCATCACCGCGACGCCATGCTGCTTCGCACGTGCGATCGCGATTTCCGTCGCCTCCATTCCGATGACCTGGCCGTAGCCGGCCTGGCCGTCGAGCGCGAACAGTGCGCCTCCGTCGAACTTGAAGCGCGGATGCTGGTTGGGTTTGAGCCCGCCCTCTTTCAGCGACTCTATGTAGCGCGGGATCATGCCGATGCCGTGCGAATCGTGGCCCGTAAGATTGGCGGCGACGAGGTTCTCCGCCACCAGGCGCGCCTCGCGCGCCTCGCTGCCGCCTGCGGCGACGATCGCCTCGATTGCGCGCGCGAGCGGCGCGGACTGGAACACGTGGGATTCGGCCATAGATGTCTACGCGGAATTGAAGTGGAAAGGGGCGCCAGTGTACCGCGGCGCCCGGCTCGCTTGACAAGCCGGAGAAGCGGGCACTAGATTGCTCCGATGATCGACAAGATCCTCCCGACGCCCCAAGCGGCGCTCGCCGATGTGCACGATGGCGCGACGGTGATGATCGGCGGCTTCGGCAACGCCGGAATGCCCGCACAGCTCATCGACGCGTTGATCGAGCATGGCGCCAAGGGGCTCACCATCGTCAACAACAATGCAGGCAATGCCGACACGGGCCTGGCGGCGCTGATCAAGGCACGGCGCGTGAAGAAGATGATCTGCTCGTTTCCGCGTCAGGCAGACTCCTGGCACTTCGACGGGCAGTACCGGGCCGGCGAGATCGAGCTCGAGCTGGTGCCTCAAGGCACGCTCGCTGAGCGAATCCGCGCGGCGGGGGCGGGAATCGGCGCTTTCTTCACTCCGACCGCGTACGGCACGCGCCTCGCCGAAGGCAAGGAGTCGCGCCGCATCGGCGGGCGCGACTACGTGCTGGAATATCCAATCCACGCGGACTACGCGCTGATCAAGGCCGACCGCGCGGACCGGTGGGGCAATCTCACGTACCGCAAGAGCGCACGCAATTTCGGTCCGATCATGGCGAGCGCAGCGAAGTGCACGGTCGTGCAGGTGCGCGAGACCGTCGAACTGGGTGCGCTCGATCCTGAAGAAATCGTCACGCCGGGGATTTTTGTGCAACGTGTGGTACGCGTCGCGCCGAGCGCGTCGCTCGGTAAAGCCGCGTAGGGGATCCGATGAAGAAACTCGACCGCAACCAGATCGCGGCGCGGGTCGCGCGCGACATTCCCGAAGGCGCCTACGTCAACCTCGGCATCGGGCTACCGACCCTGGTGGCAAACCACATTCCCAAGGGACGCGAAGTCATCCTCCACAGCGAGAATGGCGTGCTCGGTATCGGTCCCCGCCCCGCCCCAGGGCAGGAGGACGAAGACCTCATCAACGCAGGGAAGGAGCCGGTCACGCTGCTTCCGGGAGGCGCGTATTTCCATCACGCGGACTCGTTCGGCATGATCCGCGGGGGGCATATCGATTTCTGCGTACTTGGCGCGTTCCAGGTATCCGCCGCTGGCGATCTGGCCAACTGGCACACGGGCGAGCCCGACGCCATTCCGGCGGTCGGCGGCGCGATGGACCTCGCAATGGGCGCCAAGAAGGTGCTCGTCATGATGGAGCACATGACCAAGAGTGGCGCCAGCAAGATCGTCGAGAAGTGCAGCTACCCCCTCACCGGCGTCGCCTGCGTGAACCGGATCTACACCGACCTCGCGGTGATCGACGTCAGGCCCGAGGGCTTGCGCGTCGTCGAGATGATCGATGGCCTTTCGTTCGAAGAGCTGCAGCGCCTGACCAACGCCCCGCTCAAGCTCGGCGCGGCGGCGGCGAAAGCCGCCTAGCCGCGCGGCTTCCTCCTCAAGACAGACCGTCCCCCACCGGGACGTTCTCGGGCTGCAGCTCGAGGCCCGAGCTCTGGGCTTGTTGCAGCAGGAGCGTCGCGAAATCCTGCTCGGACATGCCCCGACCGATCATCGACTGCAGCAGGTCGCGCGTCGCGGACGCAAGCGGCATCGGCACCTCGAAGCGCCGGCCGGCGTCCAGACCGAGGTCCAGGTCCTTGCGCAGCAGCTTCGGCGTGAACGTGACCTTGAAATCGAGGTTCACGAATGCCGGAGTCTTGTAGCGCGAGAAGGTCGAGCCCATCACGCTCTGATTGATGAAGTCCAGGAACGCGTGGCGCGAGACCCCCGCTTTCTGTGCCAGCACCGTGATCTCGGCAAGGGACTGGATCACCACCCCGAGGAACACGTTGTGGCAGATCTTGACGATGCGCGCGACCTCGCCCTCGCCCACGTAGCTCGCCGCCCTGCCGATCATCTTAAGGAACGGCAGCGCTTGCTCGAACTCAGCCTTCGACCCCGAGCAGACGAACGACAGCTGCCCCGCCTTGATCACCTTGGCGTTGCCGCTCACCGGCGCGGCAAGGTAGCCGACCTTGCGCGCAGCGAGCAGCGACCGCAGCTCGGCCGAGCTCTCCAGCGAGATCGAGGAGCACTCGATGAGCGTGCGGGGCGTCTTTCCCGCGGCAGAGAGCAGTCCGCGCTCGCCGACGATCACTTCCATGACGTCGTCCGAAGTCGCGACCATGCAGAACACGAGGTCGCAGGCGGCGAGCTCGGGCAATCCATGCGCCACCTTGGCGCCGTATTGCGCGAGCGGTTCGGCCTTGGCGCGCGTGCGGTTCCAGACGAGCAGATCCGCGCCGCCCTTCGCCAGGCGCGCGGCCATCTCGTAGCCCATGCGACCGGTGCCGATCCAGCCGATTTTCATGTCAGTAGCGGTTGGCAATCGGCAGCTCCTCTGCGGGATAGAGCGAGATGATCTGTGCGCCCTTCGGTGTCAGGATCACTTCCTCCTCGATGCGCGCCGCGGAAATGCCGTCGTTCGCGGGGCAGTAGGTCTCGACCGCGAAAACCATGCCCGCCTTCAGCTCGATCGGCTCGCGAAAGGAATTCAGGCGCGAGATCAGCGGCCGCTCGTGTAAGCCGAGGCCGAGACCGTGGCAGAAATTGAGCCCGAAGGCGTCCATCTCGCTCGCGAACCCCGCGTCCTGCGCCTTGGGCAGCTTGGCGGCCACCTTGTCGGTGCTCATGCCGGGCTTGAGCAGGTCGATCACCCTGTCCATCCACTCGCGCGCTTTCATGTACGCCGTGCGCTGCGCGGGCGTTGCGCGCCCGACGTTGAAGGTCCGGTAGTAGCACGTGCGGTAGCCCATGAACGACTGGATGACGTCGAAGAACGCCTGGTCCCCCGGACGGATCAGCCGGTCGGTGAAATTGTGGGGATGCGGCGAGCAGCGCTCGCCGGAAATCGAATTGATGGCCTCCACGCAGTCGGAGCCCATCTCGTAGAGCCGCTTGGTGGCGAGGGCCACGATTTGCGACTCCATCACGCCCGGCTTGAGTGCTTCGGCGATGTCCTGATAGACGCCGTCGACCATCGCCGCAGCCATATTGAGCAGCGTCAGCTCGTCGATGTTCTTGACCTCGCGTGCCTCGAGCATCACCTGCTGGCCGTCGCGCACCTCGATTCCCAGCTTCTGCAGCTCGAACAGCATCGGCGGCTCGACCACGTCGAGCCCGAGCGGCATATCGCCCACCCCCTCGGCATCGAGGATCGCCTTGATCTCCCGCGCGGCGTCGCGAAACAGGGCCAGGTCGCCGCCAGTGGCGCCGCGTAGCCCCAGAAGACCGGCGCGGCAGTGATCGTGGTGCAGCCACGGCGCGTGCAGCTTGTGATGCCGCGCGGCCGAGCCGAAATCCCAGATGTATGGATCGCCAGTGCCGGTAAGCAGCGAGTAGCGCGTCAGTTTGTCACGCGCCCATTCGCCGATTACCGTGCTGGTCGTGTAGCGGATGTTGTGCTGGTCGAACGAAAGCAGCGCGCCAAGGCCCGAGCGCGCCAGCGCGCTGCGCACGCGCGCCAGCCGATAGTCGTGCAGGCGGCGGAAGTTGACGCGCTCCTCGAAGTCCACCTGCGTGTGGCCCGGGGCCTGCAACGGCCGCTTCCAGTCATGGTGCGGATCGACGTCGTCCGGCCGCACTTGCTTCGGTTCCGGACGCTTCCTCTTCCCTGGCATGTTGCGATCCTTTGTGTAGTCGTTTGCACAACGATAAACTGCAGACTGCCAAAGAAGCAAGCTGCCGCGCAGCTGAAGAAAATGGAATCCCGAGTTATCCCCGCGAGGCGGTCATGACAAAGACCCGCAAGAATTTCTCCGATTTGCGCAGCCACCGCTGGTTCGGAGTCCAGGACCTGCGCTCTTTCGGCCACCGCTCCCGCACAGCGCAAATGGGCTACGAGCGAGCCGACTATGCCGGTAAGCCGGTGATCGCGATCATCAACACCTGGTCCGACATCAATCATTGCCACACGCACTTCCGGCAGCGAGCCGAAGAAGTGAAGCGCGGCGTCTGGCAGGCGGGTGGGTTTCCGCTCGAAATGCCCGCGATGGCGCTCGCCGAAACAATGCAGAAGCCGACCACCATGATGTACCGCAACTTCCTCGCCATGGAGACCGAGGAGCTGCTGCGCTCCTACCCCGTGGACGGATGCGTGCTGATGGGCGGCTGCGACAAGACGACGCCGGCCCTCGTGATGGGCGCCAGCAGCATGAACATCCCCGCCATCTACCTCCCGGCCGGCCCGATGCTCAAGGGCCACTGGCGCGGGCAGACGCTGGGCTCGGGCTCGGACACCTGGAAGTACTGGGACGAACTGCGCGCGGGGCGCATCACGCAGGTCGACTGGCAGGAGATCGAAGACGGCATCGCCCGCTCCGCGGGAACCTGCATGACGATGGGGACTGCCGCCACCATGATGTCCCTTGCCGAGAGCCTGGGTCTGTCGCTGCCCGGCGCGTCGTCGATTCCGGCGGTCGACTCGAACCACTCGCGGATGGCTTCACTCACCGGCAGGCGCATCGTCGACATGGTGTGGGAGGACTTGAAGCCGCGCGACATCCTCGATGCTCGCGCCTTCGACAACGCGATCGTCACGCTCATGGCGCTTGGCGGCTCGACGAATGCCATCGTGCACCTGGTCGCGATGGCCGGGCGCGCCGGAGTAAAGCTGCCGCTCGAGCGGTTCAACGAGATCTCCGCCAAGACGCCTGTGCTCGCCAACATCCGTCCCTCGGGCAAGGAGTACCTGATGGAGGATTTCTACTACGCCGGAGGCCTGCGCGCGCTGCACAACGAGCTGCGCGATCTGCTGCATCTGGATTGCAGGACCGTCAACGGCAAGACGCTGGGCGAAAATCTGCAGGGCGCGCAAATCCACGACGACAACGTCATCCGCCGGCGCGCGAACCCGGTCAAGGGCTCCGGCAGCATCGTCGTGCTGAAGGGAAACCTCGCGCCGAACGGCGCGGTGATCAAGGCGAGCGCCGCCTCACCGGAGCTGTTGAAGCACACGGGCCGCGCGGTGGTGTTCGAGGACTACAACGACATGGCCGCACGAATCGATCGCGACGACCTCGACGTCGACGCCTCCTGCGTGCTGGTACTCAAGAACGGCGGGCCACTCGGCGGCCCAGGGATGCCGGAATGGGGCATGCTTCCGGTGCCGAAGAAGCTGCTCAGGCAGGGTGTGAAGGACATGGTGCGCGTTTCGGATTCGCGCATGAGCGGAACAAGCTACGGCACCTGCGTGCTGCACGTGGCGCCGGAGTCGTTCGTCGGCGGACCGCTGGCGCTGGCCAGGAACGGTGACCCGATCGAGCTCGACGTCGAACGGCGCACGCTGGAGATCAAGGTGCCGGAAACCGAGCTGCAAAGGCGCAGGGCCGCCTGGAAGCAACCGCCGCGCAAGTTCGAGCGAGGCTATGGCGCCGTTTTCTCCCAGCACATCAGCCAGGCCGACCGGGGCTGCGATTTCGACTTCCTCGAAGGCACCGCGCCGATCCCGGATCCCGAGATCCACTGAGCAGCAGCGCCGCAGATCGCAGATAATCGCGTCTCGCAAACGGGGAGCCCCATGGACCTTCCGCACAACGCTTTCAAGCGCGCCCTCAAGGCGGGCAAGCCGCAGATCGGGCTGTGGTCAAGCCTTTCGTCCCACTACTCCGTCGAGGTGATCGCCGGTGCCGGCTTCGACTGGATCCTGCTCGACTGCGAGCATTCGCCAAACGACATCGAGAGCCTGCTTACGCAGCTGCAAGCGGCGGCACCTTACCCGACCACGCCGATCGTGCGCGTACCCTGGAACGACATGGTCACGATCAAGCGTGTGCTCGACATCGGCGCCCAGTCGCTGCTCGTTCCCTACGTCTGCAGCCCGGAGGAAGCGAAGGCCGCAGTCGCGGCGACGCGCTACCCGCCCGCGGGCGTACGCGGCGTCGCCGGCACGACGCGCGCTTCGCGCTTCGGACGGGTCAAGGACTACGCCAGGCGCGCCGAGGATGAGCTCTGCCTGCTGGTGCAGGTCGAGACCAAGGCCGCGCTCGACCAGCTCGAAGCGATCTGCGCGGTCGACGGGGTGGATGGCGTGTTCATCGGCCCGGCCGACCTGCACGCTTCGATGGGCCTCACGGGCGAGACCGCGAATCCGGCGGTCATGCCGCTCATCGAGGAAGCCATGCGCCGCATCCGCAAGGCAGGCAAAGCGCCGGGCTACCTTTCCCCGGTCGAAGCGGACGCCAGGCGCATGATTGGCGCCGGGTGCCTGTTCTGCGCGGTAGGCGCTGACGTCGGGATTCTGGCGCGAGGTGCGGATGCACTGGCCGCGAAATTCAGGAGCTGAGAAGAAACGACATGAAACCCGAAATCGTCCTCACCACCCGCATTTTCCCGCCCACGCAGGCGATCCTGGAAAAGGAGTTCGCCTGCCACAAGCTTCATGAAGCGACCGACCGCGCTGCGCTCCTCAAGGAAGTCGCGCCGCGGGTGCGCGCGGTCGCCACGTTCGGTGCCGCAGGCGCCAACGCCCAGCTGATGGACGCACTGCCCAAGCTCGAGCTAATCTCCAATTTCGGCGTCGGCGTCGATGCGATCGACCTCGACGCGGCGAAGAAGCGCGGGATCATCGTCACCAACACGCCCGACGTGCTGAATGACTGCGTCGCCGACACGGCGATGGCACTCACGCTGAACGTGATGCGCAAGTACCCTCAGGCGGAAGCCTATCTGCGCTCGGGCTTTTGGGCCACGCGCGGCGACTATCCGCTGACCACCTCACTTGGCGGCAAGACGATGGGAATCCTCGGGCTCGGTCGCATCGGCGAGGCAATCGCCAAGCGCGCGCTCGCGTTCGGCATGAAGATCCGCTATCACAACCGCAATCGCAAGGACGTCTCGTACGCCTACGACGCCGATGCGGTAGCGTTGGCGAAGAACTCGGACGTGCTGATGGTCGCCACGCCTGGAGGCAGCACGACCAAGGCGATGGTAAGCACCAAGGTGCTCGACGCGCTCGGCCCTAAAGGCTATGTCGTGAACATCGCGCGCGGTTCGGTGATCGACGAGCCGGTGTTGCTCGAATACCTCGAGCAGAAGAAGATCGCAGGCGCTGGGCTGGACGTGTTCGCTAACGAACCCCGGATCTCGCCCGCCTTCTTCGCCCTCGACAACGCCGTGATCTTTCCTCACGTCGGCAGCGCGACCAACGAAACGCGCACCGCGATGGGCAATCTGCAGATTGAAAATCTCCGGCTGCACTTCACCGGCAAGCCGGTGCGCACCCGGGTGGTCTAGGCGCCGCGAGGGCGACGTTGCAACAGGCAGATGCGCTGGTGCTGTTTGGCATTACCGGCGACCTCGCGTTCAAGAAGATTTTCCCCGCACTCCATGCCATGGCCCGGGGCGGCCGGCTCGATTTGCCCGTGGTCGGCGTGGCGCGGGAAGGCTGGAGCAGGGAACGGCTGATCGAGCGCGCTCGCGAAAGCATCACCGCCCACGGCGGTGGCCTGGATCGCGATGCGTTCGACAGGCTCGCACGACTGATCCGCTACGTGCCGGGCGCCTACACCGAGGCGGAGACCTTCAAGAATCTGCGCCAGGCGCTCGGCAATGCGCAGCGTCCGGCGCATTACCTCGCCATTCCGCCGAGCCTGTTTCCAGTGGTAGTAGAAGGCTTGTCCACTGCGGGCTGCGCCCGCGGCGCCCGCGTCGTGCTGGAAAAGCCGTTCGGGCGCAGCCTGGAGTCGGCGGTAGCCCTCAGCCGCACGCTGCACGCGGCGTTCGGCGAGGAGTCGATCTTCCGCATCGATCACTACCTCGGCAAGGAGACCGTGCAGAACATTCTGTACTTCCGCTTCGGCAACTCGTTTCTCGAGCCGATCTGGAATCGCAACTATGTCGAGCGCGTAGAGGTGACGATGGCGGAGAACTTCGGCGTCGCGGGCCGCGGCAAGTTCTACGAGGAGGCCGGCGCGATTCGCGACGTGGTGCAGAACCACCTGCTGCAGGTCGTCGCCCTGCTCGCCATGGAGCCGCCGGTCGGGCCCGACATGGAAGCATTCCGCGACGAGAAGGTGCGGGTGCTGAAATCGATACGCCCTCCCGAGCCCGGCCAGGTCGTACGCGGCCAGTATCGGGGCTATCGCGACGAGCCCGGGGTCGCCCCGGATTCGCCGATCGAGACGTTCGCCGCAATGCGCATCGGGCTGGATTCATGGCGCTGGCAGGACGTGCCCTTTTACGTGCGCGCCGGCAAGCGCATGCCGGTGACCGCGACCGAGGTCATGGTGACGCTCAAGCGGCCCCCGCAGCACACCTTTTCGGGCCGCGAGTTTGCCACCGGCGCACCGAACCATTTTCGCTTCCGCATGGGACCGAACGTCGAGATCGCGCTCGGCGCGACCGTGCTTGCCGCAGGCGGCCGCGGCGCGACGGCCAACGTCGAGCTTTACGCTTGCCGCGACCCGAAGCTTCAGGCGGAGCCCTACGATCTGCTGCTAAGCGCTGCGCTGAACGGCGACCCGCTGCTGTTCGCGCGTCAGGACGAGGTCGAAGCCGCATGGCGCATCGTCGATCCCTTGCTCGCCAATCCGCGGCGCCTCGAAGAATACGTTGCAGGTAGCTGGGGCCCCGCAGCCGCCGACGGGCTCGTGGCGCCGCACGGCCGTTGGCACGACCCCGTCCCGCCCGATTGAACAGCGAACGACAACCTGACGAAACCTTGTCGCGCCGACCCTATGGTGGGTATGATCGCGCCACGCCGACCGCGAAACGTCGAAGAGTCGGCAATCCAGGATTCCTTCCAAGGAGACAGACATGAAGCAAGTGCATCGGCTCGTCGTCGCGGCGTTCGTCGGCAGCCTCTTCGCGTTGCCCGCCTCGGCGCAACAGGTGACGTTCATGACGGGCCCGCAGGGCGGCTCGTGGATCCCGCTTGGCGGGGCGCTCAAGGGGATGTGGGAGAAGGAGATTTCCGGCCTGCAAATCCAGCAGACTCCGGGCGCCGGCATCGCCAATGTGCGCGGCGTCGACGAAGGCAAGGCCCAGATCGGCATCGCCAATTCGGCCACCACCGTCGACGGCCTCGAAGGCCGCAAGCCCTATCCGAAGAAGGTCACGCAGGTTTGCCAGGTCGCCAATCTCTATCCGCAGTACTTCCAGGTCGTGGCGCTGGCCGACGCGAAGATCGCTTCGTTCAAGGATCTGAAAGGCAAGGTGCTCGTAACTCAGCCCAAGGGCAACACGGCCGAGATCCTCACCTCGATCGTGCTGCAGCTCAACGGCATGAACTACGACTCGCTGTCCAAGGTCAACTTCCAGGCGGGTTACACCGACGCGGTGTCGCTGATGAAGGACGGCCACGCGCAGGTGTTCACGCTCGGTACCACGGCACCCGCGTCCGCGGTGATGGACCTCGCCAGCGCGCGCGACGTGCACCTCGTGCCGGTGGACGACCACACCATGGGTGAGCTGAAGAAGATGAATCCGGGCTACAACCGTCTCATCATCAAGGCCGGCACCTATCCGAAGCAGGACAAGGACGTTGCGGCGATCGGCTACTCGACGCATATCGTCGCGCGCTGCGACCTTCCCGAGGACACCGTCTACAAAATGACCAAGGTGATGGCGCAGCATGTGAGCGACATGGCGGCTATCGTGAAGTCGATCGAAGGGGTCACGGCGAAGGACATGGCGATCGACATCGGCGTGCCGTTCCACAAGGGCGCGGCCAAGTACTACAAGGAAGTGGGCGCGCTGTAACGCGCAACCCTTACTGCAATGCCCAACGGGGCGGCACCGCCGCCCCGTTTTCTTGTTCCGTCCGCACGCCGAGGCGAGGAGCAGCGAGTGGAAGAAAAGCAGGCCATCACGCCGGCGCAGCAGGTTCTACGCCGGACGGCGCTCGTCATCGCTGTCGCAATGTCGCTTTACCACATGTACGTCGCAGGCTTCGGGCCGCCCGAAGCAGTGATCTTCCGCGGCACCCACCTGCTGTTCGCGCTGACGCTCGTGTTCATATTGTTTCCATTGCGTCCGCAAGGCGGCGCGTGGCGGATCGTCGATGTGCTGTTTCTCGCCGGAGGCTGGGGCCTGGTGCTGCACATCTTCCTCAATTACAGCTACTTCGAGAACCGGATCATCTACATCGACGACCTCACGGCGTGGGACAAGTTCTACGCCGTGGTCGCAGTGATCGTCGTGCTGGAGGCCACCCGCAGGGTGATCGGCTGGGCGCTGCCGCTCACGGCAATCTGCTTTCTGGTCTATGCGGGCGGCTTCACGCACGTCACGCCGCAGGTGCTTATGGAGCAGGTGTACTTGTCGACCGAGGGCATCTTTGGCTCCACGCTCGGAGTGTCGGCTTCCTACGTGATGTTGTTCGTGCTGTTCGGCGCATTCATGGAGCGCAGCGGCACGGGGCAATTGTTCATGGACTTCGCGCTGTCGATCACCGGGCGCTACGCGGGCGGGCCTGGCAAGGTCGCGGTGGTGAGCTCGAGCCTGTTCGGCACGGTCTCGGGGAGCGCGGTCGCGAACGTGATGGTAGACGGGCCCATCACGATTCCGCTCATGAAGCGCACCGGCTTTCGGCCCCACTTCGCCGCGGCCGTTGAAGCCGTCGCCTCCACCGGCGGCCAGCTGATGCCGCCCATCATGGGCGCTGCCGCGTTCGTGATGGCCGAGTTCCTCGCCGTGCCCTACGCGCAGGTCGCGCTTTGGGCTGTGGTGCCGTCGTTTCTCTACTACGCGGCGGTGTTCTTCGCCGTGCACTTCGAGGCGAAGCGCTATGGGCTCGCCGGCGTACCGAAGGCCGAGCTGCCGCGGCTGGGCTCGGTGATGGTCGACCGCGGCCATCTGTTCATTCCGATCCTGATCGTGCTGTTCGGCCTGATGGCGGGATACTCCGCGCCGCTGTGCGCGCTGGCCGGCGCGCTCTCCTGCCTGCCGATGGCGCTGCTGCGCAAGGCGACGCGCGAGGGAATCGGCTGGCGCTCGGTGATCGACGCGCTCGAGGACGGCGCCAAGAATACGCTCGCAGTGGCGATGGCCTGCGCCTGCGCGGGTATTGTCATCGGCTGCGTGACGATCACCGGGCTCGGAATCGTGTTCACCCAGATGGTGCTGGCACTCGCCCAGAACTCGCTCGTCCTGGCGCTGATCCTGACCGCGCTCGCGGGCATCGTTCTCGGCATGGGCATGCCGACCACTCCCGCCTACATCATGATGGTCGCACTGCTCGTTCCCGCGGTGATCAAGCTCGGCGCGGTAACACCCGCGGCACACATGTTCGCCTTCTACTTCGCGATCCTGTCGGCAATCACACCGCCGGTCGCGCTTGCGATCTTCGCGGCGGCGGGCCTGGCCAAGGCGAACATGTGGAAGTCGGGTTTCGCCGCGATGCGCGTGGCGGCACCCGCCTACATCGTGCCCTTCATGTTCGTCTACGAACCGGGGCTGCTGCTGATCGTGAAGGACTGGTCGACCGAGTGGGAGTACGTGGCGCTGTCGGTCGTCACCGCGACCATGGGAGCCGTCTGCCTTGCGGCGAGTCTGCACGGCTGGCTACTGACTTTCGCCGCGATGTGGCAGCGCGTGGCGCTGTTCTGCGCCGCACTGCTGCTGATAAAGCCGGGCGTATACAGCGACCTCGCCGGATTCGTTCTGCTGGCGGTGGTCGTCGCGGCGCAGCTTCTCGCGCGGCGCCGCCTACACGAGCGGGCGCAAATGGCAGCACGTGGCAGCTAGTCGTCGTCGAGCCGCCGCGTCTCGCGCTCGACTCGGTACTCGCCTTCGATCACGACGTTCTCCCGATCCCCAGCGGCGCGCCGGAGTTCGCGCGTACGCCACCACAGCCATCCCCAGATCACGAGCGCCAGGACGGCCATGACGGCGAGAATCACGGACGTGAAAATGAAGGCAGCGACGAACAACGCGATGCCGAGCGCCGCGCCGACGATTCGCTGCAGGAAGTTTTGCGGGTTCAAAGCCTGCCATCAATGTCTCATGCGCTCGAAGTCTCGGCAAGTCGCACCCTGTACAATCGCCTGACGCCGCCAGACAAGATCGTGGCCACGGTCCCAGACATCGATACGCTCGCCAGCGAGCTGCTCGCGTTGCACGACGCGGGTGGCATCGTCGCCCCCCTCAGCGCGCGCTATCCGGACCTTACGGCCGAGGCGGGTTATCGCGCCGCGGCCAGGCTGCACGCCGTGCGCGTGGCGCGTGGCTGGAAGCCGCTCGGACGCAAGATCGGCT
>JBAUTZ010000048.1:0-5385 GCA_049582445.1 Burkholderiales bacterium
CTGGGGGTGGCCGATTCGCGCATCGAGACCACGAGCTGGGGCGAGGAAAAGCCCAAGGCGACGGGCCACGACGAGGCCGCCTGGGCGCAGAACCGCCGCAGCGACATCATCTACACCCACGAGTAACGGGAAGGCGCGGCGCCGGCGGCCTCACCGCGGCGCCGCTTCGGCCTTCAGCATCTCGCGCAGCTTGAATTTCTGGATCTTGCCCGAGGGCGTGCTCGGCAGCGCGTCGCGGATTTCGAGCCTCTCCGGGACGTATTGCCGCGCGATCTTTTGCGCGGCGAGGAACCCGGTCATGTCCTCGAACGAGAGCTGCTGGCCGGGGCGCAGCGTCACGAACGCGCAGGCGCGCTCGCCGAGGCGCTCGTCGGGATAGGCGACGATCGCCACGCTGGCGACCGACGGGTGCTTGTACAGCAGCGCCTCGACCTCGATCACCGGGATGTTCTCGCCCCCGCGAATGATCACGTCCTTGGAGCGGCCGCTGATGCGGATGTAGCCGTGCGCGTCGATGCGGGCCATGTCGCCGGTATCGAACCAGCCTTCGGCGTCGGTGTTGTTCAGCTTCGGGCGCTTGAGGTAGCCGCCGAAGTTCGAGCAGCCGCGCACCAGCAGCCGCCCTTCGGCGCCGGCCGGTACCGGGCGGCCGTCGACGTCGAGCGTGCGCACCTCCATTCCTGGCAGCGGACAGCCATCGGTGTTGATCGAGCGCTCATCGTCGTCCTCGAGCAGCGTGGTGGTGACCGCGCCGTTCTCGGTCATACCCCAGGCCGAGACGATCTTCGCCCCGAGGCTCGCGCGCGCGCGCTCTACGAGCGGCCCCGGAATCGGGGCCCCCGCGCACAGGAATGTCCGCAGCGTCGGCACGCCGCCGGGGGTCTCCGCGACCGCCTTCGCCAGGTCGGTGAGAAAGGGCGTCGACGCCATGGTGAAGGTCGCGCCCCGCTCGCGAATCAGGCCCACCGCGGTGGGCGCGTCCCACACGTCCTGCAGCACCGCGCTGCCGCCGAGCACGATCGGCATCATGAGGCCGTACATGAAGCCGGTCTGGTGGGCCATCGGCGAGGCCATCAGCACCACCTCGTCCGCCGACAGCCGCAGGCGCGCGGCGTAAGGCAGGATATTCGACAGCAGCGTGTTGGCGGTGTGCATCACGCCCTTCGGCTCGCCCGTCGTGCCCGAGGTGTAGATGAGCTGGGTCACGTCGTCGGGGCCGGGCCGCGACGAGCGCAGGATGTGCGCCGCATCCGGCTCCCGCTCCCAGGCAGGCGCCGTGAGCCGCGCTTCGAAGCTGCCGGGGCCTGTCCCGCCCACGATCAGCACGTGCGCGAGGTCCGGCAACGCCGGCCGCAGGCCGGCGAGCATCTTCTCGTAGTCGAAGCCGCGGAAGCTCCTGGGTCCGACGATCGCCCTGGCGCGGCCGTGCGCCAGCATGAACGAGAGCTCGCGCTCGCGGAAGATCGTCATGAGCGGATTGAGCACCGCGCCGATGCGCGAGCAGGCGAGGTACAGGGCGGTGAACTGCCACCAGTTCGGAAGCTGGCAGGCGACCACGTCGCCTTGGCCGATTCCCAGGCGCGCGAGCCCGACCGCGATGCGGTCCGCGAGCGTCGCGAGCTCCCGATAGCTCAGGCGCTCGCTGCGGCGGTCCTCGACGCGCAGCGCGCTCAATGCGAGCTTGTCCGGGTGCGCGGCCACGCAGCCGTCCAGGTAGTCGTTGATGGTGCGGTCGTGCCACAGGCCGCGCTCGACCATCTCCTCGCGCCGGCCGGCGATCAGAACTGCGTCGAAATCCATTCCCATCCTCCCTGGGCCGTTACTTCGCCGAAGCCAGATGATGCGCCCGGCGCGTCGTTTCGGGCAGCCGGTAGCGGGTGCAGCAGGCCATCACGTAGGCGATCGCGGTCGGCAGGCTGACGCGGTGGCCGATCGAGACGTAGAGTGGCTTCACCCCGGCGCGGGTGCGCAGCACCGCGCCTATGGTTTCGCCGTCGTCGAGGAGCGGCGTCCACCCGCCGCGCCTCTCGGGCGCCGCGCGGTGTTCGCCGATCAAGCGCGTCTTCGCGACGCCGATCGAGGGCAGTCCCGTCGCGAGCCCGGTGTGCGAGGCGAGCCCGCAGCGGCGCGGGTGGGCGATGCCCTGTCCGTCGCACAGCAGCAGGTCGGGGCGGATCTTCAGCCGCGCGAGCGCCTCGAGCACCGCGGGGATCTCGCGGAACGAAAGCAGGCCCGGCACGTACGGGAAAGTCGTGCGCCGGCGCGCAATCGCATCCTCGACAGGCTCGAGCGAAGGAAACGCGAGCACCACGACGGCCGCCCGGGTGATGCGGCCATCCTCTTCGAAGCCCACGTCGATGCCGCATAGGTGGCGCACCTTGCCGATGCGGTCTTTACGCTCGACGCGCTCGCTCAGCTCGCGCTGCAGCGCGACCGCCTCCTTCGGTGTGACGTCCCAACGACGGGCGATGTCGAGCTTGTCTTTCAGGGCAGCAGCACCATCTTGCCGAGCACCCCGCGCTGCGAAAAGCGCGCGAGCGCGTCGGCGAAGCGCTCGAGCGGATAGCGCTCGCTTACGTAGGGCCGGAGCTTGCCTTCGGCCCAGAGCGCGTAGAGCTCGGCCTGCACGCGCTGCACCCACACCGGCTCGCGCTCGCGGTAGTCGCTCCACTGCAGCCCTGTTGCGGCGATGTTCTTGAGTAACAGGTAGTTCGCCTTGATCTCCGGCAGGCGCATCGAGGCGAAGCCGACCACCACCATGCGCCCGCACCAGGCGAGCGCGCGCAAGCAGGCCTCGAACACCTCGCCGCCGACGTTCTCGAGCACGATGTCGACGCCGCGCCGGCCGGCCGCGGCGTACACCTGCTCGCGCAGGCTGTTGCGGAGGTCGGGCGCGGAGAGGTCGACGACGTGATCCGCGCCGTGGCGCCGGCAGAGCTCGCCTTTTTCACGGCTCGTGACGCCGGCGATCACCGTCGCGCCGAGCGCCTTGGCGATCTCGACCCCGGCCAGGCCCACGCCGCCCGAGGCGCCGGTGACGAGCACCGTCTCGCCCTTCCTGTAGCCGCCGCGCTCGACCAGCGCAAAGTGCGAGGTCTGATAGGCGAGGCCGAGCGCCGCGCCTTCCTCGAATCCGAGCGCGGCCGGCATGCGGTAGCAGGTCGCCTCTGGCGCGAGCACCCGGTCCGCGTAGCAGCCGTACTCGCGCTGCGCCATGACGCGGTCGCCGACCCTGATGCGCGCCACGCCCGCGCCCACCGCGCTCACGACGCCGGCGAGCTCCTTTCCGGGGGTGAAGGGGCGCGGCGGCAAGAGCTGATAGCGGCCCTCGATCACCAGCATGTCGGGGTAGTTGACGCCGATCGCGCGCGCGTCGATCAGCACTTCGCCCGGCCCCGGCACCGCCTCGGGCAGCGTTTCGACCCGCTGCGCCGCGGCGGGGCCGTGCTCGCGCACGACGACGGCGCGCATGCTAGCGATCCTTCGCCACGAAGCTGCGCCCGATCAGCTGGCGGTGGACCTGGTTGGTGCCTTCCCAGATCTGCGTGATCTTGGCGTCGCGCATCAGGCGCTCGACACGGTAGTCCTTGCAGTAGCCATAGCCGCCGTGCAGTTGCACCGCCTCGGTGGCGATGCGCATCGCAAGATCGGAGGCGCGCAGCTTGAGCATCGAAGCTTCGATGCCGATGTCCTGCACGCCCGCGTCGACCAGACGTGCGACGTGCCACAGCCAGGCCTCGCACTGCGCGAGCTCGGCGGCGAGGTCCGCGAGCAGGAACTGGATGCCCTGGAACTCGACGATGCGGCGCCCGGACTGGCGCCGCTCGTTGATGTAGGCGACCGCGTCGCCGAAGGCGGCGCGCGCGATGCCCAGTGCGTGCGCCGCGACGCTCGGGCGCGACTTGTTGAGCGAGGCGAGCAGGAGCTTCAGTCCATCGCCCGGAGCGCCGAGAAGATTCGCCCGCGGCACGCGGCAGCCGTCGAGCGCAAGGGTCGCGGTGCTCGAGGCGCGCAGCCCCATCTTGTCCTCGGTCCTCACCACCGCGAGCCCCGGGGTGCCCTTCTCGAGGACGAGCGCCGTGATCGAGGCGCGCTCGTCGTCGATGCCGCTCCACTTGCCGAACAGAAGGATCAGGTCGGCGACGTCGCCGCTGGTGATGAAGGTCTTGCCGCCCTGCACCACGACGTGGTCGCCCTGGGGCGTGAAGCGCGTCTTCATGCCGGTCGCGTCCGAGCCGGCCGTGGGCTCGGTGATGGCGAGCGACACGAGGCCGCCTTGCGCAATGCGCGGCAGCAGGCGCTTTTTCTGCTCCTCGCCGCCGAAGTCGATGAGCGGCTTGGCGCCGTGGAAGTTGGTCGCCCAGATGATGCCGGTGGAGGCGCAGGCGGCGCTGATCTCGCGCACGCAGGCGAGGTAGGCGGCGTAGGAAAGCGGCGCACCGCCATATGCCTCGGGGACGAACATCGCGTTCAGCCCCAGCCGGTTGATCGCGCGCACGTTGTCCCAGGGAAACTCGGCGCTGCGGTCGAAGTCCGCGGCGCGGGGCGCGATTTCGTCGCGCGCAAGCGCCTTGACGCTGTCGAGCAGCATGCGCTCCTCCTCGCCGAGCGCGAGGCTCGCGTCGAGCCGCTCGAACACCTGCATCAGTGCGCCATCCCCTGGCCGCCGTCGAGGTAGATGGTCTCGCCGGTGAGGAACGGGATGTCCTCCGTCACGAGCGCCGCCACCAGCCGCGCCACGTCGTGCACGGTGCCCGGGCCGCCGGTCGGCACGCGCGCCTCGAGGAAGGCGCGCAGCGCGCTCTTTCTCATCGCCTCGGCGTTGAGCTCGGTCTCGATGTAGCCGGGGGCGACGTCGAGCACGCGGATATTCTTCGCTGCCCACTCGACCGCGAGGCAGCGGGTGATGGCGCCGACCGCCGCCTTGGACGCGCAGTAGGCGAGGTTCTGCTTCACCCCCAGCTTGTCGAAGAACGAGCCGATGTTCACGATGGTGCCGCCGGCGCGTTCCAGGTACGGATAGACCTCGCGGCAGCACAGGAAAACCGAGCGCGCGTTGGTGTCCATGACCTCTTCCCAGGTTGCGGTCGGCAGCTCGGCCGAGCGTCCGTACAGGTGCACGCCGGCGTTGTTCACCAGACCGTCGATGCGCCCGGCCTTGTCCGCGAGGATCTCGAATGCCTTCTTGAGGGATACTTCGTCGTTGACGTCACAGGCGATCGGCAGCGTACCGTCGATGCCGATGGCTTTCCTGGTAAGAGAGCCCACCGTACAGCCGCGGCGCACCAGTTCGGCGGCGATCGCAGCGCCGATGCCGCGGCTCGCGCCGGTCACCGCGATGACCTGGCCCGCCATCTCAGCGGTCCTTGAAGGCCGGTTTTCGCT
>JBAUTZ010000049.1:0-7841 GCA_049582445.1 Burkholderiales bacterium
GCCGCCGCCGTCGCGGGCGGCGTCGAGCGTCACCGCGGGAAATACCCCAAGGGCCAGTAGCTTTTCCTTGCCGCCGAACCGATACTTCAGCCGCCAGTACTTCCGACCGTTGGGTTGTGTAAGGAGATAGAGGCCTTGTCCGTCGAAGAGCTTGAACGGCAGGTCCTTCGGTCTTGCGGCTGCGCAAATCTGTGACGTGAGGAGCATGGGGTATCTGTCCGCGTGATAGTTTACGTACCCTGTAATCATACCCCAATCTACCCCTTGCCATCCGAGTGACTGTCCCGTGTCAGAATCAGTCGCTCATGAAATCGCATCCTCCATCTCTGCCACCAAACAACGGCTTGCAGGCGACGCGCACAGAGGCGCGCGCGCCTGAAGCCGAACGTTAGATGGCTTTTTTGGCGTCTTGACGTTGCGACGTTTAAGCGTCATAATGTCACGCATGGATAGCCAAAAACGCGCCACTGTCTATTTCGAGCCCGATGTGCACCGGGCCCTGCGCTTGAAGGCGGCGGCTTCGGATCGTTCAATCTCCGATATGGTCAACGATGCGGTTAAATCCGCTCTCGCCGAGGATGCCGAGGATCTTGAGGCATTCGCCAAAAGGAAGAACGAGAAGAGCGTGTCCTTCGATACGTTCGTGCAGGGTCTAAGGCGGCGTGGCCGGATATAGGCTGCTGATCAAGGCCTCGGCTACGAAGGAGCTCGAGGCAGTCGGCACCAAGACCGATCGACAACGCATCGTCGCAAGAATTCAGGCCTTGGCGGCAGATCCCCGACCGAAGGTTTCAGAGAAGCTCGCCGGCTACGCTGACCGCTACCGGGTCCGACAGGGAACCTACCGAATCATCTACCTCGTCGACGACGAGCGCCGCGAGGTCACGATCTTCAAGATTGGACATCGGAAGGATGTTTACCGGTAAGCCATCTAACCGCGCGATCGAGAGGGGCGCGCGCGAGAAGGCCGCGCGCGATATCTCCTACGAGGAGATCGTTCTTGCGATTGAGGAAGGTGGACTGATGGACGTTTTGGTCCACCCGAGCCAGAAACGCTACGCCGGACAGGTGGTGCTGGTGGTGGGCTATCGGGGATACGTGTATCTGGTCCCGTCTGTTGAAGAGGACGAGTACTACTTCTTGAAGACCATCGTCCCGAGCCGGAAGGCGACGCGCGACTACATGGACATGGACGAGCCAGATGAAAAGACTTGATCGTTTCGAACGCGACATTTTGAGCGCCTACGAAAAGGGGGTGCTGGTTTCTGCGCACCCTACGAAGGCACAACGCAATGCTTTTCGCGAAGCTGCGCGCGCCACCTTCATAAAGAGCCGCCGCGTGAACATCCGCCTTTCCGCTGCGGATCTGTTGGACATTCAGGCTAAGGCGTATGAGGAGGGTGTGCCCTATCAAACGCTCATTGCGAGTGTGCTTCACAAGTACGTATCTGGCCGGCTGCAGGAGAAGAGGTCACGTCTAACCACCGGCTCAACAGCGACCGCCCGCAAGCGGGCGGCGCGTTAGCCGGGACGTTAGGCGTCATCCGCAAATGTCGCGCGCGTCGAAGAATCTGGAGACTCTTAAGGGGCTCGCCGATGCCTTTAATGCTCACGATCTGGATAGGGTGATGAGCTTTTTCGCTGATGACTGCTCTCTGGATATGCCCCGGGGTAAGTCGCCATGGGGTACTCGCTACGTCGGGAAGGAAGAAGTCCGTAAAGGACTGCGCAGTCGCTTCGAGATGTTGCCGGACGTTCACTATGGCGACGATCGTCATTGGGCGACGGACAATATGGGGGTCTCGGAGTGGCTTCTGACCGGAACGCTGTCCTCGGGACAAAAAATTGCGGTACGAGGATGTGATCACTACGAGTTCCGAGATGACAAGGTGATCCGCAAGGACTCGTACTGGAAGATCGTCGAGTGACGCCTAACAGCACGCCCCGCCGTGACGCCAAACGTCCCCCGAATTAGTTGACACTTCGGGCTAACAGCTCGGAGGTGTGTGATGGGGCGAGCAGGATTGCTTTAACCCATGAAGGGATGACGATGAAGAATGAGAACAAGCCCCGCGTGTACGACATCCTCGCCAAGGCCTTCGCGCAGGAGGACGTGAGCACTTGTTTTGCGCTTCTCGGGGACGCGAACATGAACTGGGCCGCGCGCTTGTCCGAGGAGGGATGCCGCTTCGTCTATGTCAGGCACGAGCATTGCGCGCTCGCCGCGGCCATGGCGTACTCGCGCAAGAACCGGGACGTGGGCGTGGCGACCGTGACGTGCGGGCCCGGCGTGACGCAGCTGACCACCGCGCTCCCCGCGGCTGTGCGCGCGCACTTGCCGCTGGTGGTGTTCGCCGGAGAGGCGCCGCTGAAAAGCGGCTGGTACAACCAGGAAATCGACCAGGCGCCGCTCATCACCGCGACGGGCGCCGCGTATCACCGTCTTCACATGATAGAGCGCATGCCTGTTGCCGTGCGCGACGCGTTTCTGCAGGCGCGGCGCGAGCGTCGCCCCGTGGTGATCGGCATTCCTTTCGATCTGCAGGCCCGGCCTTGGGAAGGACCGGCGAAGCTGCCCACGCCCTCGCACGAACTGTTGCCGCGGTTTTCGCCCATTCCGCCGCATCCCGACGACGTGGCGAGCGCCGCGCGACTGGTGGCCGGCGCCGAACGGGTGGTCGTGCTGGCCGGACTGGGCGCGGCCGAGGCCGGGGCAGGGGCCGCTTGCCGCGCGTTGGCGGAGAAGACGGGTGGCGTGCTGTCCACGACGCTTCCTGCGAGAGGGCTGTTTTACGACGATCCTTTTTGCATCGGCATCTCGGGCAGCTTCACGCCCGAGGCGGGCCTGGAGTACCTCGCGCAGGCCGACCTCGTCATCGCGGTCGGCTGCTCGCTCGCCTACCACGCGGGCGGCGGCGGCCAGCTCTGGCCGAAGGCGAGCATGCTGCAGATCGATGTCGATCCCGTCGCGGTCAGCCAGGGTCAGGAGGTGGCGCGTCAACACCTGCGCGCCGACGCGCGTCTGGGAGTCGAGGCGTTGACGGCGGCCTTGCCGGCCCGCGACCGGACGTGGCGCAGCGACGCGATGGCCGCGCGCATCCGCGATTCGAAGCCCGACAGCCACGTTTTCGAGATCGAGCCGGGGCTGCTCGACCCGCGCGACGTGGTCGAGGCTCTGGAGAAGGCCCTGCCGCGCGACTGGGAGGTGGTGAACTCGGGCGGCCACTGTTCATGGTTCTTCGCCCAGATGCCTTCGCGTCCACAGGAGAAGTTCCTCACCATCCGCGAGTTCGGCGCGATCGGCAACGGCATCTCGTTCGCCATGGGGGTCGCGGCCGCGCGTCCGGATCGCACCGTCGTGCTGTTCGACGGCGACGGCAGCCTGATGATGCACGTGCAGGAGCTCGAGACGATCAAGCGTCATCGGCTGAACATTCTGATCGTCGTGATGAATGACGGGGCGTACGGCTCCGAACTGCACAAAATGCGCTCGGAGGGAATGTCCGAGGACGGATCGGTGTTCGGCTACTGCGATTTCGCGGGCATCGCGCGCGGGTTCGGGCTTTCGGGAAGGACCTTTACGAATCTGGATGATCTGCCGAAGCGCGTGGCGGAGTTCGCTGCGAGCGGCGGCGCTGCGGTGTGGGACTTTCACGTCTCCGCCAAGGTCATGTCCCCGACCATGCGCCGCGCCCATCCTCATCCCGCCAAGGAGATGAGGGCCTAGCGTGCCCGTCACGGTCCTGCGCTTGATGGCGGCGCGCGCCGCGCTCAGGTAGTCGCTTTAGGGCCACGCCAGGCGCCCCTACGCGCCCCCTAGCAGTTCAGCCTTGGAAAGCGAGATGACGTTGGCATCCGGGGTAACGACTGCGTTTCGGGCTCCGCCGGGCTCCGCCTGGCGCCGCCAGAGCGACGGCGGCTTGCCCACCAACCGCTTGAACGCCCGCGCGAACGCTGCTTCGGATTGGTAGCCGACTTCCTGCGCTACCGACGCGACGGTGGCGGCTGTATCACGCAGGAGGGCCGCCCCGACTTGCATGCGCCAGTTCGCGAGGTACTGCATGGGCGCCTGTCCGATCATATCGGCGAATCGCTCGTGGAGCGCGGAGCGCGACAGTCCGACGCGCCGGCTGAGCTCGTCTACAGTCCACGCGACCGCCGGGTCCTCGTGGATCAGGGTCAGTGCGCGCCCCACGAACCGGTCGCGTACGCCAGCGAGCCAGCCTCGGCTGTTCTCGGGAAGCGTACCTAAGTAGCGACGCACGGCGTCGATGAACGTCATCTCGCTCAGGCGCTCGAGCATCGCATCCCCGCCCGGTCGCCTGTTCTTTGACTCCGCCGCAGCCTGTCGCATCAGTTGCGCGGTCCAGTCCTGGCGAGAGTCCGCTCGGATATGCATCAATTGCGGCAGCGAGGCGATCAAGGGGTTGAAGGGGCGCAAGTCGCAACCCAGGAAGCCGCATACCAACGTCGTGTCGCCCGGGTCGTCCGCAACCGTCCCCACCTGGACCTCGCGCGCGTCGAGATGCAGATTGAACGGTACGCGTTGTTGCCTGCGCTCGAAATACCCGGCCGCGTCCGGCGGCGCCCTCATCCCGACCGCACTCGAAATGACGTGAGGATCGCCGTGCGGGAAGAGGACCATATCCCCCTTCTCCAGCCGTACCGGAGCCTCACCTACCACCGCGGCCCAGCAACTGCCGGAGACGACAACGTGGTACTCCATCACGTGCTCCGCCCGCGGCATGACCGCGGCAGCGATCTCGCAAGAGGGCGGCGCCTCGGCAGCCCAGTCGCGAGTTCCGCTGACGTAGAAGTAGATCACGCCGCGCAAGCGCACGCTGCGCAGGACGTCGGAGAGGATGTCTTGAGTCATCGCGGACGCGCGATCAATCCGCGCGGACTTTCGGCGGGGCGCGGACGGGCGACTTTCGACACTATTGCGTCGTACATCCTTCCCTCAAACGGAGTAATGAATCATGGACATGAAAGCATCCGATACCGAGTCCGTTGTCCGAAATCACCTGCAGGCCTTCGTGGAGCAGCAGGGCGTCGACGCGATCCTGCGTGACTACGACGACGATGCGCGTTTCCTCAGCGAAATCAGAACATATCACGGCAAGCGCGAAATTCGCGGCTTCTTCGAGACGTTTCTCGCGTCGCTCCCGCCCAACGCGGTCGAACACTTCTCGCTGCGGACCCTGCGCGTCGAGGGCGAAATCGCGTACATCACCTGGGGCGTAGGCAATGTTGTACCCCTCGGTACGGATACCTTCGTCGTACGCAGGGGCAAGATCGTTTCACAGACCTTCGCGATGTACCCGAGGGCAGCCGCATAACTTCATCGCGACGGCGAATTCGACCGCCACAAAAACAAAGGACACTGCAATGGGCGCAATCTTCTCTTTTCTCTACGGCCTGAGCGCATACGCCGCGGGCGTGGCGGCCCTCGTCTACCTGATCGGCTTCAGCGGAGACCTGCTCGTACCAAGAGCCGTCGACGGCGGCACCGCCGCAACATGGGCTGAAGCGCTGTCCATCGACGTGCTCTTGTTGAGCCTGTTCGCCGTACAGCACAGCGTGATGGCGCGCCAGGCGTTCAAGCGCTGGTGGGTGCGGATCGTTCCGCGGCCCGTGGAGAGGAGCACGTTCGTGCTCGCGACGAGCGTTGTGCTGGCTGTTCTGTTCTGGCAGTGGCGCCCGATTCCGGTCCCGATCGTCTGGCGAATCGAGAATGTGTCCGCCGCGCAACTACTGTGGGCAACATTCTGGCTCGGATGGGTGTTGGTGCTGCTCAGTACGTTCCTCATCAACCATTTCGAACTCTTCGGACTGCAGCAGGTCTTCGCACGATTGACCGGTCGCGAGATGACCGCGCAGGGGTTTAAGACGCCGCTCCTCTATAGGTACGTGCGCCACCCTCTTTATCTCGGCATCCTGCTCAGTCTCTGGTCGGTGCCGCTGATGACGGCAGGACACCTGCTGTTCTCGATGGGGCTCAGCAGCTACATCTTCGTCGGCATTTGGTTCGAAGAGCGCGATCTCATCGCACAATTCGGCGAACGCTACCGGCGCTATCGTGCCGAGGTCGGCATGCTTGTGCCGCGCCGGAGATAGGACCAGTAGAATGGGGTTCACACACGAGCGCGTCGATGACGGCGAGACGATGCGCGTGATACGGGAGATGAAGGTCGTCTTCAGAGACGGTATAGTACGTTCATGCCCGAATGGACACCCAGTATGCGCGTTCCCGATGTCGCGGTCAGGGACGTGGACGCTTCCTTCGCCCGCTACCGCTTGCCGCTCGCGAAGGTCGAGCGCCTGGCGGCGGGCGTCACGCGCTGGGCCGAGGGGCCGGTCTATTTCGGCGACCTGCGCTGCCTGCTCTGGAGCGACGTGCCCGGGAACTGCATGTGGCGCTGGGACGAGGAAACCGGAGCGGTCGGCCCCTGGCGCAAGCCGTCCGACCACGCCAACGGCAATACGCGCGACCGGCAGGGGCGGCTGCTCACCTGCGAGCACGGCGCGCGCCGCGTCACGCGCACCGAGGCCGACGGGGCGATCACGGTCCTTGCCGACCGGTTCGAGGGCAAGCGCCTCAATTCGCCGAACGACATCGTCTGCAAGTCCGACGGCTCGATCTGGTTCACCGACCCGAGCTTCGGGATCCTGTCCTGGTACGAGGGCTTCAAGGCGCCTTCCGAAGTGCCGACCAACGTTTATCGCATCGATCCCGCGGGCGCGCTCGCGGTCGTCGCCGAGGGCATCAACCAGCCCAACGGGCTCGCGTTCTCGCCGGACGAGTCGATCCTCTACATCGTCGAGTCGCGCTCGGTGCCGCGCAAGATCCTCGCCTGCGACGTGGTCGGCGGAAAGTCGCTTGCGAACCGGCGCGTGCTGATCGACGCCGGGCCGAAAGGCACGCCCGACGGCTTTCGCGTGGACACCGACGGCAACCTCTGGTGCGGCTGGGGCATGGGCGAGGAGGGCCTGGACGGCGTTCACGTGTTCAATCCGGACGGGCGCCTCATCGGCCGCATCGACCTGCCGGAACGCTGCGCGAACGTCTGCTTCGGCGGCGCGCACCGCAATCGCCTGTTCATGGCGGCGACCACCTCGCTCTATGCGCTCTACGTCAATACGCAAGGCGTGGCCGGCGGCTAGCCCGGCAGGACATGCGAGCAAGGATCTACGGCATCAAGAACTGCGACACGATGAAGAAGGCGTTCGCGTGGCTGGACGCCCACGGCGTCGAGTACGAGCTCCACGACTACAAGAAGGCCGGCGTGCCGCCGGGGAAGCTGAAGGCCTGGGCGAAGGTGGCGGGGTGGGAGGCGCTCGCGAACACGCGCGGGCCGACCTGGAGAAAGATTCCGGAAGCGAAGCGGGCGAATCTCACCGAGGCGAAGATGATCGCGCTGCTCGAGGCGAATACGAGCGCGATCAGGCGGCCGATCGTGGAGGCGGGCGGAAAGCTGCTGCTCGGGTTCGACCCGGACGAGTTCGCGCGGGCGCTCAGCCCTCGCTCTTCTTCGTGACGGCGCTGGCGATCACGCGCGCGCTGCGCTCGAATGTCCAGTACGCCCAGGCCCAGTCGATTAGCACCATCAGCCGGTTGCGAAAGCCGATGAGGAAGAAGATGTGCGCGACGAGCCACATCACCCAGGCCGGGTAGCCCGAGAGCTTGAGGCGGCCGAGCACGGCCACAGCCTTGCTGCGGCCAATGGTGGCAAGCGAGCCGTAGTCGCGGTAGCGGAATGCCTTGGGCGCCTTGCCGGCCAGGCGCGCGAGCAGGTTCGCCGCCGCGCGCCGCCCCATCTGCTTGGCCGCCGGCCCGGTGC
>JBAUTZ010000050.1:0-3179 GCA_049582445.1 Burkholderiales bacterium
TGAGCACCGCCTCCGGGCTGTAGCCGGGCGTATCGCCCTCGGGCTCCTCGTCGTCTTCGTCCTGCGGCAGCGCGAGGCGTACGCGCTCGCCGTCCCAGCGCCATTGCGGCCGCACGCGCTCCTCGCGCAGCGCGCGCTCGAGCGCTTCGTGCCGCGGCGCGCGGATGCCGTCCCAGTATTCGGCGAACAGCCGGTCGTACAGCTCCCAGGCTTCGGGCGCCAGCTTGAACGCGATGCGCAGCGCCCGGTGCACCTCGGCGCGATCGAGCAGGTCGACGAGCTCGAGCGTCGCGGCGGCGTCGACCTCGTCGCCTAGGCCCACGCGCAGCCCCGCGCCACGCAGCGCGGCGGCGAAGCGCGCGAGCTGCGCGATCATGCGCTCAGGCCGGCAACGGCTTGCCGCGCGTCTCCGGCACGAACGGCGCCACGACGAGGCCGAGGAGGTAGATCGAGCCGAGGTACATCGCGACCATCGACACGCCGCCGAGCGAGTGGATCAGCACGCCCGCGAACAGCGGCCCGAGGAAGGCGACGAAGCGCGACACGTTGAACACGAACGCCGAGGCGGTGGCGCGCACGTTGGTGGCGAAGAGCTCGGGCAGGTAGATAGCGAACCAGGCGAAGCCGCCGAGCGTGAAGAAGCCGTTCACCAGGGTCGCGGCGAGCACCGCGTTCACGCTGTGGCTCCACAGGTACACCGCCGGGATGAAGACGAGGCTCCCCACGAACAGGAACGCGAGGTAGACGCGCCGTCCCATGGCGTCGGCGAGGAATCCCGAGACGAGGTAGCCGAGGATCGCGCCGGTGTTGTACACGAGGCCGGCGACGCTGCCCCAGTACTCGGGGTTCATGCCGGCCTGCTTGGCGATGCCGCCGACGAAGCCCGGGATCCAGGTCGCGACGCCCCACCAGCCGAGCGTGGTCGCGAGCGACATCGCCAGTCCGAGCAGCAGGCGGCGCCGGCCCTCGCGGTCCTCGAACAGCTGAAGCAGCGTGAACGGGCGCTTCGCCTTGCCTTCCTCGCTGCTCTTCGCTTCGGTGACGTCCCAGCGCCTGGCCGAGAGCGTTTCCACCCAGCGCTGCGATTCGTCGATGCTCCTGCGGATGTAGAACACGAAGAGCGCGGGGATGATTCCGAGCGCGAACATCCAGCGCCAGGCCTCGGGCCCCATCGGGCGCAGGAAATACCACGCCGCGGCGGCGATGAACGCGCCGAAGCCGAATCCGGACTGCAGGAACCCCGCGCCCTTGGGGCGCGCCTCGTTCGGCCAGGCCTCGGCAAGCAGCGTGTTGCCGGTGCTCCACTCGCTGCCGATGAACAGCCCCGTGAGGAAGCGGAACGCGACGAGCATGGTGATGCTGGTGCTGAACGCGGTGAGCCCGGTGAAGCAGGCGTAGCCCACGATCGAGATCAGCATCGTGCGCTTGCGCCCGATGTAGTCGGCGAGGATGCCGCCGATCGTGCCGCCCGCCGCCCAGCCGAGCAGCGTGAAGGCGATCGCCATCCCGGCGTATTTCGGGATCTGTCCATGCTCGGATGCGGGAAGCACCGCGAGCAGCGCCGGGGCGAGCACGCTGATCAGCGCGTAAGTCTCGTAGCCGTCGAAGATCCAGCCGAGAAAACTCGCGCTGAGTACCTTCCAGTGCTGCGGGGTGAGCCGGGCGTTCCACGCCCCGGCGTGCGTGCTGGCGGCTTGCGTCATGGGTCCCTCCTCCCGAATGCGTGTGCGGTTTTTTGTACTTCTGTGCGCGCATGCTAGAAGTCGGGCCAGGCAGCGTCAAAAGAAAATACCTACAATTTCGTCAGCTCTGCGCTCAGTTCTCCGACTGGGCGACGAGCTCGGCGATCGCCTCGGCGCCCGTCGCGCGCAGGTCGTGCGCGTCCTTCAGCAGGCAGCCGAGCGTCGCGCCCACGGTCTCTGCGTCGAGGCTGTCGCGATGCAGCCGGATGAGCGCCTGCGTCCAGTCGATCGTCTCGGCGACGCCCGGGAGCTTGCGCAGGTCGCGCGCACGCAGCCGCTCGACGAAGTGCGCCACGCTCTTCGCGAGCTGCTCGCTCACGCCCGGCACTTTCGCGCGCAGGATGCGCAGCTCCTTTTCCATCCCGGGGTGCTCGACGTAGAGATAAAGGCAGCGGCGCCTGAGCGCGTCGCTCAGCTCGCGCGAGCGGTTCGAGGTGAGCAGCACGAAGGGCACGTGCTCGGCGCGGATCGTGCCGATCTCGGGGATCGTGATCTGGAAGTCCGACAGGAGCTCGAGCAGGAACGCTTCGAACCCCTCGTCGGCCCGATCGACCTCGTCGATGAGCAGCACCGCGGGGCCTTCGCGCCGCGTGATCGCGCGCAGCAGCGGCCGCTCGAGCAGGTACTCGCGGCCGAAGATCAGCTCCTCGAGCTTGTTGGGATCGCGCCCTTCCCTCTCGGCGATCTTGAGCCGCAGGATCTGGCGCTGGTAGTTCCACTCGTAGAGCGCGGTGTGGGTGTCGAGGCCCTCGTAGCACTGCAGCCGCACGAGCTCGGTGTCCAGCATGCGCGCGAGCACCTTGGCGATCTCGGTCTTGCCCACGCCCGCCTCACCCTCGACCAGCAGCGGGCGGCGCATCTCGCGCGCGAGGAACACCGCGGTGGCGATCTCGGGCTCGGCGATGTAGCCGCAGCGCTCCATCGCCTGCTGGACGGCGCGGATCTCCTCGTTCATCCGCGCGCGCGGGCCTGCGCGCGCAGGCCTGCGATGCGCAGGCCGATCCACACGCGGTAGATCGACACGCTCACCACCATGCCCCACACCATGCCGCCGATCATGCCGCCGAGCATCGCCGGCACGCCGGCCGTGCCCACCCATGCGGCGAGCCGGTAATACAGGATCACCCCGGCGACCATGCCGATCATCATCCAGCCCGAGCAGGCGATGTTCTGCACGAAGCGCGCGCAGAACTGGCGCCGGCAGCCCGGACGCACGCGCCGCAGCCAGGCGAGCGCGCCGAGGCCCCCGGCGAGCATGCCCAGGTGCATCGCCGGCAGCCACTCGAGGTGGAGCCGTGCGACGGAGAGGAAATCGGGCGCGCTGGCGGCGCACATCGAGGCGATCGCGGCGAGCCCCGCGTTATGCACGTCGATCGCGAGGCCGGCGAGCATGCCGAGCGTGCCGAGCAGCATCATCGCCTGCGGCGCGGTGATGCC
>JBAUTZ010000051.1:0-5181 GCA_049582445.1 Burkholderiales bacterium
GAGACTCGGACCACGTCCGCGCCGGAGCCGGTGGCGTCGGTGAGCGCGAGCGACATCGGGACCAGCTTGTTCATGCTCGGCATGTCGAAATCCTTGGCGAACGGGGTCGCCCAGTGGTCGAACTGCCCGAGCAGGAGCAACGTGTCTGGGCGAATGCCCTGGCGCAGCACCGCGTGCGCCCGTACGCTCGCCTTGGGCGTGGCGATCTCGACCAGATCGCCCTCCGTGACGCCGATGCGCTCGGCGGTCTGCGCGTTGAGGATCACGCCTTTGTGACCTGCGATGTTGTCGGCAACTTCCTTGATGAGCTGCATGCCGACGTTGCCGCCCCATGCGTACTGCATGCTGCGCGAGGTGATGAGCCAATAGGGGTAGTCGTCCGGCTGTCCGCCCTGGCTGCGCACGGACTCTTCCCACAGCCCCGGGAAGTCCTTCCACACGGGTAACGCCTGGTATTCGGTGAGCTGAGTGTCCCACCAGCGGATGTCGTGCTCGTGCAGCCGCCGCCCGAGCTCCTTTCCGACGCGCAGCAGCCGCTCCTGGTAGGGCAGCTCGAAGCGCAAGCCGAGTTCGACGAACGTCGGGTAGAGGTACCAGTCGCGGCGCGAGAACGACCTGGTGCGCAGTCCGTGCTCACGCCACCAGTCGAGGCCATGCGACTCTTCGCCGGAGGTGAGCTCGGCGCTGGCGGCGCGGCAGACCGCGTCCCAGATTTCCTCTGCGCTGTGCGCCCGGGAAGTCTCCAACGAGTGATCCCACTTGTCGGTTTTCAGTGCCACGCCCGCGACGCCGCGATTGATCGCCGCGTTGTATTTCTCGAGCAGATCGACGCGCCGCGCGAGCTCGGTGGCGACGTCGCTGAAATCGCGCGCCTCGCCCTGCGGCGCGACCGCCGGCTGGCGCAGCGCGAAGCCTTCATGGTCCCAGAACTGCTCGATGAACTTCGAGCCGCCGATACGGATCAGCTGCAGGCTCTCCAGGTCCACCGCGTCGGGCAGCAGGATGTCGGCGAAATGGTTGGTCTCGTCGGGCGTGTAGGCGAACGCCACGGTGAACGGAAACCGCGCCATGCGCTCGGCGATGCGATCGGTGTCCCAGAACGAAATGGCCGGGTTGGTGCGATACAAGAACCAGACCTCGGGCAGCGTCACCCGCGGCAGTCCGTGGGGCGTCTCGTCCAGAAACATCCACGAGAAGTGCGTCGGGCCCAGGGCCTGGCTCCAGGGGCCATCGGCCGCGAGCGGCACCATGGTGCGGTACGCATTGCGTATGTTGGGCCGCGCGCTCCAATGCTCGCGGTCGGTGGGGTTGAGCGGGTAGGCCATGAAACCGTCCGGGCCGGGGCGCACGCTCTTCAGGCGCTCACCCAGCGGCTTGTTCAGCCGCACCGTAGTGCCGAGCGTGCCGCCCGGAACCTCGAGCGCGCCCACCAGCGACGCGAGCACGGTGCGCGCCCAGCAGCATTCGAAGCCTCCCCAGCCGTTGGTCACCGTCTTGCCAAGGGTCACCGCGACCGGGCGAAAAGGCAGCACCGCGCCGTCGATCTCGACGGTGGCGCCGATCTGCGCGTGCGAGAGGTACTCGTCGGCGATGCGACGCACGGTCGCCGCGGGCACGTCGCTCACGCCCTGGGCCCATTCGGGCGTGTAAGGCTGAAGGTGCGACACCAGCTTGCTGAAGGCGGTTTCGCCGCGCAGCTCGCCCTCGGCGAGAACTTCGCCGTCGGGCCCGATCTCGACGGCGCGCGCGCTGTACGGCCCGCGCTCCAGCGCCGGCGCGGTATCAGGCGCGTCGAACGGCACCGCCGCATCGCGCTTCGCGTCCCACAGCAGCGGCTTTTTCGTCGCCGGGTCGCGCAGATAGTAGCCGTGCGGCCCGACCAGGTACGGCGCCGAGGTTCGCGCGGCGAGGAACGCGAGGTCGAGACGCTCGCGCGGATGCTCATACAGCGCGCAGTGCGCGAGCGCGAAGAGGAACGCCGCGTCGGTCTTGGGCTTGATCGGCACCCATTCGGCCGAGCACGCGCCGGTGACCGACAGGTGCGGCTCGACCTGGACGCGTTTCATGCCGCGCTCGCGTGCGTTGGCGTGGCGCCACACCCCAACCACGCCGCCGGAGGCCTCGATATTCGCGCCGCAGGAGATGTTGTAGTTGCACGATGGGGTGTCGGCGGAGACCGTGAACGCGCGGTGCCAGAACTCGCCGTAGAGGTGCTCGGAGTGGTAGCACTTGACGCCCTGCCCGGAGCCAAAGCCCATGTCCATCGGGCCCCATGCGGCGAGAAACGCAGGGAAGGTGCCCATGTAGGACTGCGGCGTGCCGCCGCCGCCAAAGCTTGCCGCGACCCGCGGGTAGCCCGATTCGTCGAGCAGGCCGCGCGCGCGGACGTCCTTCAGCTTGGCGGCGATGGTGTCGAACGCCTCGTCCCAGGAGATCGGCACGAAGCGCGGATCCTCGTTGCGCCCCTTCTTCGGGTTCGTCCGCTTCATCGGCGTGCGCACCCGGTTCGGGTTGTAGAGCTTTTGCACCAGGCCGTAGGCCTTGACGCACACCTTGCCGCCACCGGGGTGCACCGCCTCGGCGGCGAAATTCGGCTCGACCTGGGTGGCGACGCCGTCCTTCACCTCGACGGTCAGCAGGTCGGGCCCCGCGACGCACTGATAGCAGTACGTCTTTACTTTCATTTCCGGCCGGCCTTCTGCGCCTTCGCGGCAAGGCGCTGCTCGGTCTGTTTCACGTCCACCACGAAGCGCATGTGGCGGCCGCGGCAGATGGTGTCGATGCCGTCGGAGCCGGTCACCTCGAAGGTCACGGCGCGGCCCTTGACCTCGGCGACGCTCGCCTCGATGCGCACGGTCATGCCCAGCAGCGTCGGCGCCGTGTGGTCGAGCTCGATACGCGTGCCCACCGAGTCCTCGCCGGGATCGAGATGGCCGAGCAGGAACTCGCGGCACGCGACCTCGACGTCGCGCACCAGCATCGGCGTCGCGTACACGCGGGCCGCTTCCCCCATGAAATCGATGGTGCGCTCCCGGTCCACGGTGTAGGTGCGGGTCGTGGACAGCCCCGCGACGAGCGACTGTTTCATTGTGCTTTCTCCCTCTGACCCAGACGGCAATACGAGCATGGCGAGGGCAAGCGGGGTTTGATCCAGGTCAAGCGTTCTCCCCTCTTATAAGCCGAGATAGGCGGTGCGCACGTTTTCGTTGTTGATCAGCTCCGCACCGCTGCCCGAGAGTACGATCCGTCCGGTCTCCAGAACGTAGCCGCGGTCGGCGATTCTAAGCGCGGCGCGCGCGTTCTGGTCCACCAGGAAGATCGCCGAGTCAGCTGCACGCAAGTCGCGCACGCAGGCGAAGATCTCCTCCAAGAGGCGGGGGGCGAGCCCCATGCTCGGCTCGTCGAGCAGGAGCAGACGCGGGCGCGCCATCAGCGCGCGGCCGATGGCGAGCATCTGCTGCTGCCCGCCGGAGAGCGTGCCCGCGGGGGCATGGCGCCGCTCGCGCAACACGGGGAACGTGGCGTACACCTGCTCCAGCGTGCGCGCCGCTTCGGCCGCCGGGCGCGTGTAGCCTCCGAGGCGCAGGTTGTCCTCCACTGCGAGCGGACCGAACACCTGCCGCCCCTCGGGCACTTGCGCGATGCCCAGCCGCACGCGCCGTTCGGGGGCCGCCTGCGTGATATCGGCACCCTCGAACCGCACTTGCCCGCCGCTCACGGGCTGCACCCCGGAAAGCGCGCGCAGCAGCGTGGTCTTGCCGGCGCCGTTGCTGCCGACCAGTACCACGAGCTCGCCCGCGTTCACGGTGAGATCGATACCCTTGAGGGCCGGGATGCGCCCGTACCGGCTCTCGAGCGCGAGCACTTCAAGCACTGCGCGCCTCCGCGCCGAGATAGGCCTCGATCACGCGCGCGTCGCGGCGCACCGACTCGGCGTCACCTTCCGCCAGCTTGTGTCCGTAGTCGAGCACCAGCACGCGGTCCGAGACGCCCATGACGAGCCGCATGTTGTGCTCGACCAGCACGACCGTGAGCCCGCGAGCCGCGAGCCGCTCGATCAGCCGCACGATCTCCTGCGTCTCGGTCGCATTGAGCCCGGCGGCCGGCTCGTCGAGCAGCAGCAGCCGTGGACGCGCGGCGAGCGCGCGTGCGATTTCCAGGCGCTTCAGCGCGCCGTAGGGCATGCTCTCCGAAGCGGCGTCGGCGTACTGTTCGAGTCCCACCGCGCAAAGCAGCTCGCGCGCCTCCTCGCGGCAGCTGCGCTCGGCACGCGCGAGGCTCGGAAAGCGCAGCAACGCCGCCACCAGCCCGCAGCGCTCGTGCAGGTAGCGCCCGGTCATGACGTTCTCCAGCGCGCTCATGTTGAAGAAGATCTGGAGGTTCTGGAACGTGCGGCCGATGCCCGCCGCCGCGAACTGGTGCGTGGCCAGGCCGGTGAGCTCGCGCTCGTCGAACCAGATGCGCCCGGCGCTGGGGCGGTAGATGCCCGTCAGGAGGTTGAGCAGCGTCGTCTTGCCGGCCCCGTTCGGGCCGATGATCGAGTACACGGCGCCGGGCTCGATCGCGAACTCGAGCGCCTGCACCGCATGCACGCCCCCGAACACCTTGGAAAGTCCCTCAGTGCGCAGCAGGCTCATCGCGGGTCCTTGCGCGAGAAGCGCGCCGCCAGGGTCGGCACCAGCCCCCTGGGAATGAAGATCATGGTGAGCATCATCACCGCGCCGTACACCACCATCTCGTAGTCCTTCAGCACCGCGAGCAGTTGCGGCAGCGTGGTGAGTACGGCGGCGCCGACCACCGCGCCGAAGGTCGACGCCATGCCGCCGAACACGACCATGGTGACCAGCTCGATCGAATGCAGGAACGTGACCTGGCCAGGCGTGATGAAGCCGGAGTAATGCGCCGTGAGCGCGCCGGCGAGCGCAGCGAATACGGCCGAAAGCACGAACACCAGCACCTTCTGGCGCACGCTGTCGATGCCGATCACTTCGGCCGCCACTTCCGAGCCGTGCAGCGCACGCAACGCCCGGCCGCGCGGCGATTCGATCAGGTTGAGCGCAAGCCACACCACGGCGAGCAGCAGCCCGCCCACGATCGCGTACCAGATCTTCTCCCCCGTCAGCGCATGGCCGAACAAGGCGAGCGGCGGCACGCTCATGCCGTCCGGCCCGCCGGTGTAGC
>JBAUTZ010000052.1:0-1613 GCA_049582445.1 Burkholderiales bacterium
CCGCAGCAGCGAGCGTGTCGGCGGCGCGCCGGGTGCCGCCCTCGGGCTGGCCGTAGCGACCGAGGACGAGCTTCCTTTCCCTGAGCGCAGCGTCGACCGCGCGGCGGATGAGGGCGGCGGCGTCGCGCTCGCCGAGGTGCTCGAGCATGAGCGCGGCGGAGAGGACCTGGGAAATCGGGTTGGCCTGGTCCTTTCCGGCGAGGTCCGGCGCGCTGCCGTGGATGGGCTCGAAGTAGGCATGCTTGTCGCCGATGTTGCCCGAAGGGCAAAGGCCGATGCCGCCGACGGTGGCGCCGCCGAGGTCGGACAGGATGTCGCCGAGGAAGTTTTCCATCACCAGCACGTCGAGGCGCTGCGGGCGCAGGACGAGGGCCTGGGCGGCGGCGTCGGCGTAGAGGTGCTCGCGCTCGACGTCGGGGTAGGCCTCGCCGATTTCGTCGAACACGCGGCGGAAGAACGCAAGCGACGCGAGCACGTTGGCCTTGTCGACGCAGGTGACGCGGCGCTTGCCGTCCTCGGGCGCGCCATTGCGCCGCCGCGCGAGCTCGAAGGCGTAGCGCGCGATGCGCTCGACGCCCTTGCGCGTCACCAGCAGCGTGTCGGCCATCGCCTGGTCGTTGCCGACGCCTTTGCCGCGCGAGAGGTACAGGCCCTCGGTGTTCTCGCGCACGATGACGTAGTCGATCTCGCCGGCCTTGGCCTTGAGCGGCGCGTCGACGCCGGGCAGCAGGCGCACCGGGCGCAGGTTGGCGTAGGTGTCCAGCCCGATGCGCAGCACGCCGCCGAGCAGCCCCGCCTCGGTGCCGTCGGGCAGGCGCACCTCGGGCAGGCCGACCGGGCCCTTCATGGTGGCGTCGGCCCGCTTGATCGCATCGAGCGTCGCGGGCGCGAGGCTCGCGCCGCTTTCGCGGTAGAAGGCGGCTCCTCCCGGGCGCAGGTCGATCTCCAGCCGGAAGCCGAGCGCGTCCTGCGCCGCGTCGAGCACCCGCACCGCGGCGTCGACCAGCTCGGGGCCGATGCCGTCGCCGGGAATGACGACGACGCGGTAGCGGCGCGGGGAGGTCATGCCGATCGCTCCTGTTTCGGGGCCCCGATTATCGCCCGATTGCCAAGCGGGCGGCCATGCGGCAATCTTGCGGCCCATGCAGCAGCAATACGACCGTGCGGCGGAGGATCTGGGCAACATCGTCGCGCTCGAGCACGTCAACACCCGGATCCCCGACCAGCAGCTCGCCACCGCGTTCTACGTGAGCGCGCTCGGCCTGACGCGCGATCCTTATCTGATGACGGGCACCAACAACATGTGGGTCAACGTCGGCCGCAGCCAGTTCCACCTGCCGACCGGCGGGCCCGAGGTGCTGCGCGGGCGCGTGGGCATCGTGCTTCCCGGGCGCGAGGCGCTGCTCGGGCGACTGGCGCGCGCGCGCAAGGCGCTGAACGGCACGCGCTTCGCATTCACGGAGCACGAGGGCTTCGTCGAGGCCGTCAGCCCCTGGGGTAACGTCATTCGCTGCCACGAGCCCGCCGCGCGATTCGGCGATATTCGCCTCGGCATGCCGTACGTCGAGCTCGACGTGCCGCCCGGAACCGCCGGGGGCATCGTTCGCTTCTAC
>JBAUTZ010000053.1:0-2640 GCA_049582445.1 Burkholderiales bacterium
CCCAGATCACTTCGCCGTCTGCCTCGAGGTAGGGCGCGTCCGCGAAGCCGGCGAGAGGCGTGGCGATGCCGTCGCTGCGCGCCAGCGCGGCGCGCGCCACCTCGCCGATGTGCACCACGTCCACGGCGCTCAGCCCGCCGGCTTCTTCTCCGACATGCCCGCCGCAAAGCAGACCCCGGCGAACAGCAGATATCCGAGCGCCACCTGTGGCGACACCGCCCATCCGAGCTGGTTGCCGTGAATGAAGCCGAAGAACGCGAGCACTGCGCCGGCGAGCGCCCAGAACCCCGCCTCCTTGAGCCTGTGGTCGATGATGAACGCGGCGAGCGCGCCCAGCACCAGCCCGGCGAGCACCGCGCCGCCGCCGAGCAGCTCCATGCCGTGGTACACGAGCCCCGCACCGGCCAGCTTGGCCATGCCCAGCTGCCCGGCCGAGCTTCCGGCGGCATTGAGGGCGCTGTCCACCTGCAGCTGGCCCCAGGCGGCGACGTTGGGGATGATCGCCAGCACTACGGCCGGTGCGTGCTTCGCCGGCGAAGCCTGGAACGCCTGCGCGCCGATCACCAAGCCGATGTACAGCAGGATCGGCAGGATCGCCACCAGCGGCACCACCGCAAGCAGCAGGGCGGTAAGGCCGAGAAAGCACACCAGCGCGATCACGACGCCCGTGGCGAGCGAATAGCCGATGCGCCCGCCGACCGCCTTCCAGCCCGGATGGCCGATATACACCGCCGGCGGGAACGGGCTGCCGAGTATCGCGCCCGCGATGGCGCCGATGCCGTCCGCGGCGAGGATCTTGCGCAGGTCGTACGAGTCGCCCGCGGCGGAGGCGCTTTCGACGTTGTTCATCGCCTCGGTGAAGTTATAGATGCCGAGCGGGATGGCTGTGACGAGCAGCGGCGCCACACCGATCAGCCCGCGCCAGAACTCGCTGCCCGGAACCGGCAGGTGCAGGCCGAACTGCGCGAACGACGCGCTCACCTGCTCGGCTTTCACCACGTCGCTCCAGCCGAAAAAGTAGGCGATCCAGCCGACCACGACGCCGACGATCACCGCGACCAGCCCGCCGGGCAGGCCCCACGGCAGCCGGACATTGGCCGTCCAGCTGATCAGCACGATGGCGAGCGAGATGAAAGCAATCCAGGGCACCTCCCACATCTGGAAGGCCGGCCGCAGCGAGATGAATGCGATCGAGATGCCTGCCAGCGTGCCCAGCATCGCCGCGCGCGGCGTGTGCGCGCGGATCCACGGTCCGACGAACACACCGGCGAGAATGATGACGCCGATGATAAAGGCCCACGCGAGTCCCGCCTCCCAGGCGAGCACCGGGTCCTTGGTCTTCAGGTATACCGGCAGCATGACCACGAAGACGACGATGAACATGTGCGGCACGCTCGGGCCGTAGGGCATCGCGGTGACGTCCGTGCGTCCTTCCTTCTTCGCCAGTTTCCAGGCGAGCCAGGCGTAGTACAGATTGCCGATGGGCAGCGCGATGCCGAGCGCCGGCAGGATGCGCCCGAAGACCGTGTCCGCGGGCAGGTGCACCACCCCCAGGCACAGCCCGGTCAGCACGATCACGTTCAGCACCACGTTCGTGAACAGCCCGAAGAATCCGTTCCAGTCTCCGGGCACCCACCAGCGGACCTGCGCGTTGCCGTTCGTCATGGTTCTCCCCTAGTTATCGTCGTTGCGGCTCAGGCCTTCGCCAGGCCCTCGAGAAAACTTTTCGAATCGCTTACCCAGCCGAAGATCCCGCCTTGCGCCTTGATCATCTCGAGCGCCGCTTTTTGGAAGGCGGGGAAGTACGAGCCGACGCAGTCTTCGAGCACCAGGCAGTCGTAGCCCCGGTCGTTCGCCTCGCGTACGGTGGTGTTGACGCACACCTCGGTGGTAACGCCGCAAACCACGAGGCTGCGGATGCCGCGGTTGTGCAGGATCGAGTCGAGGTCGGTGGCGTAGAACGCGCCCTTGCCTGGCTTGTCGACCACCGGCTCGCCGGGCGCGGGCTTGAGCTCGTCGACGATGTCGTGCCCGTACTCGCCGCGCACCAGGATGCGACCCATCGGGCCCTTGTCGCCGATGCCGGTCTTCAGCCTGCCGCGCAGCTTCTTGCTCGGCGGCAGGTCGCCGAGGTCCGGCCGGTGGCCTTCACGCGTGTGGATGACGAGCATCTTCCGATTGCGCGCGGCCGCGAGCACCTGCTGGGTCGGCCCGATCGCCTTCCTGAGCAGAGACACGTCGTTGCCCAGCGCTTCGCCGAAGCCGCCCGGGTCGACGAAGTCGCGCTGCATGTCGATGATCACCAGCGCGCAGCTCGCCGGATCGAATTCGAACTCGTAGGGCTCGGCCTTCACTTTTCCCATCGCTGCCTCCGTCGTCTTGGCTCAGCCCGCAGCCTGCGCCACGCGCTCGCGCAGGTAAGCGCGCCAGCCGCCGAGCCGCGTGATCTCGCGCGCGCTTGCGACCGCGTAGTGCTCGCACAGGAACCCGCGCACCTGCTCGCCGTCCTCGGTCTCGACGCTGCCGATGCAAAGCGGCGCCGGGATGCGTTCGACGAAGCCGCCGAACGCCGCGGCCGGCAGCTCCCAGATCTCCATATCGATCGCCGCGCCGCCCGATTCGGCGCCCTCCGCGCGCAGC
>JBAUTZ010000054.1:0-4786 GCA_049582445.1 Burkholderiales bacterium
GGGCCCGGCGGCGCAGGCTGCGGCGCTCGCCGCGGCGCTCGCCGGCGCGCTGCTCCTGACCTGGACCGAGAAGCGCTGGCCCGAGGTGCAGGAGGCTCTGATCGGTACGTTGTTCGTCCTCGCCGCAACCGGTGCCACATTGCTGCTGGCCGGCAACCCGCATGGCGGCGAGTACCTCAAGGACCTGCTCGTGGGTCAGATCCTGTGGGTGAGCCACGCGCAGCTCGCGCTGATGGCCGTGGTGAGCGCGCTCGTGCTCATGGCATGGTTCGGCTTGCGCGACAGGGCGGGGGCGGTGGGCTTCTACGTGCTGTTCGCGTTGAGCGTCACCGCGTCGGTACAGCTGGTTGGCGTGTACCTCGTGTTCGCGAGCCTGATCGTGCCCGCGCTCGCGGTGCGCGGCTGGAAGCGGCGGCCGCTCGCCGCGGGCTATGCGCTCGGCGCCGCCGGCTACGGCCTCGGGCTCGCACTGTCCGTGGTGACCGACCTGCCCACCGGACCGGTGATCGCCTGGACGCTCGCGACGCTCGCAGTAGCGGTGTTCCTGCTCAGGCGGCGCGGATAGACTGGGAGCGATGCCGCCCAGAGAGCCCACCCCCGAGACGCTGCGCAATCCGCTCGCGCGCTATCTGCTCGCGACCCGACCGGCGTTTTTGAGCGTCACCTTCTGCGCCTGGCTGGTCGGTATCGGCACGGCGCATTACTCCGGCGTGCCGATCGACCCAGCGCTGGCCGCGCTGACGCTCGCGTTCGCGCTCGTGGCGCACGCTGGCGTCAACGTGCTGAACGACTACTACGACGCGCAGATCGGAACCGATGCGATCAACGTCGAGCGCATCTTCCCGTTCACCGGCGGCAGCCGCTTTATCCAGAACGGCGTGCTGAGCCTCGCGCAGACCGGGTGGTTCGGCGCGGCGCTGTACGGCGTGGTGATCGGCGCTGGGCTGCTACTGATCTCCCTGTCGCGTCCGGGGTTGTTCTGGATCGGAGCCGCGGGACTCGTGATCGGCTGGGCCTACTCCGCGCCGCCCCTCCGGCTCAACAGCCGGGGAATCGGGGAGTTGTGCGTGGCGGCAGGGTTCGCGTTGAGTGTGGTGGGCACCGATTACGTGCAGCGGGCGCAATTCGCTTCGCTGCCCTGGATCGCCGCGGTGCCTTACGCGCTGCTGGTGACGAACCTGCTCTACATCAACCAGTTTCCCGACAGCGAAGCCGACCGGCGCAGCGGCAAATGGCAGCTGGTCGTGAGGCTGGGGCCGGCGCGGGCGCGCTGGGGCTATCTGATCATCTGTGCAGGCGCGTACGCATGGCTCGCCCTGGCCGTGCTGGCGGGCGCATTGCCCTCATGGGGATGGATTGCGCTCCTCGCGGCGATCCCCTCCGCGCTCGCCGCGCGCGAGTTGTGGCGCCACGCGGCGCAACCCGCGCGTCTCGCGCGCGGAATCAAGCTGACCATCGTCGCGGCGATTGCGCACGGCCTCTTACTTTCCGCGGCTCTGCTCGCGATCTGACGGAGGCGAATCGCGTTGCGATGCAGCATGAAATCGTCAGCTTCGCGATAGACAAACAAATTAGACTTGCCCGGGACAAATTCACGCAGAAGAATAGGCGGTCTGCAATCGACGCCACGCAAGTCCGACTCAACAACCGTAGGAGGAGAACGAAATGGCAGCAAAGAAATTTGATCGTCGTCGGTTTATCAAGACGACGGCCGCGGCATCCGCCGTGGCGATCGCCGCACCCTACATCCGCACGTCTCACGCCGCGGGGAACTTGAAGGTCGCGTTCTGGGACCACTGGGTGCCGGGCGCGAACAAGACGATGGAGGCGATCTGCCACGAGTGGGGCGCGAAGAACAAGGTCAACGTCGAGATCGACTTCATCACCTCGCAGGGCAACAAGCTCGAGCTGACCATCGCCGCCGAGAAGCTGGCGAGGTCGGGTCACGACCTGGTGCAACCGAACGCGTGGTCGCCGGCGGCATACGCGAACGACTTCGAGCCGGTCGACGACATCATGCACGCGGCGATCAAGGCGAACGGCGGGACGTATCCGATCGTCGACTACCTGGCCCACCAGAAGGGCCATTGGGTCGCCGCGCCGGCGGTGACCGGCAGCCAGGTGAAGCCGCCCTGCGCGCGCATCAGCATGTTCAAGCAGTACGCCGGGCTCGACGTCACCAAGATGTACGCGCCTCCGGGCGGCCACTCGGACAAGAAGCTGCAGGACGAGTGGACGTGGGACAAGTTCCTCGAGGTCGCCGAGAAGTGCGCCGCTGGCGGCCACCCGTTCGGCCTCGGTCTCAGCCAGACCACCGACTGCGTGGACTTCGCGGGCGCGCTGTTCCATGCCTACGGCGCAGAGCTGGTGAACGCCAAGGGCGACGTCACGGTCAATTCGGACCACACCAAACAAGTGCTCGAGTATTCGCAGCGGCTGGGCAAGGTCCTGCCGAAGGACGTGATCGCGTGGGACGACGCCTCGAACAACAAGTTCCTGATCTCGGGGCAGGGCTCGCTGATCATGAACCCGCCGAGCGCGTGGTCCGTGGCCAAGCGCGACAACCCGTCGGTGGCCGCGGACTGCTGGACCTTCGCCTCGCCCAAGGGGCCGAAGGGGCGCTACGCGCCGGCCCTGCCGTTCTTCTGGGCGGTGTGGAAGTTCTCGCCCAACAAGTCGGCGGCGAAGAGCCTGCTCGCTCACCTCATCACGCGGCAATCCTCCGAGCGCTTCGTGGCGGCGAGCAACGGCTACGACATCCCGGGCTTCAAGAATCTGCGCGACTTCAAGACCTGGGCCGAGGTGGAGCCGCCGGTAGGCACGGTGTACAACTACCCGCCGACGCCTGACCAGATCGTAGCGGTCGCGGGCGCGCCGGCGCCGATTCACATCGCCAACCAGATCTACACGCAAGGGCTGATGACGCAGATGATGGCCAAAGTCGGCATCCAGGGGCAGTCGATCGCCGAAACCATCGGCTGGGCCGAGAAGCAGCTTCAGGCCTATACGATGATGTAAGCTTGACTCCGGGTTCGGGAAGCGCCGACGTGAGCCGGCGCTTCCCGGCGGCCTGGAGGAGGCCGAGCCCGGCCGGTATCGAGTAACAAGACCAGGAGGAGGAGTCCGATGGCCAACGGCATTGCCGCGAAGGCGCCCGCGTCGAGCCCCGCGCGTCGCATGACGATGCAGAAGCTCATGCGGCGGCGCTCGACGATCGCTTTCGCGCTCGCGCTACCGCTGATCGTGCTGGTGGCGGGGCTGGTGATCTATCCGGCGTTCTATGCCGTCTATCTGTCGATGCTCGACCGGACGATGGAGAACTTCACCGGGCTGAGGAACATCCTCTTCCTGCTGAATTTCGATACCTTCTGGATGGTGGTCAAGCAGTCGTGCATCTTTGCGATCACGGCCGTCATTTTCAAGGCGCTGATCGGTTTCGTGAGCTCGCATTTCGTGCACAATCTTCCGGCCAAGGGGCAGCGCAAGTGGCGCGGCATGCTGCTCGTGCCCTGGGTGATCCCGACGGCGATGAGCACCATTGCGTGGTTCTGGCTGTTCGATCCGTCATACAGCGCGATCAACTGGATCCTCGCCAAGTTCGGCATCGAGTCCATTCCCTTCCTTGGCGTACCGGGCTGGGCGCGCTTCTCGGTGATCCTGGTCAACGTGTGGTACGGAGCGCCGTTCTTCCTCATCATGTACCTCGCGGCGCTCAAGTCGGTGCCCGACCAGCTCTACGAAGCAGCGGCGATCGACGGCGCCAACTGGTGGCAGAAGGTGTGGTACGTGACGCTGCCGATGATGCGCAATATCATCGCCATCACGATGCTGTTTTCGCTCATCGTGACCTTCGCGAACTTTGACATCGTCCGCATCCTGACCTACGGCGGTCCGGTGGACAGCACGCACATCTTCGCCACCTGGGCGTTCGCTCTCGGCATCCAGGGGAACAACATTCCCATGGGCGCATCGGTGTCGCTATTCATGCTGCCGATCCTGGGCGTCGCCGCGTTCTTCATCCTGCGCGACATCAACCGGCGCGGCAGTTCCGTCTGACCATGAGCGCGACCGCGGGTGCGATCAAGGCCGCAGCGCCAGCTCGGCACAATAGCCTCCGGCGGAGCCGCCGCTGGGCTCTCTGGTGGTCCTATGTTTTTCTGGTGCTGTTTGCGATCTTCTTCCTGATGCCACCGGTCTACATGCTCATCATGGGCCTGAAGACCAGCAGCGAGATTGCGGCGATGACAAATCCATGGTGGGTGTTCCACCCGACGCTGGAGAATTTCAAGGCGCTGCTCACCTCCACGCAGTACCTGACGTTCTTCCGCAACTCGGCGGTGATCTCGGTTGCGGTGGTCGTCATCACGATGCTGATCGCGGTGCCGGCAGCGTTCTCGCTCGGGCGCATGAAGTTCTGGGGCTCGACCACGCTCGCGACCGGGGTGTTTCTGACTTACCTGATCCCGGATTCGCTGCTATTCATCCCGCTGTTCAAGATCATGGCCTGGGTGCACGAGACCACCGGCATTGCATTGCTCAATCACTGGTGGGCGTTGATCATCATCTACCCGACCCTCACCGTGCCGTTCGCCACCTGGATCATGATCGGCTACTTTCAGTCGATCCCCAAGGAGCTGGATGAGGCGGCGCTGATCGACGGTGCTGGCTACATCCAGATGCTGACCAAGATCTTCCTTCCGGTGGCCTTGCCCGGGATCATCGCCGCGACGATCTTCGCTTTTACTGTCTCGTGGTCCGAATTCCTCTACCCGATGGCGTTCACGGT
>JBAUTZ010000055.1:0-3028 GCA_049582445.1 Burkholderiales bacterium
CAGCGACACCGCGCAGCCGTCGAGAAAGTTGACGATGCCGACGTTGCGCAGGATGTGCATCGTCCAGCGGAAGTAGTCGTTGTCGCTGCGCTCGACTTCGGCAATCGGCGGCGCGACGCAAGGCGTGGTCGGCATGAGGAAGGCGTCGTAGGGAGCGGCGAGCGCCTCGACCTCCCGTATGTAGGCGGCACGCATCAGGCCCAGTTCGACGTAGTCGGCCGCCGAGACCTGCTTGCCGTACAGGACGCGCATCGCTACGCGAGGATCGTACTCGTCCAGTCGATCCTCCCAGCGCCGGTGGATAGCATAAGCCTCGGCTCCTGCGAAGCCGCCGTTGCGGAAGTATTCCGCCTGCCTGTCGAACGCGGGGACGTCGCGCTCGGTGAGCAATGCTCCGGCTGCCGACAGCGCCTTGAGCGCCGACTCGAACGCCTTCGCCACTTGCGGCTCGAGATCCTCCAGCACGCTGGAGCGCGGCACCAGCAGCCGCAGGCCCTTCACGGGCCGCTGCGGCAGCGGCCCCGAGGTCTCGGCGGCCAGCACCGCGTCGTAAGCGGCGCAGCACGCGACCGTGTTGGCGAGCGGCCCGACCGAGTCGAGCGTGTAGGACAGCGGGAACGCCCCGTCGCGTGGTACACGGCGCGCGGTCGGCTTGAATCCCACGACTCCACACAGCGCCGCGGGCGATCGTATCGAGCCGCGCGTATCGGTGCCCAACGCCATGACGCTCATGCCGTCGGTCTGCGCGACCGCGGCCCCGGACGACGAGCCGCCCGGTACGCGGCCCGTCTTGCGATCCCACGGATTTCGCGGGGTGCCGTAATGCGGATTGATCCCCGTCGTGCCGAATGCGAACTCGACCATGTTGGTGCGGCCGATGATCACCGCCCCCGCGGCGCGCAGCCTCGCCACCGCCGGCGCGTCGTGCTCCGCCGGCGCCTCACCGGCGAGCAGCTTCGATCCCGCGCGCGTGACGTCGCCGCCGACGTCGAACAGGTCCTTGACCGACACCGGCAGGCCGTCGACCGGTGAACGCACGATGCCCGCGGCGCGCAGCCGGTCGGCGAGCGTTGCCTCGGCACGTGCGGTGTCCGCGTATGTCCTGAGAAAGGTCCGCGGTCCTTCGCCCGCAGCATCGGCAATGCGCGCCAGCGCCTGTTCCACGAGATCCCGGCTGCTGACCCTTTTTGCGGCGAGATCCGCCGCCAGATGCGCCACGCTCCACATCGTCACCTATCCCCCAGGTCTGACTCGTGGCGATTCTCGCGGTCGCATTGCGCACACGTCAAGGCGCCACAGGCATAATCCGGTCACCCGCCCCGCGCCATGCTCACGCGCACCTTCAGAAGCATCGCCAATCACGTGTTCGGCGGCACGTGCGTGCTGTGTCGCGGAGCCGCGGATCTGTCGCGCGGTGAAGCCCTGCTGTGCAAGGCGTGCGACGCCGAACTGCCGCGGCTCGGCGGGCCGCTCTGCCCGCGCTGCGCGCTCGCCTCTCCCGGGCAGGCCTTGTGCGGTCGCTGCCTCAGCCGGCCGCCCGCCTATGACGCGACGCTCGCCGCGCTGGAATACCGCTTTCCGACCGACGTATTGGTGCACGCGCTCAAATTCCGTGGCGAGCTATCGCTCGCTGCGCTCCTCGGACGCTTGCTCGGCGAGTACGTCGCCGCCGCCGAGCGTGTTGACTGCGTGTTGCCGGTGCCGCTGTCGGCGGCGCGCCTGCGCTCACGCGGCTACAACCAGGCGCTCGAGATTGCACGCCACGCCGCGCGCGCTTCCGGTGCTGCGCTTGATACGCGCGTGTGCGAGCGCAGCCGCGACACGCCCCCTCAGAGCGACCTGCGCTGGATGGATCGCGCCAAGAACGTGCGCGGGGCGTTTCGCTGCACCGCCTCGCTACGCGGAACCTCCGTGGCGGTCGTCGACGACGTCATGACCACCGGCGCCACCCTCGACGAGATGGCCGCGGCACTCAAGGCGGCCGGTGCCGCCCGAGTGGTGAATTGGGTGGTCGCGCGGACGTTCCCCTCCTAAGCCCGCGTGTTCGACATCGTCCTGTACCGTCCGGAGATCCCGCCCAATACCGGCAATGTCATCCGGCTCGCTGCCAACACTGGCGCGCGACTGCACTTGGTGGAGCCCCTCGGGTTCTCGATGGACGACCGGCAGCTAAGGCGCGCGGGGCTGGACTACCACGAGCTCGCAACCGTGCGCACCCACCGCGACTGGTCCGCGTGCTGCGAGTGCCTCGCGGGGCGCCGCATGTTCGCGATTTCCACGCGCGGTGAGAACCATTACGCGGATGCGCGTTACGCGGCGGACGACGTGTTCGTATTCGGGTCGGAGACTGCCGGCCTGCCACAGGCGCTGCTCGATCAGTTCGAGTTCTCGCGGCGCCTGCGCCTGCCCATGCGCCCGGACAACCGCAGCCTGAACCTGTCCAATGCCGTCGCAGTGATGGTGTTCGAGGCTTGGCGCCAGCTCGGGTTCGCCGGCGCTAGCTGAACGCCTCGCGCTTCGGGTCGCGAGCGAGCAGCAGCTCGGCTGCGGCCGCGGGCGCAAGCCGACCGTCGAGCACGGCGTCGACCGCGGCGGTGATCGGCATTTCCACGCCCAGCCGCCCCGCGAGGCGCGCGACTTCGGTGGTGGAGCGAACCCCTTCGGCGACGTGCCCGAGTCCGGCGAGGATCTCCGCCAGCGCGCGCCCGCGCGCCAGTTCCAAACCCACACGACGGTTGCGCGACAAATCGCCCGTCGCCGTGAGGATCAGATCGCCCGCGCCGGCGAGGCCCATGAAGGTCTCGGCGCTGCCGCCGAGCGCCACGCCTAGGCGCGAGATCTCGGCCAGGCCCCGCGTGATGAGTGCGGCACGCGCGTTCTGCCCGAGACCCAGCCCGTCGCAGATGCCGACGGCGATCGCCATCACGTTCTTTACGGCACCTCCGATTTCGACCCCGATCACGTCGGCGCTGTAGTAGACGCGCAGTCGCCCGCCGTGCAGCAGCGCTGCGGCGCGCCGCGCGAAGCC
>JBAUTZ010000056.1:0-7812 GCA_049582445.1 Burkholderiales bacterium
TGGCGCCTGCTGCTGATCGCCGCGAGCGTCGCGGCGCTCGCGGCCTGCGCACCGATGGGGGTGCAGCGGCAGGCCGATCAGCTCACGCGCGCGGCCGGCAAGGAGCCGACCGTGGTCGTGATGCCGCTCGACGTCGAGCTCGCCGAGCTCACTGCGGGCGGAGTCGAGGAGCCGCAGGCCGAATGGACGCAGGCCGCGCTCAAGAACATGCGCTCGGCGCTCGAAGAGGCGGCGCGGAACTACAAGGTCAAGCTGGTCGACTATCAGCCGCAGCGCGGCACGCCGGAGGACCGGGCCACCAGCCTCGAGCTGCTCAAGCTGCACCGCGCGGTCGGCGGCGCGGCGCTCGTTCACTACTATTTCCCGGAGCGGCGCCTGCCCAGCAAGGGCGACAAATTCGACTGGTCGCTGGGGCCTTCGGTGGCGGCGATCGCGCGCTCGCAGGGCGCCGATTACGCTCTGTTCCTGTTCGTCCGGGACCGCTACGCGAGCGCGGGGCGCGTGGCGGTCATGGTGGTGGCCGCGCTGATGGGCGCCGGGGTGTCCGGCGGCTCGCAGGTCGGATTCGCGTCACTGGTCGACCTCAGGACCGGCAACATCGTCTGGTTCAACCGCCTCGCGCGCGCCTCGGGCGACCTGCGCACGCCGGAGGCCGCCGCGGAGACGGTCAAGGTGCTGGTTTCCGACTCGCTCAAGTGAATCTCCAGCGGCGACATTTCGGCTGCGTCCTGTGCGGTCTCGCCTGGCTCGCGCTGGCGCGCGGCGTGGCGGCGCAGGGCGCGGCAAGCAGGTTTGTCGCGCCGGGCTACCAGCCGCCGGCCGGCAGCGACGAGAAGGGGCTGTGGCAGCAGATGGACCGCGTCGAGCAGGAGCTCCAGACGTCGCCGTTCGTGATCCGCGATCCGAAGCTGAACGCCTACCTGCGCGAGATCGTCTGCAGGCTGGGGAAGGACTACTGCTCGGACATGCGCATCTACATCGTGCGCACGCCCCAGTTCAACGCCAGCATGGCGCCCAACGGCATGATGGAAGTGTGGACGGGGCTGCTCCTGCGCTGCAACGACGAGGCGCAGCTCGCCGCGATTCTCGGCCACGAGATGGGGCACTACCTGCGGCGCCACACGCTCGATCGCTACCGCGACGCGCGCGAGAAGTCGAGCTTCGGTGCGTTCCTCGGCCTCGGGCTCGCGGCGGCGGGCGTTGGCTACGCCGGCGGCCTCGCCAACCTGGCGCTGCTCGCGTCGATCTATGCCTGCAGCCGCGACCAGGAACGCGAGGCCGACCAGATCGGGCTCGAGCTGATGGTGAAGGCCGGCTACGCGCCGCTCGCCGCGCCCGAGGTGTGGCAGCAACTGATCGCCGAATCGAAGGCGAGCACCGCGGAGCGCGCTCAGAACGTGATGTTCGCGACGCACCCGGATCCAGAGGAGCGTATGGGGACCCTGAGCGCGGAGGCGAAGCGCATGGACAAGGGCACCGGCGAGCGCGATGCCGAACGTTACCGCGCGATGCTCGCGGGCGTGCGCGAGGAAATCCTCCGCGACGAGCTCGCGCTGCGCCAGTACGGACGCAGCGAAGTGGTGCTCGACCGGCTGCTCGCGCAATCGCCCGACGACGGCTTGCTGTGGTACGGCAAGGGCGAGGTCTACCGGCTGCGCGGCGGCCCGGACGACCCGGCGCGCGCGATGCAGGCCTACGACAAGGCACTCGCCGCCAAGGGCGCGCCACCCGAAACCTACCGCTCGATGGTGATGGTCGAGCTGAAGCTGGGGCACAAGGACCGCGCCCAGGCCGCCTATGATGCCTACCTGAAGCGCAAACCCGATGCACCGGACGCGGGGGCGCTGCGCATGCTGCTCGAACCGTGAGTGCCGCGATCATGATAAGACTCGCCACCGCCCTGCTCGCCGCAGTACTGCTCTCGGGCTGCGTAACGGCCTACACGCTCGTCGAGCCGCAACGCCAGACCGTCGGCGGGGCCATCTCGGTCGAGCCCGGCATGAAGTGGAACAAGCTCGCCTACTCGGCCTTCAAGGGCAAGGTCGAAACCTGGACGCTGGACGGCCCGGCGCTCAACACCTTGCTGTTCTTCACCGGCGTGCCCGACGGCGAGCCCCTGTTCGTACGGGCCTCGGCCGATTCCGGCAGCCAGGAAAAACCGCCCGTGTTCCGGGCGAACATGAACCCGATCGAGGTTCAGGAGCTGCTCGAGGCGACGGTGAAGCTGTTCTTCCAGACCACGCTCGCCGACGAGCGCGACCTGCGGGCCGCGCCGGTCGCCGGCGGACGCGGCTTCCGCTTCGATACCCGCATGACCGGGCAGGACGAAGTGGAGCGCGACGGAACTTTCGTCGGCACCATCCGTGACGGCAAGCTCTACGGCGCGTGGTTCCAAGGCGCCAGGCTGCACTACTTCCATCGCTACCTGCCGGAGTTCGACCGTATCGTGTCGTCGGCGCAGCTGGTCGGCGAGGCGGCAAAAAAATAAAACAAGGACGGAATCGCACATGTTCGAGGAACCGGTCGCTTTCCTGCAACGCAAGCCCGGCACCGTGCTGGTGGTCGACGACCAGGCCACCAGCCGCGCCATCCTCGAGCAGGTCGTACGCAGTCTCGAAGGGCCGGTCGCGGTGCAGACGTTCGCGCGCGCGGTCGACGCGGTGGTATGGGCGACGCGGCACCCCGCCGAGCTGGTGCTGGTCGATTACCTGATGCCCGACATGGACGGCGTGCGGTTCGTGAATTGCCTGCGCGCCCTGCCGGGCTACGAGCAGGTACCGATCATCATGGTGACCATAAGCGATGACCGGGAGGTGCGCTACGCGGCGCTCGACGCCGGCGCCACCGATTTCCTGATCAAGCCGGTCGACACGCGCGAATGCCTCGCCCGCTGCAGAAACCTGCTGACCCTGAGGCGCCAGCAGCTTGCGCTCGAGGAGCAGACCAAGCGCCTAGAAGAGACGATGCAGGAGCTGCGGCGCGACGCGCGCCAGCGCGAGCTGGAAATCCTGCCGGCCGACGTGGCCCGCTTCAAACCGCGCAAGCGCAACGTCGGGCTCCACGGCTGAGCGGGCGCGCGATCAACGGCGCCCGCCTGGCCCCTCGCTCGCCGGTAGGTTGAAGCGGAACGGCTCGTCGAGGCCTTTCAGCACCGGCGCATCGCGCTCGTAGAGGTCGGGGTGGAACTCGACCGCGCCGTTCTCGTCCGCCACCGCGGTCCAGTACAGCAGCATCACCGGCACGCGGCGCTTCAGGAACACGCTGCGCGTCTCTCCGGTGGCGATCGCATCGAGCAGCGCCTCGCGATTCCACTGCACGGGATCGTTCAGCAGCAGCACCGCGAGCTCGAGCGGATGCTCGACGCGGATGCAGCCCGAGCTGTAGGCGCGCTCGGGCTTGTCGAACAGATTCTTGCTCGGCGTGTCGTGCAGGTAGACGTCGTGCGAATTCGGAAACATGAACTTCAACCGGCCGAGCGGATTTGCATCGCCCGGCGCCTGCACGATCAGATAGGGCAGCGGCCGCTTGAGGTATGCGGCCCAGTCGATCGTCGCCGGATCGACCGTTCGTCCCGCGAAATCGCGTACCTCCATGTGATCGCGCTCCAGAACGCCCGGATCCGCAACGATCTTCGGCACCATGTCCTCCTCGAGAATCGTCGGCGGCACGGTCCAGGTCGGGTTGAGCACGATGTACTTCATCGTCGCGCGAAACTCCGGCGTGCTGCGATACGGCCGGCCGACCACCACGCGCGACGACCATGCGATGTGTCCGTCGAGCGCTAGGCGCGCGCGAAAGCCCGCGATGTCGACCAGCAGGTAATCGCCCTTCAGGTCCTGCGCCACCCAGCGCAGGCGCTCGAGGTTGACCCGGATCTGGTCGATGCGCGCCTGCACGCCCACGTCGAGCGCGGCGCGCGTGCGGCGCCCCACCAGCCCGTCGGGCTCGAGGCCGTGCCGCCGCTGAAAGCGCGTCACCGCAGCCTCCAGCGCGGGGTCGTAGAAATCGGGAACTTCCGCAGGCTCCTCCTGCGGCGACCAGTCGCCGCTCGCCGCGAGCCGCGCGCGCAGCGCGGCCACACTCGGGTCACGATTGCCGGGCTTGATCGTCGGCCCGTCGGGGATCCCGCTCCAGCCTCCCGCGTCGCGGATCTCGCGATAGCGCGCGAGCGCCTTGCGCAGGTTGCGGTACTCGGGAAGCTGCGGCGCGTACGCCCGCACGGCGGGCGCGAGCGCGGGCGCACGCAGGATCCCGTCGAGCGCTTGCACCGGGTCGATGCCGTCGAGCGTGCGTGCGAAATTCCACGCCGGGTCGAGCTCGCGCGGATCCAGTTTGCCGAAGTAGAACGTGTAGGCAAGCCGGATCACGGTATCCGTGTAGAGCAGCTCGCGATCGGCTTCACCCTCCACCCCGGCGTGCAACGCGGCGAGGTGGTAATCACCCGGGTCGAGCCCGTCTTCGCGCACCGAATCGACGAGCGCGAGCAACTCCTGCGCGCGGGCCGCGGTCCACGCCGGCCGGAACGCGCGCTGCTCGTAGAGCTGCGCAAACAGCGCCGGCGCAGCGAGCCGCTCGCCGTCGACACGAACCTCGCGCCCAGTGCGCAGCTCCTCGACGCGCTGGCGCAGCGACTCCAGCGGCGCATCGGACGCTCGCGCTGCACCGAACGGCGCGAGCACGATGAGCGCCGCCGCGGCGAGCGTGAAATATGATGCAGGCTTCATCGAAAAGCGCTGGAGAGGGCTCCCAGGGACGTATACCATACGCCCGGAACCACAATGCGCTCGATTGGAAAAACCATGATGCAGAATCATCGCACCGACCTGCGACGCAGGGCGCTGGCGAAAGGCTTTGCCCTGCTGCCGCTCGCTTTCGCGATGTCGCCGGCGCGCGCTGCGCTGGCACGGCCGCGCACGCTCTCCTTCTATCACACGCACACCGGCGAGCGCCTGACGGTCACTTATGCCGAGAACGGCCGCTACATTCCCGGAGCGCTGCGCGAGGTCAATCACCTGCTGCGCGACTTCCGCACCGAGACGACGCACCCGATCGACCCCCGCCTGCTCGACCAGCTGGTTGCGCTCAATCGCTGTTGCGGCGAGCGCACCTTCGAAGTGATCTCCGGTTACCGCTCACCGCAGACCAACGCCATGCTGCGCCACGCGAGCAGCGGCGTCGCCTCGCACAGCCTGCACATCGAAGGCCGCGCGATCGACGTGCGCCTGACGGGCTACGAAACCGCCCGTCTGCACGATGCCGCGCTCGCCATGGCGAGCGGCGGCGTGGGCTTCTATCCCCGCTCCGACTTCGTGCACCTCGACACCGGGCGTTTCCGCACCTGGGGCGCCGCCTAGGGCGCCACGCGAGACGGAAAGAGCCAATAGCCCGTAAGCAATCGGTAACCGAAGCGTAGGCCCCCTGCGCTTCCCTCGCCGCTATCCTCGCTCGAGGAGGTGGCGAATGAATCGACCCATCGAGTCCACGAATCGCCGGCCGCACGGCCTGGGGGTGTTGACTGCGCTCGCGCTGACCACGCTCGGAGGATTCGCGATTTCCGGCTGCGTTCCGATTCCCTACGTGAGCTCGGAGCCGGTGCCCGACTTCAGCGCCAAGTTGCCCACCGATCTGCTCGAACGCACGGACGAAACGCTCGTACTGACGCAGACCTCGACAAAAAGGGATGGGCTCGCCGAGGAACTGTCGACCCCGGTAGCCGAGAGAGGCCCGAAGCAAGCGGTCGACGCCCTTTTCCTGAGCGCCAATAAACTCCGGACGCTGAACCAGCGGCTGGCGCAGAAATCGGACGCGGGAGTGGCACTCATATTTCCCCTGCCGCCCGTCCCTGGCTTAGTGCCGTTCACATCCTCAAGCCGCTCTTTGACTCGGATCTGCGTGCTGGCCCGCGACGGGCGGATGATCAGCGTGGACTTTGCCGACCGGCCCGGTGGAACCGAGACGCTGACCGTCAACCGACGCAATGCAATCGTGTCCGAGCTTCAATCGGCCGACGCGTTTCCGTTCGAAAAGGTCGACGGCCCCTGCGGCGTGACGGGCGAGACTCGGTGGAACAAGGACACGCGTTCGCGAGTGACCGCATACATCGCTAGCCTGCCGGCGACCATGCCCGCAGTGGGCGAGTCGGCGCTCAGCCGGTTCCTGGCGCCCGGATGGACCGACCTCGCGGCGCGCGTGCCGGGGCGGGAGGGCCTGATGCTGCTCGCAGGTACGAGCTGGCGCGGCTCGAAGACGGCCGAGCCACCAATCTTTCTCACGGGTACCGACTTTGGCGCGGTCAGCGCCGCGGTCAAGGCCGCGAAGGAAGCCGACGTCATTCGCCTGCTTCCGAGCTACGCCTCGGGTGCAAGAGCGCTGGAGAACATCTCGCTCGAGCGCTTCTGCGCCGTGAGCGGCGATGGGCATGTCCTACGATGGAACAACGACTCGGACACCTGGGACGCCTTCGATGCATCCGCCGCCTGGGCACCGGAAGAGCTCGCCATGATGCGCGAGGATCGCCCGGGGCCGGCCTGCATGCCGCGCGGCTCGCGGGCGTGGCCAGCGAGCGAACAACAGCACGCGATCGCATTCCTCGAGAGCGTCGGGGCACGTCCACTGCAGGACGCGGCCTCGGAGGAAACGAAGCTGAGAGGCCTCCTCGTCGGGCCAGAGAGCGCATCCACCGCGACCTTCTTGCTCGTGGCCATCCAGCGCTTCGGATCGGCCGACATGCCGGTCATCCCGCTCTTCCTGGCCAAGAATGACGACGCCGACCTGCTCCGGGCCTTGAAGTCGGTTCCGCCTGCAGAATTCGCCGGGCACGTTGCGTCGGAGCGAGCGGGAGACCAGGCGCTTACGATCGGCTTCCACCCGGATATGCTGTTTCTCATCTCTGCGGCGGGAAAGGCCGTTCAATTTGATTCGATCAGCGCGCCGGACTGGGAAGCGCAGCGGATCTGGTGGGACTCGTCCGATGCCACGGAGCGTGAGAAGGAGATGGAGCACTGGCGCGACGAGGCGATCAAGGCGGTGCGATCTGACGAGCCCTACTATCCGGCCGGTGACTTTTTCTGGCTCGGCACGTACAAGGGCTGGTCCAGAGACGTTCGCGAAGCGGTCGTACGCTTTCTCGGACGCCTGCCCGGCTAGGTTCGCGCCCGCGCGTTCCATCGCAATGAGTCAATAGTCCGTTCGGACCCCTATGGGGAAATTTTGATGGTTCTCGCCTTGGAAGTGAGAATCAGTTGCCCATCGGCGGCGACAGGGCTAGCCTGTTCGCTCCGAGAACGTGCGCGCGGCGCGCGACCGGAAATTGCACAGCCGGCGCCTTCGCATCAGTCACTCATACGTGAACAAATCGCTGCTCGATCACTGGACCTATCTCTCGCGGGCCGACTATTCCATTCCAGGCGAAGTGGATCAGACCGAATTCACGCCCGCGGAACTGCGATTGATCAGGAAGTACGGGGCCTGGATGCAGGCGCTCGAGCGCGGGTCTCTCATGCCACTCACGCGAGCCCAGCAGCAGTTCCTGCAGGTGTGTCGCGGCAAGGCGGAGCCCACGTGCCAGTTCGCGGCGGCGTGGAAGAAACTGAAAAAGGCGGCGCGCTCGCGGGAATCCGACGACACCTCGGCGAAAGCATGGGCTCCGTGCCCCGTGTGCGGCGGAACCGGAGGCGCGAACGGCTCGTGCCTGAGATGCAAGGGAACGGGATGGTTCGACGATCTTCGAGCGCGAACCGGGCAGTCGCGCGACCGCATACGCCTCGTCGTCGGCTAATCGCAGCCCGGCTCGCGCTCCCAGAGCCCGCAGGG
>JBAUTZ010000057.1:0-7609 GCA_049582445.1 Burkholderiales bacterium
GCTCCCGCGCGCGCGCCGCGTGCTCGCGCGCCAGCGGCACTTTCGCCGTCAGCAGCAAGGCGCGCGCGAGCGCGATCTGGCCCAGGGCGAATCGGGGATCCGCGGCGAGAGCGCGTCCGAGATGCTCCTCGGCGCCCAGGTTGGCGGTGAGAATGCAGTCGACCGCGGCGACGTAGGCGTCGCGCGCCGCTGGCGTGGTCGACAGCGGCAGACCGTAGCGGTCGGTGGGTTGCGAGGCGGCTCCGGCAGGCATGGCATGGTTCCCGATTGCTCGGCTTTACGTTACTTTACATGCGGGCCATCGCCGCTTCATTCGCGGAGAGTAAATTGGTCACATCGATCCCAATTTAAGGCCCTCACTCGTGACGTCCCCCGACCCCGGCCGCAGCGCTTTCCTGCGCCTCTCGGCGGGCGCGCTCGCTCTCGCAGCCGCCGACGAAGCGCTCGCCCAGTTTTCCGGCAGGCGCGGCGCGAAGGACCGCCCGCGGCGTGAAGGGGAGCCGGACCAGCCGTCGGCGGCGAACCGCCTGGCCGACGCACTCGGTGAATTCCACGAGGACCTGAAGCTGACGAACCAGCAGCAGCCTGCCTGGGAACGCTACGCCCGAGCCGTCGAATCCTTGCAGCAGGACATCGTGCGCGAACGCGCTCGCGCGAAGACGCTCGACGGCATGGACCTGCCGCAGAGGCTTGGCCATCTGGTCGACGTCGCTCGCGATCGCTACGCCGCCACGGAGGATATTGCCGCCGCTGCGAAGGCGCTCTATGCGGCGCTGACCCCGGAACAGCAGCCGCTTGCCAACCCGAGCCTGGCGGGAATCGCGGAGATGGTTTCCGGTATCGGGGTGCCGCCGGAGCGCCCGCGCTCGGCGAAGCGCGAACGGGGCGAGCGGGAACCGACGCGCGAGGAACCCTAGCCGCGGCGAGCCCTGCGACGGGGCTCAGGGAAGCTGGATCTTCCCGCCGCCCCCGAGACCGCCGCCGCCGAGGCCGCCCGGCGGAAGGCCGCCCTGCGGCACCACGATCTGGGACGCGGCCTCGCGGCGCAGCTCCTGCAGCTCGCGCACGGTGCGCTCGATCGCGGCTTTCGCCAGCGTGCCGAACTTGCCTGCCGCCTCGTCGAGTGACGCACCCGGAATTTCGAAGGCGATCGGCAATGCACCCATGGGAGTCATCACCTGCGTCTCGCCCACGTACACCACCTTGCGCGAAGCATCGGGAGAGCCGTCGGCCTTGACCGGGGTGAGCCGGCGCATGGTTCCCACGCGCCGGTCGGTGAAGACCTCCTCGAGGAACATGCCTGCGAGGTCGAGGTTGAGGTCGCTGGTGCGGGGTTCGGTAGCCATGTGGCGCGCTTCTCCGTGCTCGATGTCGCGCAATTTTACCCGCTCGCCTCGCCGCGCGACACGCATTCGCTGCGCACGGTCTCGCGCAGGATTTCGGCAAGGCGAAGCACGCCGGGGCCGGCCCCGTCGCGATCTGCGTAAACGAGGTAGAGCTGGCCGTGGCGCTCGCCGCCTTCGCGCATCGGCAGGGCCTTGAGCGAGCCCGCCGCCAGCTCGCTGCGGATCATCTCGTCCGGGAACCACGCGTAGCCGTAACCGGCCCGCACGGCCTCGAGCGACGTCGCCATGTGGCTCACGGTCCAGCGCTGCGATGCGTCGACCGAGGTGCGCGTCGCGCGCCGTGCACCCGATTCGCGCACCACGAGTTGCCGCTGCGCGCGCAGGTCCTGCATGGTCAGCTCGCGCCCGAGGCGATGCAGTGCGTGATCGGGATGCGCCACCAGCAGGAAGCGCAACCGCATCAGCGGATCGCCCAGAAATCCGGGCGGCACCATGCCCGCGACCGCGAGGTCGACCTGGCGTTGCGTCAGAGCTTCCTGCGTGCCGCCGAGCACCGACTCGATCACCTCGATGTGGGTCTGCGGGCTTTCGGCCGCAAAGCGGTCGAGCGACTTGAACAGCAACCAGCGCGGGAAGACGATCTCTGCCGCGAGCCCGATCTCGGGTTCCCAGCCGGCCGACAGCCGGCGCGCGGAGCGTTCGATCGCCGCCGCCTCATCGAGCAAGGCGCGCGCCCGGCGCACCAGAAGCTCGCCAGTGGGGGTCAGTCTGGCCTTGCGCCCTCTGATTTCGAAGGCCTTGACGTCGAGCAGCGACTCGATTTTCTGTACCGCGTAAGTCACTGAAGATTGGGTCTTATTAAGGACTTCGGCGGCCCGCGCATAGCTCCCGGCATCGACCACCGCGACGAGGGCGCGCCACTGTTCGAGCGAAATCATCTATCGTATTTATAGATTGTAATTAGCATATATTTCCACTTTTTTATATAATTGGTCAATAGTTAAATGGCGTCATTCCAATCATCGAGAGGACGCCATGAAGACCCTGTTGCAGCTGAACTCCAGCCTCTACGCGGGCGACGGCCAGTCCAGCCGCCTCGCCAACCGGTTCGTCGGCCTGTGGCGCGCCGCGTATCCCGGCACGACCGTGCTGGTGAGGGATCTTGCGAGCGACCCCCTCCCCCACCTCGACGCGCGCCGCTTCGGCGCGTTTCTCGCGAAGCCGGAGGAGCGCGACGCCGCTCAGCAGGCGGTGGTCGCGTATTCCGACATGCTGATCGGCGAGCTCAAGCGCGCGGACGTGATCGTGCTCGGGCTGCCGATGTACAACTTCGGCGTGCCTTCCGTGCTGAAGGCCTACTTCGACCACGTAGCGCGCGCGGGGGTCACGTTCCGCTACACCGACAAGGGCGCCGTGGGGCTGCTCGGCGGAAAGCAGGCCTACGTATTCGCCGCGCGCGGTGGGCAGTACGCCGGCACCCCGCGCGACACCCAGACCCCCTACGTGCGCGACTTCCTGCGCTTTCTCGGCATCGAGGACATCGAGTTCGTCTATGCAGAAGGCCTGGCGCTCGGAGATGCGAGCAGGCAAGCGGGCCTGGCGCGGGCGCAGTCCGCGATTCCGCACCTGCTCGACGACATCGTGCTGGCTGCGTGAAGGAGGATGTCATGCTAATTTCGCCGACCAGGTCCAACAGATCATGTTTCTGAAGAACCTGGCCATCGCCGGCGGGTTCTTGTTGCTCGCCGCGAACGGCGCCGGCGCGTGGAGCGTCGACTCACGGCGCGTGCCCGGCTAACAGGAGGTTTGATTGTGACGACCAGGACGCTGCAACACGTCATCGAATCGGTACCCGCCTCGGACGGCGCGGGCGTCAAGCTGCGCCGCAGCCTCGGCGCGCGGCAAAACCTGCGCGTGGACCCGTTCCTGATGCTCGACGAATTCTCTTCCGACAACGCCGACGACTACATCGCCGGATTCCCGGCGCACCCGCACCGCGGCTTCGAGACGGTGACCTACCTGATCGACGGCCACATGCTGCACGAGGACCACCTGGGGAATCGGGGCGACCTGCGAAGCGGCGGCGTGCAATGGATGACCGCCGGCCGCGGCATCGTGCATTCGGAGATGCCGCAGCAGGAGCGCGGCCGGATGCGAGGCTTCCAGCTGTGGATCAACCTGCCGGCGCGCGAGAAGATGAAGCCGGCGGGCTACCGCGACCTGCAGCCGGAGGACATACCCGTCGTCGAGCTGGCGGGCGGCGGGCGCGCGAAGATTGTCGCGGGAACGTTCGAGCACGGCGGCCGCGCCACCCCCGGCCCCATCCAGGCACTGAGCACCGAAGCCGCGTATTTCGACGTCGAGCTACCCCCCGGCGCTTCGTTTTCGCACGCGGTCGCGCCCGCGCACAATGCTTTTGTCTACCCGTTCGAAGGCGCTGTCACCATCGGCGGCCGCGCGCTCGCTGCGCACAGCGCCGGCGTGCTCGGCGCCGGCGACCGGCTGGAGGCCACGGCCGGCGCGCAAGGCGCGCGCTTCCTGCTGCTCACCGGGCGCCCGCTCGGCGAGCCGATAGTGCAGTATGGCCCGTTCGTAATGAACACGCGCGAGGAGATCGAGCAGGCGATTCGCGACTACCAGAGCGGCGAACTGACGCGCGCCGCTTGACCCAGGTCAAGCGGCGGGTCCCGGCTCACGCTAGCGTGTATCCGTGCGACGGAGCCTGGACATGAAACTCTCGCGTACGACGGCACTGGGCCTGGCGCTTGCGCTCGGCATCTCGGGGGCGCAGGCAGCGAACGACAGCTCGCCGGCGCAGCGCGCGGCGAAGCTGGTGACGGAGGTGTGCTCCAGTTGCCATCGACCCGCGGGGCAAAGCGACCCTGCCCTGGTGCCGACGCTTGCCGGGCAGCAAAAGTCCTACCTCGTGTGGCAGATGCGCGCGTATCGGTTCGGATTCCGCGACGATCCGCAGGCGCACGACAAGATGTGGTCCCAGGCGGGCAAGCTGGACGACGCGCTGGTCGAGGCGCTCGCCGCGTACTACGCCGCGCTGCCGCCGCGGCCGGGCACTGCGGGCGACCCGGCGTTAATCGCGCGCGGCAAGGCGCTCTACGAGCACGGCCTCCCGGCCAGCAAGGTGACCGACTGCGCGAGCTGCCACGGGCCGCCGGCCGAGGGGCACGACATGTTCCCGCGCCTCGCGGGCCAGCGCGCCGATTACCTGGTGCGCCAGCTCTCGCTCATCCAGCTGCACCTGCGCAACGTCGGCATCATGCACAGCACGGTCGAGGGGCTGTCGGACGAGGACATCCAGGCGCTCGCCGCCTACCTGCAGTCCCTCTGATGCGCCGCCGATGGCGATGGCGTCCGCCTAGGACTCGTCGCGCTCGGCGCTGAACGGATTCTTGCTCGGGTCGGTCGGTAAGCCGAGGACCGCTCGCACCGCCTGGATCAGCGAATCGATCTGGAACGGCTTGGTGACGTATCCGTCCGCGCCGCCGTGCAGCCCCTTGAGCACCGACTCGCGGGTCGCTTGCGCTGTGAGCAGGATCACCGGCACGGCCTTGAGCACGGCGTGCTGGCGCATTCTCGCGAGTACCTCGAAGCCATCGACGTCGGGCAGATTCACATCGAGCAGCACCAGGTCCGGTACCGGCGGTTGCCGCAGGGCGGCGACGATTTCGATCCGGTTTGCGGCGATGCGCGCGGCGAAGCCCTCCAGGCCGAGGTACGTGCGCAGAAGCCTGCCGATGTCCGGGTCGTCGTCCACGGCGAGCACGGAGATCGCGCGCTCGGCGGCGGGAGCGCGTGTTGCCTTCGCGCGCCGTGAAATCCGCACGTAGTAACCCTGGGTCTGCAGCCTCGAGTGGGTACGATCGGCCTCGGCGTGTGCCTGCGATGCGTGACCGGTAGGAACGTGCACCTTGGACGCGAAAAAATCGCCGGCGTCGATAGTGTCGGGGTGCGCCTGCGCTGCCGGCGCCAGCAAGCCGGCGATCAGCAGCTTGTCCAGGGCCGTGCGTACCGCCTCGGGCGCAATGCCAGAGGCGCTTCGCACAATGCTCCCGACGCTCGAGCGGCCATCGACCAGAACCAGCACCTCGAGCTCGGTCGGCGAAAGTATCGTGCCCGTGCGCCGCAGCTCGTGCTCGCCACGGTCCGTCAGAGCGTAGACATCCTCTTCTCTGAGCGTATCGGGCTTGGGCTCCATGGCCTCTGGGCTCAGTTGCGCAACTTGAACCTCTGGATCTTCCCGGTCGCCGTCTTCGGCAGCTCGCCGAGGAACTCGATCCAGCGCGGATACTTGTAAGGCGCGAGCTTGTCCTTGACGTGCTGTTGCAGCGCCTGCGCCAGCTGCGGGTTCGGCGAGTGACCTTGCTTGAGCACGACGTAGGCCTTGGGCTTGATCAGCTTACTCTCGTCCTCGGCGCCCACCACCGCCGCCTCGAGCACCGCGTCGTGCGATACGAGCGCGGCCTCGACCTCGGCGGGCGAAACGTAGATGCCCGAGACCTTGAGCATGTCGTCGGAGCGTCCGCCGTACACGTAGTAGCCGTCCGCATCCTGGCTGTACTTGTCGCCGCTCTTGGTCCAGTCGCCGACGAACGTGGCGCGGCTCTTCGCGCGGTTGTTCCAGTACTGCGACGCGCTGGTCGCGCCGCGGATCTGCAGCTCGCCGAGCTCGCCTGGCTTCACCGTATTGCCCGCCTCGTCCACCAGCCTGAGCTCGTAGCCCGGCACAGGCTTGCCGGTGGTGCCGTAGCGCACGTCGTCCGGACGGTTGGAGAGGAAGATGTGCAGCATCTCGGTCGAGCCGATGCCGTCTAGGATGTCGACGCCGGTCTTCTCCTTGAAGGTCTGTGCGATGCGCGGCGGCAGCGCCTCGCCCGCCGAAGTGCAGGCGCGCAGCGCATGCTCGCCTTTTTTCGGGAACGCCGGATCGGCGAGCATCGCCGCATACAACGTCGGCACGCCGTAGAAAATGGTCGGCTTGTTCCCCACCAGGCGCTTGAACACCGCCGCCGGGGTCGGACGCTCGGCCATCAACACGGTGGTCGCGCCGACCGCCAGCGGAAACGAAAGCGCGTTTCCCAGGCCGTAGGCAAAAAAGAGCTTCGCCGCGGAAAACACGACGTCTTCCTCGCGGATGCCGAGTACCGGGCGCGCATACAGCTCCGCGGTAAGGATCAGGCTCGCGTGCACGTGCACCGTACCCTTGGGCGTGCCGGTCGAGCCCGACGAGTAGAGCCAGAAGCAGGCGTCGTCGCTGGTGGTCGGCGCCGCGGGAAAATCCTCCTTGCCCCGGGCGAGCAGGTCGCGGAACGCGAGCTGGCCTTTGGCGTCCTTGCCGGAGACCACGACATGCTTCAGGAAGCGCAGTTTGCCGACCAGCGGCTCGAACTGCGGCCACAGCGCCTCAGAAACGAACAGCACGCGCGAGCGGCTGTCATTCAGCATGAACTCGTAGTCCCTGGTGGTGAGCAGCGTGTTGACCGCGACCGGCACGACGCCGGCGCGAATCGCGCCCAGAAAAGCCGTCGGCCAGTCGATGGCGTCGTGCATCGCGAGCAGCACGCGCTGCTCCATGTCCAGGCCGAGCGACGCGAGCGCCGAGGCGAAGCGGTTGACGCGGGAAGCGAGCTCACCGTAGGTGTAGGAGCCCGCGTCGTCGATGTAGGCGACCTTCTGCGCGCGCCCGGCCGCAAGATGGCGGCCGATCAGGTCGTCCGCCGCGTTGTAATCGCGCGGTATGTCCACGCGTGGCGGGCTCACCGAATGATCGGCACTGGACCGTCCCATGCTGCCTCCCTCGCCAGCCGGCGATTCACCGTGCGGCAAGTGTTCCGCGACGGCGCCCGGCGGTCAAGCGATACGGATCAGATCCGCCGGCGCCCCCTGCCCGGCCTCATCGAGCGCCTCGCGCAAAAAGAGCTGCGCTGCGCTCGACAGCTGACGCGACGCGGCATGCACCAGACACCAGCGCCTCTCCAGCGGCAGGCCCTCGACCTCGAGTCGCGCGATGCGTCCGGCGCGCAGGGACGCGCACGCGGCATCGTCCGACAGTAGCGCCAGGCCGGCTCCTGCCGCGACGCCTTCGGCGATCGCTTCCTCGTTGGGGAGCTCCGCCCGAAGCGAAGGTCGCAGGCCCTTGCGCTCGAACAGACCGACCAGCGTGGCGCGCAGGCCGGAACCCGGTTCGCGCGCCAGCATCGGCTCGTCCGCGAGTTGCTCGAGCGCCAGGCGGCGCCGGCCCGCGAGCG
>JBAUTZ010000058.1:0-2142 GCA_049582445.1 Burkholderiales bacterium
CGCCGATCAGCGTGTTGAGCCCCTCGGGCGTCTCCCGGATGTAGCCCAGGGCGTGCGCCGCCTCGGCCGCCGCGATCACTTCCTTTTCGCTCGCGCCGCCGAGCTTGCCGTAGGCGATGTTGGCGTAGATGCTGTCGTTGAACAGCACCACGTCCTGGCTCACCAGCGCGATGTTGGCGCGCAGGCTATCGAGCGTGACCGTCTGGATGTCGTGGCCGTCGAGCAGGATCCGGCCCGAGCTCGGGCTGTAGAAGCGCGGCAGCAGGTTGACGAGCGTCGTCTTGCCGCCCCCCGAGGCGCCCACCAGCGCCACCGTCTCGCCGGGCCGCACGCGCAGGTCGATGTCCGCCAGCGCCGGCTCGGTGCGCGTCGGGTAGACGAAGCCCACCTTTTCGTACGCGATCTCGCCGCGCGCGCGGGGCAACACGACGGTGCCGCGGTCCTCCTCGATCGGTGTGTCGATCATGCCAAACACGCTCTCCGCGGCCGCGAGCCCGCGCTGCAGCGGCGCGTTGATGTCCGTGAGGCGCTTCAAGGGTGCGAGCAGCATCAGCATGGCGGTGATGAACGAGGTGAACTCGCCCACCGTGGTGCGGGAGGCGAGCGACTCGCGCAGCGCCATGTAGACGATGATCGAGATCGCCACCGAGGCGAGGATCTGGGTGATCGGCACCGTGGCCGCCGCCGGCACGGTCTGGCGCATGTTGTAGCCGCGCAGCAGCTGGTTCGCCTTTTCGAAGCGCCGCGCCTCGTAATCTTGGCCGCCGAACACCTTGACCACCTTGTGGCATTCGATCGTTTCCTCGAGCACGTGCGCGAGGTTGCCCATCGCCTGCTGGGCGCCGCGCGCCATCCCGCGCAGCCGCTTGGAGAACAGCTTCACCACCAGCGCCACCAGGGGCCCGACCGCGAGCGCGATCAGCGTCAGTTTCCAGTTGAGGTAGAACAGCCACCCGAGGAGCCCCGCCACCGCGATCGAGTCCTTCACCGCCACGGTGAGCACCCCGGTCGCCGCGCCGGTCACTCCGGCGACGTCGTAGGCCACCTTCGAGAGCAGCGTGCCGGAGCTGTTGTCGTCGAAGTACTTGGTCGGGAAGCGCACCAGGCGCGCGAACATCGCCGCGCGCAGGTCGAGCACCACGCAGTTCGCCACCCATGCCATGGCGTAGGACGAGGTAAACGAGAACACCCCGCGCAGCAGGAAGATGCCGATCAGCGCCCCGGCGAAGGCGAGCGGTGACAGGGTCGGCTTGCCGCCGGTCGCGGCGAAGCCGCCGTCGAGCAGCGGCTTCATCAGCGCGGGGAAAAGCGGCTCGGTCGCCGCCGCGAACATCATGCCGAGCACGGCGAGCGCGAAGACCTTGGCGTGCGGCCGCACATACGACAGCAGCCTGAAGTAAAGCTCACGGCTCGCGTGGCGCGTGCTGCTCATTTGGTGCCTTTGGCCTTCGCATCCGCTTCGACGCGCTGCACGAATTCGGCCGCCTCGGGGCTGCCGTTCTTCGCGGCTTCGGTCATCCAGGCGTAGGCCTGGCGCTCGTCTTTCGCCACGCCATCGCCGTTCGCATATAGCAGTCCGAGCTGGAACTGCGCCGGAGCGAAATTCTGGTTGGCGCTGCGCTGCAGCCACACGAGCCCCTTCGCCTTGTCGGGCTTCACCCCGAGGGAGCCGCGCCAGTACACCCCGAAGAGCACGTACTGCGCGTTCGGATAGCGCTGCTCGGCCGACTTGCGCAACCACTCTAGCGCCTTGGCGTCGCTCTTCTCCACGCCCAAGCCGTCGCGGTGCATGAGCCCCAGCTCGAACTGCGCTTCGGGCAGGCCGGCCTCGCCCGCCTGCTTGATCAGCTGCATGCCGCGTGCTGCGTCCTTGTCGACACCGCGACCCTCGCGGTACAGCTTGCCGAGCAGAAACTCGCCGAACGGCTCTTTCTGCGCGACCGCCTTGTCGAGCCAGGATTTCGCCTCCACCAGGTCCTGCGCCGTCCCGTCGCCCTCGATCAGCATGTAGGCGAGGTTGGATTGCGAGCGTGCGTAACCCTTCGCGGCCGCTGCGCGGAACCACTTGAGCGCCTCGGCGGTGTTCTTGAGTTTGCCAGGCGCGCGCGCATACATCACCGCGAGGTTGTGCATCGACAGGAG
>JBAUTZ010000059.1:0-4705 GCA_049582445.1 Burkholderiales bacterium
GTGCAGGAGCGGCGCCTCGTCTGCCAGCGCCGGCCGCCAGCTCAGCCGCAATCTACGCGGCAACTGCGCGCCGCCAGCCCCGTGCTCGACGTCGAGCTCGAAGCTCGTCCCGCCTTCGATGCGCACCGGCAGGCCCGCCACCACGCCCACTACCGACAGGTCGCGCCCCTCGAGTTCCGGAGCGAGCCGGTCGGCGATTCGCAGGTGGGCGAAGCCCGCGGCCCACAGGAACCCGAGAGCGAGCGCGGCCGGCCAGCGCAGCGGGCGCCAGATCAAGAGCCCGAGTAAGGGCGGAATCGCCCACAGCCAGGCGAGCGCGGGCAATGTGGGCTGCTGCTGCAACAGCAGCACGCCCGCGGCGAACGCCAGGATCCCCCCCGTCATCTAGAATGCAACGTTCCGGCAGCGCGCCGGATGACTCCATGCCGCGCAAGTATTTCCGCAAGTACCTTCCGGACGCCGCCCGCGTACGCAACCACCGCGTAATCGCACTGTTCGGCCGCCTGCTGCACCATCACAACCTCTGGCACCTCAACCGTGAATCGGTCGCCGGAGGGTTTGCCATCGGCCTGTTCGCCGGGCTGGTGCCGGGTCCCTTCCAGATGCTGGTGGCCGCGCTGCTCGCAGTGCCGCTACGCAAGAACCTGCCCGTCGCACTTCTCACCACCCTGTACACCAACCCCTTCACCATCGTGCCGCTTTACCTCCTCGCCTACGAGTACGGCAAGCTGCTGCTCGGGGCGAACGCGCGCGCGCCGACGGTCGAGCCGTTCCACATGGACTGGTCGCACCTCTTCGACTCGCTGCGCGGGCTGGCCGAATGGTCCCTGTCGCTCGGCAAGCCACTCGCCGTCGGCCTCGTCGCGCTCGCCGTCACGCTCGCCGCGATCGGCTACTTCGGCGTGCACTTCGCGTGGCGCGCCTACGTGGTCCTCGCCTGGCGTGCGCGCAAGCGCAAGCGACGCCGCGGCCGATGACGCACGCCGAATTCGTCGCCGCCTACCGCGAGGGGCGCCTCAAGGTAAGCGTCGACCGCGACTCGGCCAGGCGCTTCGTCGCCGGCCGCAGCCTCCTCCCGCTCGTCCTGCTGCCCGTGCTGGGGCTCTCGGTCGCGATCGCGCTGCTCGGCCACTACATCCTCGGAGCCGTGCTCTTCGTCCTCGCCATCGGGGCCCGCTACCTGGTGCGCGCGACCGCGCAGGGCTTCGTGCTACAGCGCGCGTTGCGCGACGAGCGCTTCTATACCGATGCCGTCACGGCGCGCGCGCTGTGCGTAGAGGAAAGGGCCTGACTGCTCCAAGGCGTGCGCCGTGAGTTGGTCGCCGCGTGGATTCGATCAATCAGCGGCCTCTTTGTCCCACCATCCGGCGATTCGGGCGTTTCAGAGGGTGAATCAGGGACGTGGTCCATGTTAGGTCCGCCATCATGGCCACCGTACGAATAGCCATGCCATAACACCCTGATTCCAAGGAAGTTGACATCGTCAAGTCCCGACGAGGTCTATGATATTCAGCAGCTAATCTGACTATTTCACGTTAGGCCGCATGGACGTTGCTGTGAACACCGATACCATGAGGCTTCTGCGCTCGGTTGCCATTGAGGAATGGGTTTTAGCGGACTTCCTTGCGGAAGGACGACCGGATCTGATTCGTGGACTTGAACCGGGGCAGTTGTTGGATGCAGTCGCTCAAGACGCGGATAGAGCGGCGAGTCGTGACGAGGTCAAGCTCGAGTGGCAGGAATCGTACGATAGCCCCGGCCACTATCGGTTAGTAGCGCAGATCCCGCTGACGCCCACCGTCTTCGACCAACTGTTCAATGGGCGGTCCGGATATCGAGCTCAGTTCTACCTATCGCCGGAAGAAGGCGTCCTGTACAACCGAGACCTCTTGGATCGTCTGTGTCGACCAGTGGAGGTCTCTTTTTATCGCCGCCCCTTGCCGACCGACCTAGGTTTGGTCCTTCAGTCCTTGCGTGCGCCGCACGCCAAACTCTGGGTGTATCGAGAAAAGGCCGCCTTTGATGAAGCTGCGGCAGATACCCTCAATCCTCCGAGGTGGGTAGCGAACGGCGCCACGCGCGGTCGCCGCGCTCCGCTCCCTAGTCACGCGACTATCGATGTGAAGGGAGCATTCCTCCAACTACAAACGGGAAATCTTTTCGTTGACCCTCTCAAGCTTGACCGCCCGATGGACCTGTTCAATAGGGGCTACACATGATTTGTCGGTGCGGCCTAACAACGCGTTGCACGCGACGCCCGAACACGGGCGCGCCTGAACGCGAACGTTAGACGTCTCATGTGAGTCGCCATGCCCACCCGAGTCGTTGCATCCTTCAACAACTCCGCCGGGGACCATTGCGTCGATATCTTCGTGCGCGACGACGGCACGTTCGGCTTTGAGGAGTACCGCAGGGATCCCGAGGACATGCGAGGATGGTTTCCGCTCCATCATTACTCAAAGCAGGTCTTCGCTACCGACCAAGACGCTCTGGCGAAAGCGAAAGTCACGGTCGCATGGATGGCCGTAGATTCCCGATGACCCTTTCGTTTGGAGTCTATGTCGGACGCGCCTGCTCGCAGGGCCGCGACGAGACGTCTACCCACCCGTTCGAGCGGTCGGCCGCCGCTCAACGCGAGCGATAGGGGTCGTCAGTTGCGGCCATGATTGCGGGCGGCACAATGGGAATATGTCTTCAATCGCGCTAGCTGAATTCATCGAACAGGCGAGGCGTCGAACCGCGGCGCATTCGGATCCCGCCGATTGCGTGCTCGTTCTTGCCCCGCTGATGCTCGACCTGATCACTCAGGCTACGGCGTTTCTTGAGCCGCGGCACTACCTCAGCGATCCGCGCGGCTACGCCCGAAACCTGGTCTACGAAGCGCCCGACGCAAGCCTGTCGCTGTATTCGCTCGTGTGGCTTCCGGGGCAGTGGACGCCCATACACGACCACGGAAGCTGGGGTGTGGTTGGCGTGCTCGAGGGTGTCCTGGAGGAGCGTAGCTACGTGCGACTTTCGCCGGATCGAGACTCCGACCGCGACATTGAACTCGCTCGCGGCGGCACCGTACTCCTTGCGCACGGGGCCGTGACCAGCTTCGTCCCAAATCCCGACCACATCCATGTCACCGGAGTTGCCGCCGAGCGGAGCCGTGCGGTCAGCTTGCACCTGTATGGGCGAATGATGAGTAGCTTCAACGTATACAACCCCGAAACGCGCAGCCGACGGCGAATTGAGGTGGCCCACAACGAGAGCTGACCGGCATGGCTCGGCGCGAAGTAGGATGACGCCTATTGGGCTTCCCCCGCTATTCCGGACAATTGAGAGAGTCTGGAAGTTTCAGGAGAAGAACATGAAGAAGTCGGGTTCGACCTCGGGCAAGTCGGCATCCGAGCTGATCGACAAGAGAATCGCCGAGCTCGGGGACTGGCGCGGGGAGACCTTGAGCAAGATGCGCAAGCTCATCAAAGAGGCGGATCCGGACGTCGTGGAGGAGTGGAAGTGGATGGGCACCCCGGTTTGGTCGCACGACGGGATCATCTGCACCGGCGAGTCTTACAAGTCGATAGTAAAGTTGACCTTCGCCAAGGGGGCTTCGTTGAAGGATCCGGCCAAGCTCTTCAACGCGAGCCTCGACGGGAACGTAAGGCGCGCGATTGACATCCATGAGGGGGAGAAGGTCGACGCGAGCGCATTCAAGGCGCTCATCCGTGCCGCGGTCGCCCTTAATACTTCCGGCCGAAAGGCAAGGCCACGGCGGGCGAAGTAGGCTGAGGGGACGCTTGAAACGGAGCCGCCCGATACCGGGTCAGCAGAGGAGGAGGCGCAGATGGCGATTGAACTGTATTCCTGGCCGCGCAGCTCGGGCACGCGCGTCTCGTGGGCGCTCGAGGAGCTGGGTGTGCCCTACAAGTACGTAGAACTCGACCCGAAGAAGAAGGAGCACCAGGCGCCGAAGTACCTGGCCATCAACCCGCACGGCAAGGTGCCGGCGCTGGTCGACGAGGGTCAGCGCTTCTTCGAATCGGCCGCCATCCTGCTGCACCTGGGCGAAACGTACGGCGTCGCGAAGAAGCTATGGCCTGCGCCCGGCCGCCAGGCGCATGCCGACGCGCTTTGCTGGACCGTGTGGGCGAGTTGCGAGCTCTTCGCCTACATGATGCAGTACCTCTACCACGGCATGGACACGCCAGTCTCGTACCGGCCGCAGGACCGCAGCAAGGCGGCCGCCGAGTACTGCCTGTCGCAGCTCGCACGGCAGCTGCGCGCGCTCGAGGCGCAACTGCAGGAGCGCGACTATCTGTTCGGGGGATTCTCGCTGGCCGACGTCGCCGCAGGAAGCGCGCTCGCCCTGGGCTCCAGTCTCGGGCTCGGGCTCGAGCAGTACCCGCGCACGGCGGGCTGGTGCCGCCGATGCATCGACCGGCCGGCGTTCAAGCGGGCGCGCTAGCTTCAGGCGCGCGCGACGGCATGCAGCACGCCGCCGCGCAGCTCGAGGATGCGCTCGGCGCGCGCGGCGATCGCCTGGTCGTGGGTGACGATGACGAAGGCGGTGCCGTGAGTCTGGGAGAGGCGCAGCATCGCCTCGAACACGTCGTCGGCGGTCTGCGAATCGAGGTTGCCGGTCGGCTCGTCGGCGAGCACGCAGGCGGGCTCCGTGACCAGCGCGCGGGCGAAGGCGCAGCGCTGGCGCTCGCCGCCGGAG
>JBAUTZ010000060.1:0-2575 GCA_049582445.1 Burkholderiales bacterium
CGTCACCTTCGTCGATCCCGCCTCGGCGTTCAGCCTGTTCGTCGCGGTAAACGCGATCGCGATGCCGATGATCGGCGGCACCGCTCACTGGATCGGGCCAGTGATCGGCGCGCTGCTGGTTGGCACGGCGCAGCAGGTGATCACCGTCACGGTGTCCTCCGAGCTGAACGTCCTGGTGGTAGGCGTCATGCTGGTCCTGTTCATCACCCTGGCGCCGCAAGGCATCGTCGGGCTAGCCCAGAAATACCTCGCGAGGCGCCGGCGATGAGCGCACCAGTTCTCACGGTCACCAACGTCACCAAGCGCTTCGGTGGGTTCCTCGCGTTGCAGAACGTGGAGTTGCACGTCAATGCCGGCGAGCGCCTGGGGCTCATCGGCCCGAATGGCTCTGGGAAGACGACGCTTATCAACTGCATTTCGGGTGCGCTGTTCAACGACGAGGGTTCGATCGTGTTCGAGGGGCACGACATCACGCGCATGCCGGCGTACCGCCGGGCGCGCCTCGGCGTCGCCCGCAGCTTTCAGATCCCGAAGCCCTTTCGCAGCATGACGGTGCTTGAGAACCTGCGCGTGCCGCTCGAATACGCGGCCCGGTCGCGCTCCGAGCACCGGCGCATCATGGACGAAGCGATGGACGTTCTGAAGCAGATCGGCCTGGAGCAGCGCGCGCACGAAAATTCCGCCGGGCTGACGCAGGTCGACATGCGCAAGCTGGAACTCGCGCGCGCGCTCGCCGCCAAGCCGCGGCTGCTGGTGTCGGACGAGGCGATGGCGGGACTGTCGCACTCGGAGGTCGACGAGATCCTCGAGATCCTGCTGGCGCTCAACCGGCGCGGCGTCGCCGTGATCATGATCGAGCACATCATGCGCGCCGTAATGCGCTTCTCCGAGCGTGTGGTCGTGCTGGATGCGGGTCAGAAGATCGCAGAAGGTGTGCCGGCGGAGATCGTGCGCAATCCCCAAGTCGAAAGGGCCTACCTTGGCGAATAGGCTCGTCGCGGAGCGCGTCGAGGCCGGCTACGGCGCGGTGCGGGTGCTGCATGGCCTGTCGATCAGGATCGAGCAGGGCGAAGGCGTGGTGCTGCTCGGATCCAACGGCAACGGCAAGAGCACCCTCATCAAGTGCATCATGGGAATCGTGCGGCCGACTGCCGGCGCGATCTACCTGGAGCGCGACGGCGAGCGAATCGACCTGGTGGGCAGGAGCCCGCAGGACGTGGTCGACCTGGGAATTGCGCTGGTGCCCGAGGGCCGGCGCCTGTTTCCGACCCTTAGCGTGGAGGAGAACCTGGTTCTCGGGGCCTACCGCCAGGGAGCGCGCGCCAAGCGGGCCACCAACCTGGAGTTCGTCTACGAGGTATTCCCGACGCTCAGGCAGCGACGCGCCCAGAGCGCGGGCAGCATGAGCGGCGGCGAGCAGCAGATGGTAGCCGTGGCGCGCGCGCTGATGTCCGAGCCCCGCATCCTGCTCGTCGACGAGCCTTCGGTCGGCCTGTCGCCGCTGCTGGTGCACCACATGATCGGCAAGATCAAGGAGCTGAAGGAACGCCGCCAGCTCACCGTACTGATGGCCGAGCAGAACTTCAATCAGGCGATCAGGATGGCGGACCGCGGCTACATCATCGTCCACGGCCAGATCGAATTCGAGGGCGAAAGCGCGCTCGCCCTGCAGAACAACGACATGATCAAGCAGTACTACCTGGGCATCTAGCGCCGAGCCCCGGCGCGGCGGACCAGTTCTTCGACGTTCTCCGCTGCCGGCTGGCGCCGGCCTTCCTCGATGTCGTGCACCAGCGCGGTCGCTGCCGCGCACCAGGGCGTCTCGATGCCGTGGATACGGCCCTTGCGCGCAACCAGTCCGCAGAAGTAGTCGACTTCGGTGCGGCGCCCGCGCAACACGTCCTGCAGCAGCGAAGTCGCCGCATCCGCGCTGACGCGCGCGGCGCGCGCCGCAAGGCCGCGGTCGAACGCATCGGAGCCGCCCTCGGCGCCGGCATAGACGTCATGTGCCGCAAAATCGCCCATCACGCGCTCGAGGGGATAGCCTTCCGCCGCGGAGACGCGCAGCACCTCGGCCGCGATGCCGGTAATCGCGCGCCGCGCCGGAGCGCTCGAGAGCATCGCCGCCGAGCGCAGGCCGCCGATGCCGGAGACCGGATTGAGCGCGCTGTTGGTGACCATCTTCGTCCAGCGTTCCAGCATCAGATCGTCGATCGGCTCCGCCGGCCACACCGTATCGAGCAGCCGCGCCACGCGCCGCGCCTGCTCGCCCGCCGGGCGCAAGTATTCGCCGACGTACACCCCCGGCAGGCGTACGCCGGCAGTCGCACGGCTGACCGACGCGGTGGCCGTCACCAGGCCCGGCTCGAGCAGCACGGCGTTGACCAGCACCACGCCGCCTAGCACGCGCGCGGCGCCCACCACGGGCGCGATCAGCTCTTCGTTGATCGAGTTCTGCAGGCTCACCACCAGCGCATCCGGGGCGAGGTGCGGCAGCACGCGCTCGAGCGCCGCTTCGGTGTCGTAGGACTTCACCGCCAAGAGGCACAGGGCGATGGGCCCCTCGAGCTCCTCC
>JBAUTZ010000061.1:0-5729 GCA_049582445.1 Burkholderiales bacterium
GCCTCGGCGGCGTTCGAGCCGAGGAAGAACAGGCACTTGGAGTTCTGTTCGTCGTTGTACGAGTTGGTCATCGCCCCGTAGCCCCAGGTCTGGGCGACGCCCGCGACCGTGGTCGAGTGGCAGATCCTTGCCTGGTGGTCGGTGTTGTTCGTGCCCCAGAGCCGGACCCACTTGCACAGCAGCTGCGACTGCTCGTTATTGTGCTTGCTCGATCCCACCACGAACAACGCGTCCGGGCCCGACTCCTTGCGGATCGCGAGCAGCTTCTGCGAGATCTCGTCGTAGGCCTGGTCCCAGGAGATCCTCTTCCACTTGCCGCCCTCGAGCTTGACCGGATACTTGAGGCGATGGGAGTCGTGCGTGATGCCATGCTCGCGCACCGAGGCGCCCTTGGCGCAGTGCGCACCGAGGTTGAGCGGAGAATCGAACACCGGCTCCTGGCGCACCCAGACACCGTTCTGCACCACTGCGTCGATCGCGCAGCCGACCGAGCAATGCGTGCATACCGTGCGGCGCACCTCGAGCTTTCCGCTCTCGCCGGGGGCGTCCGCGGCCTCGGCCTTGCCGATCATGTTGAACGGCAGTTGCGCCGCGACGGCGCCGGCCCCGAGCGTCACGCCGGAGCGCTTGAGGAACGCACGCCGGTCGATGGTTTTCGCAAGGACTCCAGACAGCGCGCGCGACAGACGTGGCTGAACCACCGCGCCGGAAGCGGACTTTCTCGTCAGCAGCATGGCACCCTCCTCAGATCTTGGTGGTGCGGTAGTAGTTGTGCACGTGCTCCGAGGCCTGGTAGCCGCGCGCTGGGCGCTTGCCGGCGGCGCCGGCCTTCGGAGTGGATGGCGCAGTCTTGGCAACGACCGCGGCCGCGCTAGCCGCGCCGCCAGCGCCGACGGAGATAAGGAAATGACGCCGTGACAGGCGTCGCGTGCTATCGCTCATTGCCGCCTCCTTGTCGTTGTTCTCGGTGGCGCCCGCCGGTGCGTTGGACCTGGCATCCACCAGGTCGCAAGTGTCGCACTTTTTTTTCAGATGCGGAACGCTTCGAACTCAATTTCCAGAAAGCTTCGCGCGAACATAGCGATTTGCTTATATAAGTGAGCTTGCACAGAGAGCTCTATGGACTCGCATAGCGGAATCGCGCAAGGCCACAGGAAACGCATGAAGAAGGCGTCTTGTTCCGCGATCGGCGCATGTTGCTCTGCAACCAGATGGCGCATGACCTCGAACAGTGCCGCGATGTGGTCCTCGGGCTCGTGCACCGACGGCCGGCGTGCCAGGCCGTGCGCGGCGAGATAGTCCCTGAGCTCGACGAGAGGATGGTGCACCGCGGTCTCGATCAGGTAGGCGCCGGCATAGAGCGACACCGGAGCCTTGCCCGTGCCGACGAACAGGCTCTCGTACTCCTCCCTCGCCGCGTCGGCATCGGCGGCCGCCGCCGTGCGAAGCTCCCGCCACGCACGCGCGAACGCTCGCGCGCCGTCCTGCTCGACGACGATCTCGTCGGCGGCGGCGATCGACGCGAGCAGCTGCGCCTCCGGTGGAGCGTAGAAGAGCCGTGCCAGCAGGCCGTAGAAATCGGCGCGCGCCGCTTCCTCGGGCGGCAGCGTGGGAGCGAACTGCAACGGCGCTGGTTCGCCGCTCATTTGCGCCCCGGGTAGTCCAGGATCGAAGGCTCGTCCTTCGAGTCCATCATGTCGACGACGCGGCAGTCGGCGCACATCTGCAGCCGCCTCAGCGCCGCGCCGCCCGCGAACATCGAGTGCGCCGTGAGCTTGCCGAGCATGTTGTCGATCATCTGTCGCGTGCCGAAGGGCTTGCCGCAGCGAACGCATTCGTACGGCTGTGCCTCGTTCAGCGTCACCGCCTCCTTCGCCTGCGCGGTAAGCAGCAGACGCGGCAGCAGCCGGATCGCGTCCTCGGGGCAGGTGTCCGCGCACAGCCCGCACTGCACGCAGTTGCGCTCGATGAACCTCAGGCTCGGCGTCTCCGGCGAGTCGAGCAACGCGGCCTCCGGGCAGGCGCCGATGCACGCCTTGCACAGGGTGCAAGTCTGCTTGTTCACCGTGAGCGCGCCGAAGGGCGCGCCCTTCGCCAGCGCGATCTGCTCCTGGGGCGCGGGCGCGTGCTTCGCCAGGTGGTCGAGCGCAAAATCGAGCGCGCCGCGCTTCTCGGCGGCGAGGTTGAAGCTCGCCGGCGCGGACACCGTGCGCGCCGGCTGCATCGCCCACAGCGTGCGCTCGAGGCCGGCGGCGTCCTCGGCCCGGACCAACTCGAAGTGCCTGCCCGTATAGCCCAGAGAATCGAGGATGGTCTCGGCATGTCCCATCTGCTCGCCGAGCGCCGCGAGGTATGCCTCCGGCTCGCGGCCGCTCGACAGGACGACCACCTGGCTCGCGCCGTAGCAGACCGCTCCGAGCAGCAGGTCGATGCCGATCGAAGCGATGTGAAAGGTCTCGACCGGGATCGCGCGTGCCGGCAGCCCCTTGCCACCTCGCAACGCCCGGCGTCCGATGCCGTGCAACAACCCGCGCCCCGCCTCGAGGTCATGAAATACCAGGCAGGCATCCTCGCCGCCCGCCGCTCGGTAGGTTTCGAGCAAAGTCTTCAGGCGCCGCCCCATCTCGGGCACGCGCGGATAGGCGTAGCCCATCGCTCCCGAAGGACATACTGTGCTGCAGCCGCCGCACCCGGCGCAGAGGTGCGGTTCGACTTTGACGAAGTCGCCGTCGCCGCGGATCGCGCCGGTCGAGCACACCTCGATGCAGCGGTTGCAGCCCTTGCGCCCCGAGCGGCTGTGCGCGCAGATGCGCTCCTTGTAGACGAAAAATCTTGGCTTCTCGAACTCGCCGACCATCTGCGCCAGCGCGGCGGCCGCAAGCGATTGCGCGAGCGGGTCGGCGCCGGGCGCGGCATAGCCCTGCGGCAGGTCGGGCATGCGCAGCAGCGGCTCCGGCGAGAGATCCAGCACCAGGTCGAAGCGCTCCTTGCGCACCCGATCCTGGCGCGCGAAATCGACCGCACCCACCGCACCGCAAGCCTTGACGCAAGCGCGATGCGAAGTGCATTTCGCCAGGTCGATCTGATAGGTGAAGTCGATCGCGTTCTCGGGGCACGCGGCGACGCAGGCGTTGCAGCGCGTGCACAGCTCGAGATCGATCGGGTTGTCCTGCGTCCATTCGACCTCGAAGGCGCCGAGCCAGCCGGCGACCCGCGCCGCCGTGCCCGACCATACCGGGTACTTGCGCTCGAGGGGCAGCTCGCCGCCTTCGCCGCGCATGATCAGCACGCTCACCTCGAGCTGCGGGGCGAGTCTTGCCGCCCAGTCTAGCGCGACGGCCGACGGGCCGATTACCAGCAGCTGTCCGCCGGACTTGTACTCGACCACCGGCACCGGCTCGGGCTCCGGCAGCGCGGCCGCGGCGAGCAGCGCCGCGATCTTCGGCGTAGCGCGCCTGCCCTCGGCGGACCAGCCTCCCGCCTCACGGATGTTGACGAAGCGCAGCTCCGTGTTCGCCTGCGCCTCCTGCGCCAGCTCCGCGAACAGGGGTTCCTCCTGTGTGCATGCGACCACCACCCCGGGCTCGCCCAGCGCCGCCTGGAACGCGCCCGCCTCTTTGCGGCACAGCTCGCTGTGCACTGTGAGGGGCTCGCGCAGCTTGAGGGCGGCGGCAAGCGCCCTGGCATCGAGCGCCATCGTATGGTTGCAGTTGCAGACCTTAAGCGTCCGGCTTTCCAGCGTCATCGTCATCCTTGGCTTGGTCCTCGGGCGCCCGCTCCTGCTCCTGCTGCGGAGCCCCGACCTGTTGCGCGGGCGGTTGCTCCTCATTGCGGAACAGCACGCTGCGCGCCTGGTTCAACGTCCGCAGGGCCTCCTCGGTCAGCTCCCCGCCTCCGGTCCAGTCGCCCGAGTAGGCCTCGTAGGGATCGGGTACGTTGAAGTGCGGGTCGGCGAACAGCTTCTTCAGCGCGACGCGCCGCAGCGCGTCGCCGACCTTCGGGTGCATAAAGCCGGAGAAATCCGACTCCGACGTGAGCGCATCGACCGGCGGCAGCGCGGGAGGGGCGCTGCCCTCACCGGCAGCGGGCGGCGCTTCGTCCCGCGCCTGTTCCTGCTTCAGGCGCGACCAGCGCGCAATAAGAGGTTCCTTGTCCTGCGCCATCTTGATCAGCCGCGGTCTCCGGGCCGCATGAACGAGCGGGGCCGCACCCGCTTCTTCGGCTCGGGGCGATAGTTCTTCTCCACGTAGTCGCCGACCCAGGCGAAGATTTCCGGCGGCATCGCAACGCCATCGACTGAGTGGCCGGCGTCCAGCCACCGACCCGCCTCGTTGTAGCTGGCGGTAACCGCGAGCGGCAGCGCCCGCTCGCCGTCCATGCGCCAGAGGATGAATACCCGCGACCCGGGCACGGATACGTTCAGGTAATAGCCCTCCGTCTCGTCGCGATGCAGCACCAGCTCGAAGCCGGGATGAAGCCATTGCTGCGTCCCCCGGTCATCCACCAGCAGGCGCGGCTCGCCGCCAGCCGGCTGACCGGAAAGAACCGCCCACGGTTCCCAGACTTCGGATTGCCAGCGGTTGTCGATTGGACGCCGCTGCATTACGACCGCAACCGGGAATTTCGGCTTTTCCATCGTTTTACTCGGAATCGGCTTCTGACCAACTATAGCGCACAGTCGACTCTGATAAGATTTTCACTTCTGGCGCAGGCAAAGACATCATGCAGGACAAGGTCATCCCGATCCTAGCGGCCGACTCCGTGAGGCGCGCGGCCCCGCCCTACGACGGCGGCCCGCTCGTCGACACGCTCGGCCGCGGGCTGCGCGACCTGCGCATCTCGGTCACCGACCGCTGCAACTTCCGCTGCGTGTACTGCATGCCGCGCGAAGTGTTCGACTCGGAGCACAAGTTCCTGCCGCACAGCGCGATCCTTTCGTTCGAGGAGATCGCGCGCCTGGCGCGCGTGTTCGTCGGCATGGGCGTGAAGAAGATCCGGCTCACCGGCGGCGAGCCGCTGGTGCGCCGCGACCTGCACCGCCTGGTCGAGCAGCTCGCAGCGCTCGAGGTCGATCTCACGCTCACCACGAACGGCTCGCTGCTCGCCAAGCAGGCCGAGCGCCTCGCCGCGGCCGGCCTCAAGCGCATCACCGTGAGCCTCGATTCGCTCGACGACGCCGTGTTCAAGGCGATGAACGACGCCGACTTCCCGGTTGCCAAGGTTCTGGACGGAATCGAGGCCGCGAGCGCGGCCGGGCTCGGGCCGGTCAAGATCAACATGGTGGTCAAGCGCGGCACCAACGACCAGGAGATCGTCGCGATGGCGCGCCGGTTCCGCGGCTCGGGTCACATCGTGCGATTCATCGAATACATGGACGTCGGCAGCACCAACGGCTGGCGCATGGACGACGTCGTACCCTCGGCCGAGGTGCTCGAGCGCATCGGCCGGCACTTCGCGCTCGAGCCGGTCGATCCGGGCTACCGCGGCGAGGTCGCCGAGCGCTGGCGCTACGCCGACGGCGCCGGCGAGATCGGCGTCATCGCCTCGGTCACGCAGGCCTTCTGCCGCAACTGCAACCGGCTGCGCCTGTCGACCGAGGGCGCGCTCTACACCTGCCTGTTCGCCGTGGCCGGGCACGACCTGCGAGCCCTCGTCCGCTCCGGCGCTCCCGACGCCGAGATCCACGAGACGATCGGGCGCCTGTGGCGGGGAAGGAGCGACCGCTACTC
>JBAUTZ010000062.1:0-4706 GCA_049582445.1 Burkholderiales bacterium
GCCATCCCATCATGGGACACGAGATCCTCAAGGGCAGTGCGTCCAAATACGTACGCATGGGCGCGCTCATCGCGCTCGGCCATCACGAGAAATACGACGGATCGGGCTACCCAAACGGCCTGATCGGTGACCACATCGTCCTCTGCGCGCGGATCGTGGCGGTGGCCGACGTGTTTGATGCACTTACCTCGGTACGGCCGTACAAGAAGGCCTGGCCGACCGAGGAAGCCATGCAGTACCTGCGCTCGCAGCGGGGCGGCCATTTCGATCCGCGCCTGGTCGACGCGTTCCTCGGCGTTCGACCGGAGGTCGAGCGCGTGCAGAACGAATGGCGCGACCCCGGCAAAGAGGCTGACGAAAACTGATGAAGGCGTTGCGCGACGCGCTCAACAGCGTGCGCGGCCGCTTGGCGGCGCGCCCCGACACGGAGCACGAGCAGGCGGGAGTGCGCATTGTTGCCGGACTGGTGCTGTTCGCCTACCTCCTACCCGAAGCGCTCCACGCGACTGGGGGTGATTTCGATGTAAGCCATAGTTACGTCGCGGCCATGTTTGCGTATGTTGCGTTTTCGGTCGCGATTTTCGCCAGCATCCTGATCCGCCCGGGAATCGCTCGCGGGCGCCGAATGGTCGCAGCGGCGGGGGACCTCACGACCATAACGTACTTCATGGCCATGTCGGGCGCGCATGGCCTGCCATTGTTCCTTCTGTATGTTTGGGTAACTCTGGCGAACGGCTTCCGATTCGGTTCGCGTTACCTGCTGTTCTGTCTGGGCTTCAGCGTGATCGGCTTTGGCGTCGTCCTCGCGAGCAACGATTTCTGGCAGGCGAATATCAAAGTTGGTATCGGCCTAACGGCGGGGCTTATAGCGCTAGCGATGTACGTGCTCAGCCTTGTTAAGCGCATGAACGACGCTTTGGCGCGTGCCGAGGCGGCGAATCAGGCAAAGCGCCGCTTCATTTCGGTCGTCAGCCATGAGATGCGCACGCCGTTGAACGCAATCATCGGCATGTCCGATCTGTTACGCGATACATCGCTCAGCCGTGAACAGGCTGACATGCTGCAGACCCTGCGCGGGTCGTCGCGCGTGATGCTGGGCCTGGTAGAGGATGTGCTGGATTTTTCAAAGATCGAGGCGGGCAAGCTGGCGCTCGACCATACGGATTTCGATCTCCACGCGTTGGTCAACAGCACCTGCCGCATCCTTGCGGCGCAGGCCGCCGCCAAAGGCGTGGAGTTCGTTGTCTCGCTTATGCCGGAAGTACCGCCGACGGTGCGCGGGGACCCACACTATTTGCGACAAGTTCTGATAAATCTCGCGGGCAACGCAGTCAAGTTTACCGAACGTGGCAGCGTCACCGTGCACGTGACTGCGCAGGGGGAAACCGATACGCACGTGCGACTGAAATTCTCGGTGCGCGATACTGGCGTCGGCATTTCGCCCGAGGCGCAGTCGCGCATATTCGAGAGTTTCACCCAGGGAGACCAATCGACCACGCGCCGCTTCGGTGGCACCGGCCTTGGCACCACGATCGCCAAGCAACTGGTCGAGCTCATGGGCGGGCGTATCGGCATGGAAAGCTCGGTGGGCCTGGGCAGTACGTTCTGGTTCGAGATTGCGCTTGAGAAGCAGCCTGAACGCGTTGAGGCCGCCGCGGGCGAGCTCTCGGGGGCGCGCGTGATGCTCATCGGTTTCCCGCGCGAGGAGCTCGAGACACTCGAACAAGCGTTGAGTGGTTGGGGAGCCACGGCGGTCCCGGTGTCGGACGTCGCCGAGGGCGGCGCGCGCCTGGTGGCGGAGATCAGCCTCGCGAAGCCGTATCACAGCGCGCTGGTACATGCGAGCGCCGAGGACCCGCGGCTCGCGCAGCGCTTCCGGCGCCTCGCCCCTGAACCGGCGCCCCCCCTCGTGCTGGCGGTGCCGCGTGACGCGGATGTGCCGCGCTTCGAGGTACTGTCCTCGGGCTTTGCTGCGGTACTCGAGCTGCCATTCGACAAGCGGCAGTTGTTCAACGTGTTGCACTCGGTGAGTGCTGGCGACGAGGTACGAGAAGGCGTGGTTCGCCTGCAGGACTACGCCCGGCGCGGCGCGAATGCGCGCAGGCTGCGCGTGCTGGTCGCCGACGACAATCCGACGAACCGCGAAGTGCTCGGAAAAATCCTCGAGCGCGGCGGCCACGACGCGACGCTTGTGAATGACGGCGAGCAGGCGCTTGATGCAGTCGAACGTGACCGTTTCGACATCGTACTCCTTGACCGTAACATGCCGCGCCTGGGAGGGCTGGAAGCGCTGCAGGCAATGCGCCTGATGACCGGGGGGATGGCGCGTCTGCCAATCGTGATCCTGTCGGCCGATGTTACGCCCGAGGCGCGACGTGAATGCGTCGAAGCGGGTGCAGACGCGTTTCTTCCGAAGCCGATCGAGGCAGGTCGGCTGCTGGAGCAGATCCAAAGCATGGTCGTCGGCAAGTCCGCCGAGCTGCCGCAGGCGGCTGTCGAGCGGGGGCCACGCGTAAGCGCTGGTGCCGCACCCATCGGACCGGAACCGGTGGTGAACAGCGAGACACTCTCGCATCTCGAAGAGCTCGGTTCCTCGCCAGCCTTCATCGAGAACCTGATCGGCGTCTATCTGGCGGACAGCGCCGCGCTGCTCGACAAAGTCGAGGCGGCGCTTGCGGGCCGGAACATTCAGGAATTTCGTACCCACTTGCACGCGATGAAGGGATCTTCCGCGAGCATGGGCACCGACCGCCTGACCAGCCTATGCACAGAGCTGGGCAGACTGAGCGACGCGGAGTTAAGGCTTCAAGCGCCTCGTTTGTTCAAGTCCGTAAGCGCGGAATTTTCTGACGCGCGCACGGAGCTCGAGCGCTACCTGCAGAGCAGACGGCAATCCACCGGCTGAGCGGTCGCGCTACAATCGCCGCGCCCGCGGCACCGCCGCAATATCCGAAGTTACTGCAGGAGATTTATCCGCATGTCCTTTTTCATTACGCTCGTGGAAATGACGGACTCGAACCGGCGCGACCTCGAGAACGTTCCCAAGGTGCATTCGATGATTCACCATGGCCTGACGCTCGCGGAGTATCGGGCTTTTCTGCATGACCTGTATCACATCGTGTGGCATTTTTGCCCGGTGATGGCGACCGCGGCGGCCCGTTGCGACGACCGTTTCCGCGGCGTGCGCTATGAGTTGTACGAGCGAATCGAGGAGGAGAAAAACCACGAGACCTGGGTGCTCGAGGATATCGAGGCAGTGGGCGGCGATGTCCAGGCCGCGCGCTTGGAGCAGCCCAGCGTGCCCGTACAGGCGATGATCGCTTTCAACTACTACAGCGCGGAGCGCGTCCATCCGTGCTCGGTGCTGGGCATGCTCTACACACTCGAGGTGGTCGCTTCGGTATATGGCGGGCGGGTGTCCGAATCGATCGCGCGCGCAATCGGCCATGACGTGAGTGGAGGCGGCTTCAAGTTCCTCGCGTCGCACGCGACCATGGACGTCGACCACATGGCGAAGCTGAATAGACTAGTAAAGACTATTGACGATCCTGTCGCACAGAACGCAATCGTCAACTCCACACGCGTGAACTTCCACCAGTTCGGGCAGATGTTCCGCGAGGGCGGTCCGCTCCAGGCCGCCTGAGCGCGTCAGGGACTGCGCGCTTCAGGCGGGCTAGAGCGAAGAAGACGCCTCAGGCCGATGCCGCGAGCGCTTCGGCGGTGACGTCGGTCACGTCGCCGTGCTCGATACGTCGCAATTGCGACCGCACGATCCGGCCCATCATCTTCAGATCCTTATCTTCCAGCCGCAATGCGGCGTCGACCCAGACATCAGTAATCGCGTCGAGCTCCTCGCGGGTAATCGGTTGCACGATCTGGCGCGCACGGAGTACGGCTTGCGTGCCGTTGCGTCGCTTCCAGCTCTTCGCGATCCAGTCGCGCACCGCACTCTCGCCTTCACCATCGGGTGCCAGCACATCTACGATGCCCATTTCGTGCAATTCCTTGGCTGGCAAAATTCGACCGGAGAGTATGAACTCCTCGGCCGCGCGCATACCGATGCGCCGCGCGAGCAGACTGTAGGCGCCCATCCCCGGGAACAGGTTGAACAGGATTTCAGGAAGCCCCATTTGCGCGCTCTCCTCGGCGACCACGATGTCCGACGAAAGCGCACATTCGAATCCGCCGCCAAGCGCGTCTCCCTGCACCATGGAGATCGTCACCATGCCCGGCGAGAAATAATTCTGGATACGCGGGTACATGTTGTCGATGCAGAGCTTTGCGTAGTGCGCGAGCGCATCGCGATCGCGTGATTTGATCAGGAGAACGAAGAGTGCGAGGTCTCCCCCCAGATTGAATACCCGCGGCACGCGCGAGCCGGCCACGTAGTAGTTCACCTTCTGGGACTGGCCTTCGAACTCGACTTTGCCGCCGTTGAGCGCCAATGCGTTGTCGTGGATACGGATGTCCTTCAGAAGGCCGAGACTGAAGCAAGGCGTTCCTTTTGGATTGAAGAAGCCCCAGAGCGTGCCAGTGGCCGGCTCGAACTCTGTGTCGTACTGCGTGTTGGTCTTGCCAAAGGGCATACGAAGGCCGATTGCGTCGCGCATGTTGCTCATTTGGTTCTCCTTCCCCGATTAAAGAGCCCCCGAAACGAGGGCGGATCCGGCGCCGCCCGGGTCCGGCGCCATGCCGACCCCAAGGCT
>JBAUTZ010000063.1:0-3908 GCA_049582445.1 Burkholderiales bacterium
GGCGCAGCAACTCGTCGACCCGGCTATGCTCCAGATCCCCGCCAAGCACGATGAAGTGCGCCCTCGGCCAGCGTGCGGTGATGCGCTCGCACAAGGCGGCGAAGTGCCCGATCGGCCAGTCGCGGTAACCCTTCGTGGGAAAGCTCGCCACCTGCAAGCCGATCACGGGCCTCGCGCCCACCGGCACGGTCCGGCCGAGCATCGCGCGCGCCCATTCCTGCTCGTCGTGAGTGACGACGTAGGAAAGCCTGCCGCCGACGTCCGGCACTCCGATCGCGCGGGTGAGGAGGAGCGGCGAGAGCGCCGAGTGGACGCTCTGGAACTCCGGCGGCTCGACGCAGCGATACAGTCGGTCATTGAGGTACACGTCCTCCTGGCGGAACGCGATGACCCTCCCGGCGACGCGCTCGGCATACGCGACGAGCTGCCGGTCGAAGCCGAGCACCAGCGCGAGGTCCCAGCGCCGGCTACCCAGCCGGTTGCGCCAGAAAGCGCGGTACTTGGTGATCTCGCCGACTTCCGCGACGAACGGGAGGTGGCGCATGATCTCCGCGCGCTTGGGGTGGCCGAGGAACGTGATCCGCGCTTTGGGCCAGGCGTACGACAGCGCGCGCATCGCGGGTGTGGCGAGCAGCGTATCGCCGATGCGCGAGACGTTGATGAAGAGGATATTGGCCGGTGGGGCGAGCTCATCCGGCATGGTCGGAGCCCCGCCTGACGAAAATATAGTTGCGGTTCTCGGTGTGCGCGAGGTCGAATCCGGAGCCTACGATTTTCGCGGCCAGTTCCTGCGTGTGCTCGAGCGGGTGCTCGGTCCAGCCGTGGTGGAACTCGGCGAGGACCTGGCGGGCGCGCCGGATCTCCCCGCTCGCGCACAGCGCCGCGAGCACCGCGTACTCGGCGCCTTCGACGTCGAGCTTCAGCACGTCGCATTCGGTGCGGCCGGCCGCGGCAAGGATCTCGGCAAGCGAGGTCGTACGCACCGTGAGTTCTTCCGCGCCAGCGTATGCGTGGCTGGCGAGCAGGCTGCCCGAGACCCCGTCAGCGCCTTGCGGCAGCTCGTCCGCCGTGCGCGGCAGGTGAAAGCTGAGGGTCTGGCCCGCCTCGCTCCATATCGCGGCGTCGCGTACTTCCATGCCCGCTGGACAATGGGCCTTCGCATACTCGATCGCGCGGGGATTGGGGTCGACGCCAATGACCCGCCCGCCGAAGCGCCGCAGAAACGCGGCGGGGAAGCTGATGTCGAACCCGAGGCCGCAATCGACGAGCAGCGGATCGCGGCCGATCGCCGGGGCATAGATCCACCAGCCGCCGTATTTCGTGCCGAGGCGCTCGAAGCCGCGCGGCAAGCGCCACTCCCGCCAGCGCCGCCCGACGCTGCGTTTTAGCCGCCACCACTGCAGGGCCATGCCACTGCGCGGCTTCACGTCCGCATCGCCCATCAGGCGTAGCCGTAGTAGCGCTTGAACCATTCGGCGAAGCGCGCCAGCCCTTCCTCGAGCGGGGTCGAGGGCGAGAAGCCGACCGCGCCCGCGAGCAGCCGGGTGTCGGCGTACGTGCTGCGCACGTCGCCGGGCTGCATGGGCTTCAAATCCTTGATCGCCTGCCTGCCGAGCGTGCGCTCGAGCGCGGCGATGTAATCGAGCAGCCCCACGGGCTGGTGGTTGCCGATGTTGTACACGCGCCAGGGCGCCCAGCTGGTCGCGGGATTGGGATCGGTGGGGTCGAACGAGGGATCGGGCACCGCCGGGTCGTCGAGCACGCGCAGCGTTCCTTCCGCCACGTCGTCGACATAGGTGAAGTCGCGTTGCATGTCGCCGTGGTTGAATACCTGGATCGGTTTTCCTTCCATGATGGCGCGCGCAAACAGCACCGGAGACATGTCGGGCCGGCCCCAGGGCCCGTACACGGTGAAGAAGCGCAGCCCCGTCACCGGGATGTCGAACAGGTGACTGTAGACGTGCGCCATCAGCTCGTTCGACTTCTTGGTGGCGGCGTAGAGGCTCACCGGATGGTCGACGTTGTCGCTCTCGGACCAGGGCAGCTTGGCATTACCGCCGTAAACGCTCGAGCTCGAGGCGTAGACGAAGTGCCTGGGCGGCTTCCCGCGAACGGCCTCGAGTAAGTTGGCGAACCCGACGAGGTTGGCCTGCACGTAGGCGCCCGCGTTCTCGAGAGAATGGCGCACCCCGGGCTGCGCGGCGAGATGCAGCACGGCGTGCGGCGCGAAGCGGGCGAAGAGCGCGCCGAGCGCCGTGGCGTCGGTGAGGTCGAGCTGCTCGAAGCGAAACCCCTTCTGGCCCTGGAGCAGCTTGAGGCGGTCGCGCTTGAGGTCGACCGAGTAATACGGCGAGAGATTGTCGATGCCGGTTACCTCGTCGCCCCGCTCGAGCAGGCGCTTCGCGCAGTGCATGCCGATGAAGCCGGCGCAGCCCGTGACGAGCACCCTCATCGTTTCCTCTTCGCGCGCTGCAGCTCGATCAGCTTGGCGTACTTGAGATAGCTGTTCATGCAGCCGATCGAGATGTGCACGAGTCCCGGCACGCCGTCCAAAAAGCCCAGCCGCAGCAGGTAGAACTTGAAAAAGCGCACCGCCGGCGAGAGCACCAAGTCCGCGGCGCCGGCCTTGCGCCCGCGCTCGAAGAGCTGCTCGGCGGCGAGCGTCGTGTAACGGTTCTGCTTCGCGAGGTAGGCCGCGAGATCCTCGGCCGAATCGTGCAGCAGGTCGCCCGAGAGCGTGCCCGGGGTCACGGCGTACAGCACCTTCTCGTGCACCGGGTCGTCGCTCCAGCGCGCTTCCCGCCGGTCGAACAGCCGCGTGCTCCAGTCCGGATAGCCCTCGCCGTGCGAAAGCCAGCGGCCGAGAAAGCGATTGCGGCGCGGCATGCGGTAGACCGGCGCCTGCGGCGCGCTGAGCGCGCGGCCGATGCTGCGGGCAAGGCGGGGGGAGACGCGCTCGTCGGCATCCACGCACAGGACCCAGTCGTGCTTCGCCTGCTCGACGGCGAATTGCTTCTGGCGGCCGAAGCCCATCCAGTCCTTCTGCACCACGCGCGCGCCGTGGTGCGCGGCGATCTTGCAGGTCTCGTCCGCGCTGCCGGAATCGACGACGACGGTTTCCTCGGCGAAGGCGAGGCTCTCCAGGCAGGCGCCGAGTTGCGCGGCCGCGTTACGCGTGACGAGGACGGCTGAGACGGGGGCGCGGGAGCCGGTAGTCAAGTGTTATCCCGTAGAATCGGCGGGCCTTATTCTAGCCGACCATGCCCCGCATCCTGTTCGTGAAGACCTCATCGCTCGGCGACGTGGTGCACAACTGCCCGGCAGTGAGCGACGCCGCGCGCAGCCTGCCCGGCGCGAGCATCGACTGGGTGGTCGAGGAGCCTTTCACCGCAATCGCCGCCATGCACAGCGCCGTGCGGCGCGTGATCCCGGTGGCGCTGCGCCGCTGGCGCGCGCGGCTCTGGAGCCCCGAGGTGTGGCGCGAGTTCGCTGCGTTCCGGCGCGCGATCGCCGCGGAGCGCTACGATTTCGTGGTGGACAGCCAGGGACTCATCAAGAGTGCCGTGATCTCGACGCTGGCCACGGGGGAGCGCCACGGGCTGGATCGCGATAGCGCCAGAGAGCCGCTCGCATCGCGCCTCTACCACAGGCGCCACCTCGTGCCGCGCGCGCTGCACGCGGTGGAGCGCAACCGGCGGCTCGCCGGCGCCGCCCTCGGCTATGTCCCCGATGGCGCCTGCGACTACGGCCTCGTCGCCGGCGGTGCGGCGGCGCACGCGCCGCGCGAGCCCTATGCGGTGCTGCTCACCATGTCGAGCCGCGCCGACAAGCTCTGGGCGGAGGACCGCTGGCGCTCGCTGGTGCAACGGCTCGCCGAGCGAGGACTGCGCGCGGTGCTGCCCTGGGGC
>JBAUTZ010000064.1:0-4418 GCA_049582445.1 Burkholderiales bacterium
CTCCTGCGCATGCAGCGAGCGACCGCTGGTCTGCGAGTGGACCTTGAGCTTCTGGCTGCGCTCGTTCGCCCCGTAGCGCTCGCGCATCGCCACCGCCCAGATGCGCCGCGCGACGCGCCCGAGCACGGCGTACTCCGGGTCCATGCCGTAGCTGAAGAAGAACGAGAGATTCGGCGCGAAGTCGTCGATGTGCATGCCGCGCGCTAGATAAGCCTCGACGAAGGTGAAGCCGTTGGCAAGCGTGAAGGCGAGTTGCGAGATCGGGTTCGCGCCGGCCTCGGCGATGTGATAGCCGGAGATCGACACCGAGTAGAAGTTCTTCACCCGGTGGTGGATGAACCATTCCTGGATGTCGCCCATCACCTTGAGCGAGAACTCGGTCGAGAAGATGCAGGTGTTCTGTCCCTGGTCCTCCTTGAGGATGTCGGCCTGCACCGTGCCGCGCACCGTGGAGAGGGTCCACTCGCGAATCTTCTCCGCCTCGTCCTCGGTCGGCTGGCGGCCGTTGTCCTTGACGAACTTCCCGAGCTGCTGGTCGATCGCGGTATTGAAGAACATCGCCAGAATGGTCGGCGCCGGCCCGTTGATCGTCATCGATACCGAAGTGTTCGGTGCGCACAGGTCGAAACCGGCGTACAGCACCTTCATGTCGTCGAGCGTCGCGATCGATACGCCCGAGTTGCCCACCTTGCCGTAGATGTCGGGACGCTCGTCGGGGTCGAAGCCGTACAGAGTCACCGAGTCGAACGCCGTCGACAGGCGCTTGGCCGGCATGTCCTTCGACAGCAGGTGGAAACGCCGGTTGGTGCGGAAGGCGTCGCCCTCGCCGGCGAACATGCGCGTCGGGTCCTCGTTTTCGCGCTTGAAGGCGAAGACGCCCGAGGTGTACGGGAACGAGCCTGGGACGTTTTCGCGCATCTGCCAGCGCAGGATCTCGCCGTGGTCCTCGAACCCGGGAAGCGCCACCTTTGGGATCCTGGTGCCCGAGAGCGTCGTGTGCGTGAGCTGCGTGCGCAGCTGCTTGCCTCGGATCTTCACCACGTATTCGTCGCCCGAATAGGCGCTGCGAGTCTCGGGCCACATGTCCAGCAGCTTCTTGGCACGAGCCTCGAGCCGGGCGTTCCTTTCGTCGATCAGCGAATCGAGGTCGCGCGCCTCCTTGCCGGCCTTGAGCAACATCGCCTTGGCGGCGATGAGCTGCTGCCTTTCGCGCGCCAGAATGCTCTGCTGCTTCGCGTGCCCGTGATAGCCCCTGATGCACTCCGCGATCTCGGCGAGGTATCGCTGGCGCTTGGGCGGCAGCACCACGCTCAGCCCGGAGGAGACCTTCGATTCCGTACGGGGAAGCCTGCCGGGAGCGAGCTTGAGCCCCTTGCCGGCCAGCTTCGCCGCGACCGCGTGGTACAGCGAGGTGACGCCGTCGTCATTGAAGCGGGAAGCTACGGTCCCATAGACCGGCATCTCGTCGGCTGTCTGCTTGAATGCCTCGTGGTTGCGCTGGACCTGCTTGCGGACGTCGCGCAGCGCATCCTCCGCGCCCTTGCGGTCGAACTTGTTTATCGCCACGAAATCCGCGAAGTCGAGCATGTCGATCTTCTCGAGCTGGCTCGCGGCGCCGAACTCGGGCGTCATGACGTAAAGCGTCGCGTCGACGTGGGGGACGATCGCCGCATCGCCCTGGCCGATGCCGGAAGTCTCGACGACGATCAGGTCGAAGCCGGCGACGCGGCACGCAGCGAGCGTCTCGGGCAGGCATGCGGCAATCTCCGCGCCAGAGGCGCGCGTCGCGAGCGAGCGCATGAAGACCTTCCCGCCGTGGATCGCGTTCATGCGGATGCGATCGCCGAGCAGCGCGCCGCCGGTCTTGCGGCGAGAGGGGTCGACGGCGATGACGGCGATTCCGAGGCGGTCGTCCTGATCGAGACGGAACCGCCGCACCAGCTCGTCGGTGAGCGAGCTCTTGCCGGCCCCGCCGGTGCCGGTGACACCGAGCACGGGGGCCGGCTTGGCCTGCGCAGCTTTCAGAAGCTCTCTTTTCAAGTTTTCATTGAAGGAACCCAATTCCAGCGCGGAGATCACCTGCGCCAGCGCACGGCGGTCTCCCGCCTTGAGCGCCTTGAGGTCGCGCGGCGCGTATTGCGACGGGTCGAAATCGCAACGCGCCAGCATGTCGTTGATCATCCCCTGGAGGCCCATCTTCTGGCCATCCTCCGGCGAGTAGATGCGCGCCACGCCGTAGTCCTGCAGCGCCTTGATCTCGTCGGAGACGATCACGCCGCCGCCACCGCCGAACACCTGGATCCGCTCCCCGCCGCGCGACCTGAGCAGGTCGACCATGTACCGGAAATACTCGATGTGGCCGCCCTGGTAGGACGAGACCGCGATTCCCTGCACGTCCTCGTCGAGCGCGGCGCTCACCACCTCCTCGACGGAGCGATTGTGGCCGAGGTGGATCACTTCGGCGCCCGACGCCTGCAGGATGCGCCGCATGATGTTGATCGAGGCGTCGTGTCCGTCGAACAGGCTCGCCGCCGTGACGAAGCGGATCTTGTGCCTCGCCTTGTAGACCAGGTTCTTCGAGTCGGAGAGGTCGGTCATGCGCGCTCCCGGAGTGGACCGGAAAGGGTAGTTGACGTTTACGTCAACGTCAACTGCGATAGGAGGGATCCTTGGCGTCCACCACGCGCTGCATGGCGGCGAATACGTCCTCGCAGACCCGCTGTTCTCCAGGCCCGGATTCGCGCACCGTCTGCGCGAACACTTCCGGCCGTATCGGATTGAGCGCCCCGGCGCTCGCCGACGCGATCTGCACGTCGCAGGCGCGCTGCAGGGTCCACAGCATCATGAAGGCTTCCGGCAGCGACGGCCCCCAGGCAAGCAGACCGTGATTGCGCAGGATCACGGCGCGCTTGTCGCCCAAGTCGGCCAACAGCCGCGCCTTTTCCCCCGGCTCGACCGTGACGCCCTCGAAGTCGTGGTACGCCACCTGGCCGTGAAGCTGCGCGGCATAGAAGTTCGTCGGTGAGAGCCCTTCCTTCAGGCAGGCGACCGCCATGCCGGTGGTGGTGTGGGTGTGCATCACGCAATGGGCCGCCTCCAGGGCGCCATGGATCGCGGAATGTATGACAAACCCGGCGCGGTTGACCGGCCATTTCGTTTCGCGCACCGGGTTGCCATCGACATCGATGAGCACCAGGCTCGAGGCGGTAATCTCGCGATAATGCAGACCGAAGGGATTGATGAGGAAATAGCGTCCATCCCCGCCCTCGGGAACGGGAACCCGCACCGTGATGTGATTGAAGATCATCTCGGTCCAGCCGAGATAATCGAAGATGCGGTAGGCGGCCGCGAGCTGCACGCGCGCCGCGCGCTCGGCCTCCGATATCGGCAACTCGCGCGCCGCGCGCGCGGCACCTTGCCAGTATATGGTCATCGCGTCCCCCGCCCGGCAATGGTAACCCGGCGCCACCGCCGGGGCGAGCCGATCAGATCTCCGACAGGAGCTTGCGGTGCGCCGCCTCGTCGCGGCTTCGCATCAGGCCGAGCAGTTCCTCGAGCCCCTCGTGCAGCGTGGCCAGATGCGCGGACGGCATGTCGGCGAGCGCCTGCTGGAGTACCCCTTTCAGCGGCCGCGGCGCCTTGGCCATTACCGCCCGGCCCTTCGGCGTGAGGTAGAGCTGGACCCGACGCTGGTCGGCATGCAGCCGGCGCCGCTCAACCAGTTTCAGTTCCTCGAGCCGTGCGAGCAGGTTGCTCGCGGTCGATGGGTGGATCGCCAGCTCGCGGGCCAGTTCCCCTGGTGCGAGACCGTTCCTCGCCGCAATGCGCTCCATGGCCCAGAGTTGCGCGCCGCTCACGCCGCAGCGGCGCTCGACCCATTGATAGTGCCGCTTGATCGAGCGGATCACGATGCGGAACTGGCGTAGCACATCGAGCATGCGCTCGGTGCCGCCAGCGGGCCGCCCGATGGAACGGGAAGGGAGCTTTACGGTGTTACTGCTGCGCGCCATTTTTTGCCTGCCGCGGAGTGTACTCCCGCCTTGCGCACAGGGCATGGTTCGATTTGCGCAAAATAGTTTCGTCCCATAGTATCCGTCTGCCGACCGTCCCCGGTGAAATGGATCGGGGCCGGTTTCGGCGGCTGCGGCCAACGGCGTTCCCTATGGCTGCATCTCTTGGAGGGGCCTTGCGCGAGCAAGCCCCTTTTTCTTTTCCCGGCCTCTAAGTCTCGAGGCGGGCCGCCGCCTTCCCGGCGTTCAGATTAACTCCAGTGCCAGCGCGATGCCCTGCCCGCCGCCGATACATAGCGTGACAACGCCGCGTTTCAGGCTGTCGCGCTTCATCGAGTGCATGAGCCGCGTGGCGAGGATCGCTCCGCTGGCGCCGATCGGATGGCCGTGCGCGATCGCCCCGCCCTC
>JBAUTZ010000065.1:0-56615 GCA_049582445.1 Burkholderiales bacterium
TCGGGCTGGCGCGCCGCGGCCTCGAGGAAGCGGCTGCACATGATGCCGATGCCGATGCACGCGCCGGCGGCACCCAGGCCGATCATGAGGCCGATGCCGATCCCGGTGTAAGCCTGGATCATCGCCAGCATTTGAAGCTTTTCCATTTTAGTTTCCTTTCAAGAGCGAAAATGGGGTAACCGATGAAAATCAGTGATGCTCGTGCGCCATCGAGATGTACGCCACGGTGAGCATCATGAAGATGAACGCCTGTATCACCACGATCAGGATGTGGAAGATCGCCCACCCGAGCCCGAGCACCGTGCCGAAGAAGGTTCCCACCAACCCGGTCGCGGCCCACACCCAGAGCAGCAAGAAGATGATCTCCCCGGCGAACATGTTGCCGAACAGCCGCAAGGAGTGCGACAGGGGCTTCGATACGTACTCCACCACGTTGAATGCAAAATTCGCCGGCCACAGCAGCGGGTTGGACCCGAAGGGGGCGCAGAACAGCTCGTGAATCCAGCCGCCAAGGCCCTTCGATTTGATCGAGAAGTAAATCATCAGCGCCCAGACCGATAGCGCCAGCGCGAACGTCGTGTTGACGTCGGCGGTCGGGACCGGGCGCCACTCGGGCAGGCCGAGCGCGCCGAGCCCCTTGGAGATGAAATCGACGGGCAACCAGTCCATCGCGTTCATCAGCAGCACCCACACAAATACCGTGAGCGCCGCGGGTGCGACGAACTTATTACGGTCGCCATGCGTGAACATGCCCTTCACCTGGTCGTCCACGAACTCGTAGGCAAGTTCGACGAATGCCTGTCGCTTGTTCGGTACCCCGGAAGTCGCCCCGCGCACCACCCACCAGAAGAACCACACGCCCAGCACACCAAGGATCACCGACGTGACGAGCGAATCGACGTGGACAGTCCAGAAACCTCCCTCGCCGACCGACTTCGCAAAGAACGTCAGGTGGTGCGCGATGTACTCGGAGGGAGTGAGCTGGGCGCCGGCAGACATGGCTAAGACGTAATCGACCTTCGACTTTTCATTCAACGCAGCCTACCGGCCGCGTACCGCAAATGCCATGGTGAAAATCAAGGCCGTCACAATGAACGTCCCGAGGAAGGCGAGCACCACGACCCCCTTGTAGGCCGCGAGCACCAGCCAAAGCAGAAGGACCATCAGGCCGATCCTCACGCCCTCGGCCCTCAGCGCGCTGATCAAAACCGCCCCTGCAGAGTCCGCCTTCCCCACCGATGCAACGATCCCCGAGATCAGCCCGGCGCACACGCTAACCATGCCACCCAAACCGGCGGAAAGCGCGCCGTGCAGACCCGCCGCCACAGCGGCCACCGGAATCAACGTGGCAGTTGCAGCCAATTGCCAGCGCAGAACCGTGCGGATCGGCTTACCCAGGCGGCGAAGCATGGCTATTGTTCCCCCGCGCCCAGCGAAGCCGGCGGAGTATAGCGTTCGTGCGGTCGCTCGGTCAATGCGTTGCGGTGCAGCCGCACGCGGCGTGGCGCCCTAGCGCAGCTTGCGCAGCAGTTGCTCCAGATGGTCCAGGCCCGCGTAGTGGAGGATCAGTTTGCCGTTTCCCTTTCGGCCCGGACGAATCTCGACCGTAGTGCCAAGCCGCTCTGCCGTTTCTTCTTCGAGGCGCTGCAAGTCGCGGTCCGGTTTTTGTCGCTGGCGAGCGATGTTGCCCCGTAGCAGCTTCGCCACCAGCGCTTCGGTTTCTCGCACCGACATGCCGCGCCCTGCGACGCGCTTCGCCGCCTCGATCTGGCGAGCACCGTCCAGCGCAAGGATCGCGCGTGCGTGGCCCATTTCCAGCACACCTTCCATGACCATCGCCTGGACCGGCTTCGTGAGTTTCAGCAGGCGCAGCAGGTTGGTTGTTGCGCTGCGCGAGCGCCCTACCGCATCCGCCGCCTGCTCGTGCGTCATCTTGAACTCGTCGACAAGCCTCTGCAGTCCCGAGGCCTCCTCCATCGGATTCAGGTTCTCGCGCTGGATGTTTTCGATCAACGACATGGCGAGCGCCGCCTCGTCCGGCACATCACGCACCAGGGCCGGCACTTCCTCGAGGCCGGCCATCTGCGCGGCACGCCAACGCCGCTCGCCGGCAATCAGCTCGAAGCGATCGTGCTCCACGCGCCTAACGAGGAGAGGCTGCATCAACCCCTGAGATTTAATGGAGGCGGCCAGTTCAGCGAGAGCCTCCTGGTCCATTTTGGTGCGCGGCTGGTATTTTCCAGGCCTAATGCGGCCCACCGGAAGCGTCGCCAGCGCATCGCGCGCTGGTTCATCCCTGCCGAGCAGCGCATCAAGTCCGCGTCCGAGCCCTTTTTGCTTAATCATGTCGTGTCCGTTCGCGCTATGCGGCCGCAGCTACCGCGCCTTCATTGCGGGAGAGAATCTCCTCGGCAAGGGCAAGGTACGCCTGGGCTCCCTTGGAGGTCTTGTCCCACACTACGGCAGGGGCGCCGTAACTCGGCGCCTCGGCGAGCCGCACGTTGCGCGGGACAAGGGTGTGATACACCTTGTCTCCGAAGTGCGACTCGAGTTGTTCCGAGACTTGTTGCGAGAGAGTGTTGCGCGGGTCGTACATCGTGCGCACCAGGCCCGCGATCTCGAGTTGCGGATTGAGATGCGCACGCACACGCTTGATCGTTCCGACCAGATCCGAAAGCCCCTCGAGAGCGTAGTACTCGCACTGCATCGGGATCAGCACGGCCTGCGCCGCGACGAGCCCGTTAATGGTGAGAAGCGACAGCGACGGCGGGCAATCGATCAAGATGAAGTCGTATTCGGCCCCCGCGCCTGCGAGTGCTTCCTTGAGGCGCGATTCGCGCCGCTCGAGCTCGACGAGCTCTACTTCGGCGCCCGCCAACTCACGGTTTGCCGGTACCAGATCGTATCCGCCGCTTGGCGAGCGTTGCCGCACCGTCTGTAAATCGCTCAATCCGAGAAGCAGGTGATACACCGTGCGCTCGGCACTGCGCTTGTCGACCCCGCTGCCCATCGTGGCATTGCCTTGCGGGTCGAGATCGACCAGCAACACGCGTTGTCCGGCCTGCGCCAGGCCGGCGGCGAGATTGATGCTGGTGGTGGTCTTACCCACGCCGCCCTTCTGGTTCGCCACCGCGAGCACGCGCGCCATGGTCATCGAACAGGACGGCAGAAAACGAGGTGGCGCTCTGCCTCGAGCAAGGGGACTCGCAGCCGTACCACCTCGCTGCAGGTGACCCCCGCGGGAAGGCGCGCCAGCTCGTCGTTCGGATAGATCCCCTTCATCGCGGCGAGCACCCCACCGGGGGCGACGAGATGCCGGCAAGCGGCAAAGAAATCCGCGAGCTCAGCGAAACCGCGCGAGATCACGACCGCAAACAGGCTTGCCGGCCGCCATTCCTCGACGCGCCCGGTGTGTGTGACAACGTTCGGAAGCGCGAGCTCGATCGCGGCTTGGCGCATGAAGGCGGTCTTCTTCTGATTGCTGTCGTTCAGCGTCACCGGCCACTCGGGACGCGCGATGGCAAGCGGAATGCCGGGCACTCCGGCGCCCGACCCGACGTCGGCGAGGGCGCCCCGCTCATCGCGCAAGGGCAAGTGCGGCACCACAGCCAGCGAATCCAGGAGATGGTGGGTCACCATCTTCATCGGGTCGCGAATTGCGGTCAGGTTGTAGGTGCGATTCCATTTTCCGAGCAGCTCGACAAACGCAACGAGCTTTTCGCGTGCGCCCGCGGGCAAGGCCAGCGCCAGTTGTGCGAGCCCGAAATCGAGTGCGGCCTCGGGTGTCATGCGCTTTTCTTTCGAGGTCCGGCCGCAGTGCCTCGCTTCAGATGAACCAGCAGCAGGGAGATCGCCGCCGGCGTAATGCCGGAGATGCGCGCTGCCTGTCCGATGGTCTCCGGTCGTTGGCGAGTAAGCGTTTGCCGCACTTCCGCCGAAAGTCCGTGCACCGCAGCGTAGTCAAAGTCGGCCGGCAGGCGCAGCACCTCGTACTCAGCGCTGCGAGCGACCTCCTCGCGTTGTCGCACGATGTAGCCCTGGTACTTGGCTTGGATCTCCACCTGCTCGGCGACTGCAGCGTCTTCGACGCCCTTGCCGGTCCCCGGAAGCGACGCGAGGGCGGCGTAAGTGACGTTCGGGCGCCGGAGCAGTTCAATAAGTGAGTACTCCCGTTCAAGGCGCTGCCCAAAGATTGCCGAGCTCGCGTCCTCTGACAAATCTCGCGGATGAAGCCGCGTGTTCGCCAAACGCGACTGTTCCGTCGCAATGGCGTCGCGCTTTCGCGAGAAGGCCTCCCAGCGCAAGTCATCGACCACGCCGAGCCTGCGCCCGGTCTCGGTTAAGCGCAGATCCGCGTTGTCTTCGCGCAGCATGAGCCTGAACTCGGCGCGGCTCGTGAACATGCGATATGGCTCTGAAACGCCGCGCGTAATCAGGTCGTCGATCAGAACTCCTAAGTACGCCTCGTCGCGACGCGGACACCACGGCTCCCGGTTCTGGACCCTTAGCGCCGCATTTATGCCCGCGAGGATGCCCTGTGCGCCGGCTTCCTCGTAGCCGGTGGTGCCATTGATCTGCCCCGCGAAGTACAAGCCCGCGATGCCTTTCGTTTCCAGCGACGACTTGAGATTCCGCGGATCGAAATAGTCGTACTCGATGGCGTACCCTGGACGCAGGATATGGGCTTTCTCTAAGCCTTTGATTGTACGTACCAATTTAAGCTGCACGTCGAAAGGCAGACTAGTCGAAATCCCATTCGGATATATCTCGCTCGTGGTAAGACCTTCGGGTTCCAGGAAGATCTGATGGCCCGTCTTCGATGCAAATCGATGGATCTTGTCCTCGATCGAAGGGCAATAGCGCGGCCCGACGCCCTGGATCACCCCTGTGAACATCGGAGAACGATCGAGCGCGCCTCGAATAATGTCGTGCGTAAGTTCGTTCGTGTGTGTGACCCAGCAAGGACGCTGCGACGGGTGCAGGTTGCGCGACCCGAGAAACGAGAATACGGGTTCGGGAACGTCCCCTGCCTGCTCTTCCATTACCGAAAAGTCGATCGTCCGACCATCCAGGCGTGGCGGCGTCCCGGTCTTGAGGCGGCCGACGGGAAGAGGCAGTTCCCGAAGTCGGCTCGCGAGTGTTACTGAGGCGGGATCGCCCGCGCGGCCCGCTTGATAGCGTTGCATGCCGACGTGCACCAAGCCCGCCAGGAACGTCCCTGCGGTCAGCACAACCGCCTGGGCCCGAAAGCGAATGCCAAGCTGCGTGACCACTCCCGTAACGCGCTCACCCTCCAGCGAGAGGTCGTCCACCGCTTGCTGAAACAGTGTGAGCCCCGCCTGATTCTCCAATCGCCGACGGATCGCGTGACGATACAACACGCGGTCTGCTTGAGCACGCGTAGCGCGCACAGCCGGCCCTTTTGAGGAATTCAACGTTCTGAACTGAATTCCCGCCTCGTCCGCGGCAATTGCCATCGCGCCGCCGAGGGCGTCGATCTCCCTGACAAGATGCCCCTTGCCAATGCCCCCAATGGACGGGTTGCACGACATTTGGCCCAGCGTCTCGATGCTGTGCGTGAGCAAGAGGGTGCGACACCCCATGCGGGCCGACGCAAGGGCTGCCTCAGTGCCAGCATGACCGCCACCTATAACGATGACGTCGAAATCAGTCGGGTATTGCATGTAAGGCAGGCTATTCCCGGGGCGGCTCCGGGCTGGGTCGCGCGGGACGCGCAATCATACGTGAAGCCCCCGCGCGAAACCAGAGAGCGGGTGCCGGTTCCACGTGAAACACTGGATCTCCGCTGGTTTCACGTGGAACCTCGCGCCACGGGGTTCTTGAGGCATGGCAGAATCGCCCGCCCGCAAAGATGATGATCCTTTCTCGTTACTCCCGATTGCTCGCGTTGCCTCACCTGCAGGCCGCGATCATCGCATCGGTCATCGGGCGGCTTCCGATCGGGATCGCTGGACTGGCGATCTTGTTGCTCGTACATAAGGCGACAGGATCCTTCGCACAAGCGGGCGCGACAACCGCGTCCTATGTCCTCGGCCTCGCCGCGGTCGCGCCATTGCTAGGCAGGTTGATTGACCGCCGGGGCCCGCGAAGGATATTGGCAGCATGCGGCGTGATGTACCCTGCCGCCCTTGGAGCCCTCCTGGCCGCGCTTGCCTGGAGCGCACCAGTCTGGATCATTTTGCCCATTGCAGGAACGGCGGGAGCCAGCCTTCCCCCGATTACTGTTTGCATGCGCACATTTCTGCGACGCCGCTTGGGCGAAGATCCATTGCTGGCAACGGCTTACTCGCTTGAGTCGGTCCTCATCGAGAGCATATTCATTATCGGTCCGATGCTCGTCTCCACCATCGTCGCGGCGGCCTCGCCAGCATGGGCCGTCGCATTCGCCGGGGGGTGCGCAAGCTTAGGGACGTTCCTCTTCCTCAAAGCGCCGCCCTTGGCGAGCTGGCACATCGAGCAAAGGCGCGCCGCCATGAGCATGTTTGGCCCCTTGGAACAACGTCGATTCTTGCTCCTCCTGGTTGTTATTCTTTGCTATTCAATCGCCTTCGGGTTGGTCGAGATCGGAGTCACGGCCTTTGCTTCCGAGGCCGGCGCTCCCGCGCTAGCCGGGCTGATGCTAGGCCTCATGAGCGTTGGGAGCGTGTGCGGGGGCCTGACGTACGGCAGCCGAGGGTGGCGTCTTCCGCTTAGCCGGCAATTCACCATCACTCTGGCGATCATGGGAGGCGGCATTGCGCCGTTAGCCATGCTCGCGTCGCCGCCGCTGTTCACCGCTTTTGCGGTGGCAACCGGCCTCGCCATGGCACCGGCCCTTACCATCCAATCTATGCTGGTGGCGAGAATCGCGATCCCCGAGCATGCGACCGAAGCATTTACCTGGTCCTCAACCGGCCTGCTCGCGGGGGTGGGGATCGGCCTGGCTGGGGGCGGAATGTTGCTCGAATCCGGCACCTCCGCCGCGGTACTGGCTGCGGGGGCCGCGACAGCCCTCGCGGCAGCCCTTCTCTCAAAGGGGCTTCTTAACGACTTAATATAATGGATTCAGATAGTTATAAATTAAAGACATGTTCAAAGCGACGACCTAATTGGCCGGTTACGCGGCTAGACGGCGATGCAAAGCAACGCGGCCTTGCTCCAACTCGGCAGGTAAGTGCGACCCAAATCTACCCATGAGGTCATCGTGGGATGCGAGTTCTTCCTTCCAAGCGTCGATGTCGACCCTCGAGAGCTCGCCGAACTGCTCGACCGAGAAGCTCTCCAACCCCTTCCAAGGTAGATCCTCGAAGCGCGGCATGAGCCCGAGCGACGTTTCGACTCCCTGCGTGCGGCCGTGGCAGCGGCCGACTACCCAACTGAGCACCCGCATGTTCTCCGCGAAGCCCGGCCAGATGAACTTGCCGTTGGCATTGCGTCGAAACCAGTTCACTCGGAATATCTTCGGGGGGTGGTGAGCCGTTTTGCCCATCTTGAGCCAATGCGCAAAGTAATCGCCCATGTTGTAACCGCAGAAAGCGAGCATGGCCATTGGGTCACGGCGCACCACGCCGACCTTCCCGGTAATTGCGGCGGTGGTTTCCGAGCCGAGCGTCGCACCCATGTACACGCCTTCCTCCCAGTTCGGAGCTTCGACGACCAACGGCACCGTGCTCGAGCGCCGGCCTCCGAAAATGAACGCGGAGATTGGCACGCCGCCCGGATCCTCCCATTTCGGATCCATCGACGGGCACTGCGATGCGGCGACCGTGAAGCGCGCATTCGCGTGCGCCGCCAGTCGGCCACAGCCTGCCGTCCATTCTTCGCCTTGCCAATCTATTAGCCTCGCAGGGAGCTCCTCCGTCATACCTTCCCACCAAACATCGCCGTCTGGAGTCAACGCGACGTTCGTAAAGATAACGTTGGACTCGAGCATCTTCATGGCATTCGGATTGGTGGCGTGCGAAGTTCCGGGCGCCACTCCGAAAAATCCGGCTTCCGGATTGATCGCGTAAAAGCGCCCATCCTTGCCGGGCTTGATCCACGCGATGTCCTCGCCGATGGTGGTGACCTTCCATCCCTTGAACGCAGCCGGCGGAATCAGCATGGCTAGGTTGGTCTTGCCGCAGGCGCTCGGAAAGGCAGCCGTTATGTAGGACTTCTCCCCGGTCGGTGCTTCGATGCCCAAGATGAGCATGTGCTCCGCCAGCCAGCCCTCATCGCGAGCCATCACCGACGCAATGCGCAACGCCAGGCACTTCTTACCGAGCAGCGCGTTGCCCCCATAGCCTGAGCCGTACGACCAGATTTCGCGCGATTCGGGGAAGTGGACGATCCACTTCTCCTTGTCATTGCATGGCCAAGGAACGTCCTTCTCCCCGCTGGCGAGCGGCGCTCCGACCGAGTGCATGCAGGGCACGAAGTCGCCGTCATCACTCAGCCAGTCGGCCACCGCACGCCCCATGCGCGTCATCAACCTCATGTTCACCACCACGTAGGCGGAATCGCTGATCTGAACCCCGAGCTGCGCGATATGGGAGCCGATCGGTCCCATTGAGAACGGCATGACGTACATGGTTCGGCCGCGCATGCAGCCGTCGAACAATCGATTCAGGGTGGCTCGCATCTCCACGGGATCGATCCAGTTGTTGGTCGGCCCCGCACCATCCCGCCTGGCGCTGCAGATGAACGTACGATCTTCCATCCGCGCGACGTCGTTGGGATGCGATCGCGCCAAGTAACTTCCGGGACGTAGCTTCTCGTTCAGCCTGAGAAAGGTACCGGCGCGCACCAGCTCGGCGCAAAGCCGGTCATATTCGGCTTGCGAGCCATCGCACCAGACGACCTTTTCGGGCTTCGCGAGACTGACCATGTCGGAGACCCATTGTCGCAATCCCGGGTGCCGTACCCAACTCGGCGCCGCGGATAGGTCGGATTGAGGAGCTTGTGGTTTGTTCATCGCCGGAACTCCAGAAAAGCAAAACGGCCCTGATAGGGCCGGTTATTTGATCGTGAGAACGCAAATTAATTCTAGCACCCCTCTTTCTAACGCACCCGTGCGGTCATGAACAACCGCTTGAACGGGTAGAGGGTCGTCCCGTCCGGAGACTTCGGGTAGGAGGCACGGATCCGCTTTCGGTACTCGGTCTCGAACGAGACGCGCAATGCCTCGGGAAGCAAATCCAAGACCGGAATCATCAGCGTCGAACGCGTCCAGTCGGCCACCGGGTTGTCGCCATGAAGCACCTGGAGATACTCCGTTTCCCAGATGTCGACCGTGTCAGCATGGGGCGCGAGCAGCGCGTAGTACGCGCTCGACTCGAGCACCGGCCACGTGCGAAGGGGGGAGCGCAGATGATCTCGGTACGGCGCCTCGTGAGCGAGCTCGAATAACATTCGATGCGACGCAGCATGAAAATTGCGCGGCATCTGCACGGCGAGTCTCCCGCCCGCACCAAGCATCTTGAGGAGGCCAGGGAACAGAGTCTCGTGATGGTCTAGCCAGTGCAGTGCAGCATTGGAGAACAGCAGGTCGAATCGCTCCGGGGCGCTCCAAGAGCTGAGTTCCGCTTCCTGCCACAGGATCGAATCGTCTCGGCTGCGCGCGGTCTCCAGCATCTCGGGAGAGCTGTCGACGCCCACCACGCTGGCCCCCGGCCAGCGCTGCGCAAGTAGCCGGGTACCGTTGCCGCTGCCGCACCCCAGATCCGCTATGCGCCGAGGAATCCAGCCGGAATCCCGCCCCGGAACCCGGGCCAGCAAATCGATCAACGGGCGCAGCCGGGCGTCGGCGAACATTTCGTAGCGCTGTGGATCCCATGGCACGGCAAGGCCCCTATTTGCCGATGCAGAAGCGCGCAAAGATCTCGCCCAAGAGATCATCGGCCGAAAATTCTCCTGTGATCTCGGCTAGGGCGCCTTGCGCAAGGCGCAACTCTTCGGCGAAGAACTCCCACTGAGCAATCTGCGCGCCTGCGGCTTCGAGGTGCGCCCCGGCGCGAGCGAGCGCTCGCAGATGGCGTTCGCGCGCCAGATAGACGGGCTCTCCCGTGCCACTCCAGCCGGCGGCCTCGAGCAGCGTCCGTCGCAATGCGTCCAGTCCGGCACCGGTCTTCGCTGAGATCCAAACCTCTCGCGGCGTACCCTCGTGCCGGCCAGGCGCCGTACCCGGCGCCAAATCAACTTTGTTGTACACGTGGACGCGTGTGCCGCCCTCGGGAAGCTTGGCGAGCACGGCACGATCCTCCGGGCCAATACCAATATTCGCGTCGAACACCGCGAGCACGATATCCGCGCGCGTCAACTCGTGCTCGGTGCGCTCGATGCCCAAGCGCTCGACTTCGTCCAGCGACTCGCGCAGGCCCGCAGTATCTACGACGACGATCGGTACCCCGTCGATCTGGATCGATTCCCGCAACGCGTCGCGTGTCGTTCCGGGAATGGCCGTGACGATCGCGCGTTCCTCGCCGGCGAGCCGATTGAGCAGGCTGGACTTGCCCACGTTCGGGCGACCCGCGAGCACCACGTGGATACCGGCGCGCAGAAGACTGCCCTGCCGACTCTTTGCGGACACGTCGGCAAGCGCCGATCGTACGCCGTCGAGCCGATTGCGCGCGTCTTCGCGGTGCAGGGCGTCAACCTCCTCCTCGGGGAAGTCGAGAATCGCCTCGGTGAGGGCCCGGAGCTCGGTGAGTTGACCAGTCAATTCATGGATCGCGGTTGAAAATTCGCCCCTCAAAGACCGAAGGGCCGAACGCGCGGCCTCGCGGCTCGCGGCGTCGATCAGGTCGGCTACCGCTTCAGCTTGGGCAAGGTCGAGCTTGCCCTCCAGAAACGCCCGGCGCGTAAATTCCCCTGGCTCGGCGAGCCGTGCACCCGCATCGAGACATGCTGAGAGCAAGGCAGCCATTACCGTCGGCCCTCCGTGGCCCTGGAGCTCCAGAACCGGCTCGCCCGTATAGGAAGTGGGCGCGGGAAAATACAGCGCTATGCCTTGGTCGACGATGTCACCATGCGCATCGCGAAACTTGCGGTAGGTTGCCCGCCGCGGGGCAGGCAGTTCGCCCAGCACCGCGAGCGCCACATCGGCGCAACCCGGGCCGGAGACTCGCACTACGCCAATACCTCCCCGACCGGCAGGCGTCGCCACGGCGGCGATGGTGGTGCGTAACGCGTGCGGCGCGCGTCCCGGTGGTTCCTCAGCGCTTGGCATGGGCAGGTTTGTCGCGGTTAAACAGCCGCTGGATCTGCCACTGCTGAAGGATGGAAAGGATGTTATTCACCAGCCAGTAAAGCACGAGCCCGGCGGGGAAGAAGAAGAAGAACACACTGAATATGAAGGGCATGAAGGTCATCACCTTCGCCTGCACCGGATCCGGCGGCTTCGGATTCATCCGTGTCTGGATCACCATGCTAACAGTCATAAGGATCGGCAAGACGTAGTACGGGTCCTGCGCGGAGAGGTCCTTGATCCAGAAGATAAAGGGCGCGTGACGTAGCTCGATCGCGGCGAGCAGCACCCAGTAAAGCGAGATGAAAACCGGAATCTGGACCGCTATTGGCAAGCAGCCACCGAGCGGGTTGATCTTCTCCGTCTTGTACAGCTCCATCATCGCCTGGTTCAGCTTCGCGCGATCATCCCCATAGATCTCCCGCAACTTAGTTAGGCGCGGCGTTACGAGCTTCATTTTCGCCATCGACTTGTAGCTCGCGGCGGACAGCGGGAAGAAGACGAGTTTCACCGAGATCGTGAGAAGGATGATCGCGACGCCCCAATTCCCCGTCAGGCTGTGATATTTCTGCAGCAACCAGAAAAGGGGCCAAGCGATGACCGTGAGCCAACCGTAATCAACCACCAGGTCGAAGCCAGGGGCCACTGCCTTTAGGCGCCGCTGTTCTTGGGGTCCGACAAACAGCGGCACGTCCAGGCGCGCGCTGCCGCCGGGGGCGACCTGTGGCGAGGGCAGGATCACCCCCGTAGCGAACAGCCCGTCAGGCAGCCTCTTGGAGTAATACTCCCGGGTGACATTTTCCGGCGGCACCCAAGCGGAGACGAAATAGTGCTGCACGATGCCGATCCAGCCGTCCTTCGCGTGCGTCGGCAGCTCGACCTTGCCCTTCTCTATGTCGGAGAAGCTTTCCTTGCGGTACTTCGTCTGCTCCGTGTAGAAGACCGGCCCAAAGTAGGTCTTCATCATCGGGGTCTGCCCGGGCGGATCCTTGTCGTCGCGCACGAGTTGAAAATAGGCATCGGTCGAAATTGGAGCCTTCCCCGCGTTCTTGAGCTCGAAGGCAACGTCGACCAGATAGCTGTCTCGGTGGAAGATATAGGCCTTCTGCACCTTCAGGCCGTCTGGCCCATCGGCCTCGAGGCGCAGTTCGAGCTTGTCGGTTCCGGGCCCAAGTGCACGCGGGCCAGGCAGCACCTTCCAGAGCGTCCGGTGGTTCGGAAATCCTTCGCCAATCAACCCGCTCTGCGCGCTATACGCATGATCCGGTCCAAGAAGGACGAAATCCTTGTTCTCGTCGGCCTGTGCTTTATGTTTGAGCAGCTCCAAGCGTTGCAGCGTCCCGCCGAGGGTATTGATGTCGGCGATCACGAGGTCCGTACGCACCTGAACGACTTCGCCCGCGGCGGCAGCCTCGCCCGCTCCCGGCACGCCCACAGAACGCGGCGCCGCCGCGGGCATCGCCTGGTCCGCCGGCCTGCTTGGAACCGGCACGCCCTCGCCCCTTTGTTGGGTGGCTGGCGCTGTTATCGGGGTCGGCGGCCGCTGGGTCCGTTGCCAAGACTCCCAGAGCATGACGACGGAGAAGCTGAATATGACTAAGAGGATGAGTCTTTGCGTATCCATATGTGGGGACGTTGCCTTAGCGCCGGGGCACGGGCACGGGGTCGTAGCCGCCCGCATTCCAAGGACCACAGCGACAAATACGCCGCGCAGTCAACCAGCCTCCCCGCAGAGCGCCGTGGCGCGCCAGTGCCTCCTCGGCGTACTCCGAGCAACTGGGATGAAAGCGGCAGGACGGCGGCAGGAGCGGGCTGAGAAAAAAACGATAGCCCCTAACTGCGAGCCGCAAAAGCCTGGAAATCATCGATTCAACCTGCTCAGTAGTTCTCGCAGTCGGACGATCATATCGGCAGAAGGCTTCACTCCGTAAGGCGGCCGGACAAGGATGTCGACGGAACCGATGGATCCTTGCTCCAGTCGGAAGGCCTCCCGGATGCAACGTTTGATCCGGTTACGCTCCGTCGCCCTTGCAGCGTGCTTACGCGTGACCAGCATTCCGAGACGCGGCGGTCCTTCGTCGCGCCGTCCGAGATAAAACGTGAACCCGGCTATGCTCCTCCGAGCACCTTCCTTCAGAAGGGATTCGAAAGCAGCACTTTGGGTCAGGCGGCGCTCAGCCCCGATTCCGTACCGTGCCCGTCGATTTCGTTCGAGCACACTCCGCGCAAGCTTATAGACCGACGCGCTTGCGACCGCGCGCGCGGCGTGCGCGCAATACTGCCCGACCGCCCGCGGTTCGGCTTCGGACCAGAAATCCGTGGCGCCGCGCGCGCCGCGTCTTCGATGGTTGATAAGTACGCTTCATCGCCTTCCAGATCCGAAAAAGGGGCGTATTAGAGCGTGTCACTCCACGCATTGTCAACCCAAAGAAAATGGATCGAGCCGCCTGTGGATAACTGGTGCCGAAGTAGGTAAGATTCTGTCTTCGGCAACGGGCCTGTCGCGTCCGTTTCAAAACCCCCTAACGAGCGCAACAGCGAGGCAAGTCAGACCATGCGGAACCTGTGGGACGCCTGCCTGCGCCGTCTGGAGCAGGAGCTCCCCGCGCAACAGTTCAATACTTGGATCCGTCCACTCACGCCCGAGGGAGATGAAGGGCCTGACACGCTAACCTTGGCCGCGCCGAACCGCTTCGTGCTCGAGCTTGTACGCGAGCGATTTGCGATGCGGATCGAAAAGCTTGCAGCCGAAGCGAATGGCCACGACCTGAGCTTGAAATTCGTGCTTGCCCGCGGCGCGCAAGTCGCGCAGAGGGCCGTACCGTCTCCTTCGCGTAACAACAACAATAGCGAGGCCCCGGGTATACGGGAACGAGCGCGTCTGAACCGCAACTTCACGTTCGACAGTTTCGTTACTGGTAAGGCGAACCAGTTGGCGCGAGCCGCCGCAATACAGGTCGCCGAAAATCCTGGCATCTCCTACAACCCTCTGTTCATCTACGGGGGGGTCGGCTTGGGAAAGACCCACCTGCTTCAGGCTATCGGCAATCATGTGGCCGAGCAGCGCGCCCAGGCACGGATCCGGTATACACATGCGGAGCAATACGTCACGGACGTCGTGCGCGCCTATCAACAGCGCTCGTTTGACGAGTTCAAACGCTATTACCACTCGCTCGATCTGCTGTTGATCGACGATATCCAGTTTTTCTCCAACAAGGGCCGTACGCAAGAAGAATTCTTTTACGCGTTCAATGCGCTGGTCGAGGCACACAAACAGATCGTTATCACCTGCGACACGTACCCAAAGGAGATCGCGGGAATGGAGGAGCGCCTCATTTCCCGATTCGGTTGGGGGCTCACGGTCGCAATCGAACCGCCGGAATTGGAAATGAGGGTGGCGATCATCCTGAAGAAAGCCGAGGCGGAGTCCGTAAATCTATCGGAAGAGATCGCGTTTTTCATCGCCAAGCACATTCGGTCGAATGTCCGCGAGCTCGAAGGAGCCCTAAAGAAGGTGCTCGCGTTTTCGCGCTTTACCTCGCGCGAGCTTTCACTCGACCTCGCCAAGGAAGCGCTTCGCGACATCCTGAATGTCGCCAACCGGCAAATTACGGTAGATGGCATCCAGAAGACCGTGGCCGAGTACTTCAAGATCAAGATCTCCGATATGCATTCAAAAAAGCGTAGTCGAAATGTGGCACGGCCGCGCCAGGTAGCGATGGCACTCGCCAAAGATCTCACCCAGATGAGCTTGCCCGAGATCGGTGAAGCGTTCGGCAACCGCGACCATACAACCGTCCTGCATGCTTGCCGCACCATCGCAACCCTGCGCAAGCAGGACAATGCTATGAACCGCGACTATCTGGTACTCGAGCAAGTACTCAAGGGATGATTCAGCATTCGTCGATGAATAAGCTGTGCGCGAGTCCGGTGTGGATTGTGCATAACCGATGCTTTGTGGAAGGACGGGGAAATCTATCCACGCCCTTGCACATGTCCTCCACAGTTTCTCCACGCTCGCTCGACGCCGTAACCACCGGTTCGAAAAGAAAATTTCAAGTTATACCGGTTCGACACTCACTCTATTAACTATTACTAAGGAGAAAGATGCTCTTGGTAAAAGCAAAGCGTGATGAGCTGCTCGGACCGCTTTCATCCGTGAGTGGCATCATTGAGCGCCGCCATACACTGCCGATCCTGTCCAATGTTCTGATCGATCGGGGCGAGAACGCGCTGTCATTTCTTGCCACGGATATCGAGATTCAGATCACGGCCCGGTCACCCCTGGGACAGCAAGGCGACGCGTCTGCGCTGACGGTCGGTGCGCGAAAGCTGGTGGACATCCTGCGAGCACTCCCGGAGAACGCCGAGGTGACACTCCAGCAGCAGGAAAAGCGGCTGCTGGTAAAGACAGGGAAGAGTCGCTTTACGCTGCAGACCCTGCCGGCGGAGGATTTTCCCCGACTCGCAAGACCTGCGGGGGCCTCGGCACACTTCACCCTTTCGCAAAAATCTCTGCGCGCTCTGATAGGGCTTGTGCAATATGCAATGGCCCAGCAGGACATCCGGTACTACTTGAATGGCCTTCTGATGCTTGTTGAAGACGGGCAGCTCAGGCTGGTCGCCACGGATGGGCACCGCCTTGCCTACGCATCGATGAAGCTCGATGCGGAGCTTCCGAGGCAGGAAGTCATTGTTCCTCGCAAGACCATCGTGGAACTCAATAAGCTTCTGATGGATGTGGAGGAAGAGGTCAAGGTCGAGGTTTCTGCCACGCAGGCAGCGTTCAATTTCGGATCGATCGAGCTCGTATCAAAACTTGTAGACGGAAAATTTCCGGACTACACGAGAGTGATTCCTACCCAGCACAAGAACAAGCTAGAAATCGATCGCGATGTATTGCGGCAATCGCTGCAGCGCGCGGCGATACTTTCGAATGAGAAGTTCCGTGGTGTACGTTGGGTGCTTACGCGGGATAGCCTGAAGATCGTGTCCTCGAATGCCGAGCAGGAAGAAGCACAGGAAGAAATAGAAGTGTCGTACGACGGCGATTCACTGGACATTGGATTCAACGTCAACTACCTCCTTGACGTATTGAACAATGTTGCAGGAGCCAAGCTCGAGTGCGCCTTCGGTGATTCATCGTCGAGCGCGCTGCTGACGTTCGCGTCCGTGCAGGATTTCAAGTACGTCGTCATGCCGATGCGCATCTGAGCGCATGAAACTAGAGAGGTAGCTACCAGTGGGAGAATCTGAACGACCGTTGGCAGACGCGAGCGACTACGGCTCAGATAGCATCAAGGTGCTGAAGGGGCTTGAAGCAGTCCGCAAGCGTCCGGGTATGTACATCGGGGACACCTCGGACGGTACAGGCCTGCACCACATGGTTTTTGAGGTGGTAGACAACGCCGTCGACGAGGCGTTGGCTGGCTATTGCGATGAAATCGTCGTCACGATCCATACCGACAACTCCATCTCCGTTCTCGACAACGGCCGTGGTATCCCGACGGGAGTCAAGGAAGACGACGAGCTCAAACGCTCGGCGGCGGAGATCGTAATGACCGAATTGCACGCCGGCGGAAAGTTCGACAGCAATACGTACAAGGTTTCCGGTGGCTTGCATGGCGTCGGTGTATCGGTCGTGAATGCGCTTTCTGAATGGTTAAGGCTCACCATTTGGCGCGACGGCAATGTGCATGAGTTGGAGTTTCGCTTCGGTGTACCCGTGGAGCCGATCCGCGCTACCGGGAGCACGGAAAAGCGCGGTACGGAAGTGCATTTTCTGGCGTCCAAGGACGTCTTCGGCATCATCGACTTTCACTACGACATCCTTGCCCGTCGCCTGCGCGAGCTATCGTTCCTCAATAACGGCGTCAGGATCCTGCTCGTCGATCAACGCGCCGGCAAAGAGGAGAACTTTGCGTTCTCCGGTGGTGTTCAGGGTTTCGTCGAGTACATGAACCGAACCAAGACGGTGCTTCACCCCACTGTGTTCACGGGGCGCGGAGACAAGGATGGCATCACCGTTGAGGTCGCGATGCAATGGAATGACTCCTACCAGGAGTCGGTGTTGTGCTTCACGAATAACATACCGCAGAAGGACGGCGGGACGCACCTCACCGGACTGAGGGCGGCCATGACCCGCGTGCTGAACAAGTACATTGAGGAAAACGAGGTCGCGAAACGCGCGAAAGTCGAGACCACGGGCGATGACATGCGCGAAGGGCTAGCGTGCGTCCTGTCGGTCAAGGTGCCCGAGCCCAAGTTTTCCTCACAGACGAAGGAAAAGCTGGTGTCCTCGGAGGTGCGCCCGGTCGTCGAGGAGGTGGTCGCCGAGAAGCTGCGCCAGTTTCTTGACGAGCGTCCGGCCGATGCGCGCGTCATCACCGGGAAGATTCTCGAAGCCGCACGTGCGCGAGAGGCCGCGCGGCGTGCGCGTGAAATGACGCGACGAAAGGGCCTGCTCGATGGGATGGGCCTGCCTGGCAAGCTTGCTGACTGCCAGGAACGCGATCCCGCGCATAGCGAGCTGTTCCTTGTCGAGGGTGATTCGGCCGGTGGCTCGGCGAAGCAGGGACGCGATCGGAAGTTTCAGGCCATCCTGCCGCTTAAGGGAAAGATTCTAAATGTCGAGAAAGCGCGTTTCGACAAGCTGGTCTCTTCCGCGGAGGTTGCAACGCTGATAACCGCGCTGGGTTGCGGCATCGGAAAGGAGGAATACAACCCGGAGAAGCTGCGTTACCACCGCATCATCATCATGACCGACGCCGACGTCGATGGGTCGCACATCCGCACGCTATTGCTGACGCTCTTTTATCGCCAGATGCCAGAACTTGTCGAGCGCGGACATATTTATATCGCGCAGCCCCCGCTGTACAAGGCGAAGCTGGGCAAAGAGGAGAAGTACCTCAAGGACGAGCACGAATTGAACGAATTCATGCTCAGGCAAGCGCTCGTCGACGCGGCCCTGCACCCCGCTGCCAATCGCGAGCCGATCGTGAGTGACGCGCTAGCCGAACTGGCCAAGTCGTATCTGATCTCCGAAGCGGTCATCGATCGGGTATCCCGCGCGATCGACCGCGATGTGCTCGCGGCCATGCTGCGCGGAGTGCAGATCGACCTTTCCAGGCGGGAGGCCGCGGAAGCCTCGGCTCAGGCATTGATGGCTGCGATCCCCGGAAGCGGGGTCCGTATCAATGCTGAGTTCGACGGAAAGACCGAGCGCTACAAGGTGCGTGTGGAGCGGACGCGGCACGGGAACATGCGCGTGACGCATGTAGATTTGGAGTTCCTGCTGTCGGGCGACTACGTACAGATCCGACAGACCGCGGAACTCTTACGCGGCCTCATTGGCGTCGGCGCGTTCGTGCGGCGGGGTGAAAAGAAGCACCCGGTGAAGGACTTTCCGGAGGCGATGCGTTGGCTGCTCGCGGAGGTGCAGAGGTCGATGAGCCTACAGCGCTATAAGGGGCTCGGCGAGATGAATCCAGACCAACTGTGGGAAACCACAATGGACCCCGCGACGAGACGGCTACTGAAGGTTCAAATCGAAGACGGAATCGCCGCCGATGAGATCTTCACCAAGCTCATGGGCGACGAGGTCGAGCCTCGGCGCGCGTTCATAGAATCGAACGCGCTTGGCGTGCGCAACCTCGACGTTTAGAGGCTCTTTTTCTTTTTTGCCGCCGGCTTGGCGGCACGTTTTGCGGACGGTTTGCCAGGCAAGTCAGGTTCCGACGTCGCGGCGACGGGGGACTGCGCCGACTTGGATTTGGGCTTGCGCGCCTCGAATTCGAAACCGACGCGCCCGTCGGGTTTTTTCACGAGGTAGGCCTTGAAGGGCCTTCCCTTCTTCGAGATGAAGCGCGGCAGCAGATCGGTCTTGCCGGTTGCGAGCAACTTTTCCATCTGCGCGCGCTCGACGGGTTGCTGAAGAATAATCTTGCCGGAGCGAAAATCGCAGCCGCGCACCGCCTCAACGGCTTTCTCGCAAACGTAGGCCGCACCATGCTCGAATACCCTGGCCCCGCATTTCGGGCAGGCACCCAGGCTCTCCTGACCGGTAAAGTCCGGAGCCTCCCCTGACTCGGAAGATGCCGTTCCTTGGCCGAAATCGAATTCGATGCGGAATTCGTCGTTCAATCGAATGCCGGCTGAAAATGGTTTGCCCTGACGGCTGCGAAAGCCGGTGAACGGGCCGGCGAACCGCTTTGTGATCAGTTCTGCGATTTCTTCGGGTGCCCATTCCCTGCCGGAAACGACCTTCCATAGGGAGAAGTCGCACTGCTGGCACTGGAACTTGCGGTAATTCTCTTGCACGGTGCCGCCGCACTTCGGGCAGGGTGCCGACACCGTGGCAAAAGCAGTGTCGGGGATGTCGCCCTTCTTAATGCGCTCGACCAGGTCTCGTGTGACCTGTTCGATATGCTCCATGAACTCCCCGCGCGGCAGCTTGCCGTTCTCCATCATCTTGAGCTTGAATTCCCAGTCGCCGGTCAGCTCAGGCGAGGTAATCTCGTTGACCCCGAAATGCCGCAGAGCGAAAAGCAGAGAGAACGCCTTGGGCGTAGGTACCAGTTCTCTGCCGTTGCGGTGGACATACTCTTCCTGGATTAGTCCTTCGATCACCGCTGCGCGCGTGGCTGGAGTCCCTAGTCCCTTGGCTTCCATGGCCTCCCGCAACTCGTCGTCCTCCACAAGCTTGCCGGCACCCTCCATCGCCGAAAGCAAAGTCGCCTCTGTGTATCGTGGAGGCGGCTTCGTCTGGTTGGCTTGAGCCCCGATTTCAACCACCTGCACACTTTCTTGCGGCGCCACCGCTGCGAGGTTCTCGGCATCGCTCTGGGAGGCGCGGCCGTATACAGCTAACCAGCCAGGATTGCGCAGTACGCGTCCTTCGGTACGGAACTGATGCTCGCCGACGGTGGTGATGCGGGTGGTTTGAAGGTACTCAGCCGCAGGAAAGAACACCGCGAGAAAGCGCCGTACGACCATGTCATAAATCTTCTGCTCGGCGTCATTTAGAACCTTGGGCGCCTGCAGCGTGGGGATAATCGCGAAGTGATCGGATATTTTTGAATTGTCGAAAACCCGCCGAATCGGCTTAACCCATCCTTGCTTGAGAATTTGCTTGGCAAACTTGGAATAGTCGGCCGCGCTGCCCAAAGTTTCCATGGTTTCCTTCACCGTCGCGACGTAATCCTCCGGCAGTGCACGCGCGTCGGTGCGTGGATAGGTGAGCAACTTGTGCCGCTCATAGAGCGCCTGTGCGAGGGATAGCGTGGTCCGCGCCGAAAAACCGAAGCGTCCGTTTGCCTCGCGCTGCAGGCTTGTGAGATCGAACAAGAGTGGCGACAGCTGCGAAGAGGGTTTCGTCTCCTCGTTAACCGTACCGCGCCTTCCGCGGCAAGCCACCACGATCGCCTCGGCGTCGTCGGATTGCCAGATCCGATCCGGCTTGCGCTCCGCGTCGTCGCTCTTCTTGAATGTCGGGTCGAACCAGCGCCCGGGATACTCGCCCGCGGCGGCGCCGAAGCGCGCATGCACTTCCCAGTATGTGCGCGCTTGAAAGCTACGAATCCGTTCCTCGCGCTCCACGAGGATCGCAAGTGTCGGAGTCTGCACGCGCCCGACCGTAGTAAGGTAGAAGCCGCCTTCCTTGGAATTGAACGCCGTCATTGCCCGGGTTCCGTTGATACCTACCAGCCAGTCGGCTTCGGCGCGTGACTTCGCAGCATCGGCAAGCGGGAGCAACTCCTTATCGCGGCGCAATGCGGTGAAGCCATCCCGAATCGCCTGGGGCGTCATCGACTGGAGCCAAAGACGTTCTATCGGCTTCTTGATGCGCCCGTGCTGTACGACGAATCGAAATATGAGTTCGCCTTCCCGTCCTGCGTCGCAGGCATTGATAAGTCCGGCGACATCCTTCCGCTTCATCAGGCGCAGCAGCAGGTTGAGTCGGTCCTTACTGCGCTCGATCGGCGCGAGGTCGAACCGCGGTGGAACGACCGGCAAATTCGCAAAAGACCATTTGCCTTTCTTGACCTCGTAATCCGGTGGCGCAACCAACTCAAGCAAATGTCCTACCGCTGAAGAGAGGACATATTGTTCGCTTTCAAAGTAATCGCCTTTGCGCGTGAAACCACCGAGCGCGCGGGCAATGTCCGCGGCAACGGAAGGTTTCTCGGCAATGATCAGTCTCTTCGTCATGAAATGCTACGGGAGCGTAGAACGGCGGGCGGCAGATGATAAGTGCAAATGAGCCGCAGCAGCAACCGGGGTTCGGCGATCGCCCGGACGGATACCCACGTTCAGTTCAGCGCGCGCGCGTGCGCGCGCGCAAGGCTCAGCTTGGCAGCCGCTCCCCCTGAATCATGAACAGGTCCTCGGCAAGCAGGTGGCTAGTCGGTGTCTGTTGGTTCCATAGGACCATCAGCACGATCAGCTTGAGTTGCTCGAGCGTCAACGCATCGCCGGTCGCAGCGAGCGCGCGTTCGATGACGTGCTCGCGCGTGTGTGGTGCGAGGATGCCGGAGTGTTCCAGGGTCAATAGGAATCCACGGCACTCGGCGTCGAGCTTTGCGAGCTCCTTCGGAGCATAGGCACGGAACGTTGAACTGGAGTCAGGTAGCGGAGCGAGGTCGCGGTGTGGCACATGCAGCACTCCAGCCAGCCAAGACAAGGCCTCGCTGATGTCGTCATCCTCGAAGCCCGCCGCGGAGAGTTTCTTCGCTACGAGCTCGCTATCGTGTGCGAGATCAGCTCGTTGGCAATTCTCGAACAAGAAAACGAGGATGTCGTACATGTTATTTTCTCCTCAGTTGAGACGTTGAAAGAGTCCACCGGGCAAAGCAGCGACGCGCCCGGCCAATTCGAGCCGCAGCAGCTCTGCAGACACCTGCTCGGCTGTAAGCCCGGCGCGCGTGCAAAGTGAGTCAACGTCCACCGGGTCAAAGCCCATGTGCACGAGGAGCGTCTCGTGCTCGGGGGCCTGAGTCTTCGGTGCGTCGGAGGTGGTTGTTGCATAGCCCGTGCGGCGGAAACCAGAGAGCTCTGCAATGACGTCTTCTGCCGATTCGACGAGTTTCGCGCCCGCCTTGATAAGTGCGTGGCACCCCTTGGAAAGCGGAGAGTGGATAGATCCAGGCACGGCGAACACATCTCGCCCCTGGTCAGCCGAAGCGCGCGCCGTAATAAGTGACCCGGAGGCGAGCGCGGCCTCGACCACCAGGCAACCCTGCGCCAGTCCGCTTATTAGCCTGTTCCTGCGCGGAAAGTGGTGCGCAGCAGCGTTGGAGCCGAGCGCAAACTCGGAGAGGAGCAGTCCGTGTTTTGCAATCTCGCCGGCTAGCGCCGCATTTCGCGACGGGTAGATGATGTCGACGCCCGTTCCGAGGACCGCGATGGTGGATCCGGGTCCCGCCAGACCGCCGCGGTGGGCGGCCGCGTCGATGCCAAGAGCCAGTCCCGAGACGATGCAAAGGCCGTTCTCGCTGAACGCTCGAGCGAAGGTCTCGGCGTTACGCTCGCCCTGCGCGGTTGCGTTTCGGCTGCCGACGATTGCAAGCGACGGACGCTGCAGCAGTTCCAGCCGACCGTTAGCGTAAAGAAGGGGTGGTGGATCGGGTATTTCGAGCAACTGCTTCGGATAGGCCGCGTCGGCCAGAGTGACCACGGCGTGTCCCGAGGCTTGTGCCCATTCGAGCGCGGCGGCCACGGCCTGGGAGACCCCTTCGGAATCGAGCGCGCCGATCGCCGCGCGCGGAACGACGCGGGCGAGTTCGGAACGGGGCCGCGCCAAGACCTGCTCAGGAAGACCGAAGTGCTTTAGAAGTTCGCGAAGGTTAGCGAAGCCGAGGCCTGGCGTGAGCGTGAGTTGAAGCCAGCTCGCGAGCCCAGGATCCTGCGTCATGCTGGCGGAGACAAGAAGCAGTAAAGGCGTTTAGCGTCGTACGGCACCCGTTTCCACAAATGACTGATGTGGCAACTCAAATTAGGGATTTCGCACCACATCCAATGCGTGCACCGGCCTCGTGATCCTCATCACCAGCGCGTAGGATACTCGGTCAAAAACACGGAATACAAATACGAGGCCGTAACGCTCCTCCGGCAAATGGATTATCGTCGCTGGCTGGTATTTTTCCTTCGCTGGTTCCGTAACGGTCGCGCCATAGCGGTAAAGCGCCATGACGTGGCCGACCTCGACTCCGTCGGCCCTGCCCCGGTTGATCGTGATGATGGAATACGGACCGCTTTCGCCCGTTTTCCCCACGCTGCCATAGATCGTCATCACCCGGCCCCTGATGGGGGTCTTAGGGGCGTGCGGTGCGTAATTAACCGCTTGCACCGGGCTTGCCGAAACAAGCTTGTCTCCCCTGGTGACCTCTTGCGTCACCTTCGTAAGCTGCACGGTGCTTGGCTCGCCGGCTCTAATCCTTCGAGCCCTGCCCAGATAGATCGCCTCATACCCGAGGGTCCGCTCGGTGTCGGGGTCGATGAGCGCCTGTCCCGGGCGGTAGACACTCCAATCCTCTTCGTTTGAGCTGCCGATCCCGCGCACGTAGGCTCGATTGCCGGCCTCAATAATTACTCGATCCTCCTGAGTGGCGACAATGGTTGGCGCATTGTCGAGCCCATCGGGTTCAATCACCAGGGGCTGCGTCAGATACGGCTCGATAACGGCGGCCGGAATGCTTGGTATGGCCGTATCCGTCGAACCCGCGTCATGGATCTTTGGGGAGAGCTTTACCGTACCCGGTGCCAGTGAAAGCGTTCCGGTGGCGCGGTCGAGCAGTATGACGTTGCCGGGGAAGATGAGGTGTGGATTCTTGATTTGGTCCCTGTTCAAGCCCCATAACTCGGGCCACCGCCAAGGGGAATGGGTGAAGCGCTCGGAGATTCCCCACAGGGTGTCGCCCGGAACGACAACGTAGCGGTCCGGAGCGTCCGCGTTGAGTGCTGGGGGAGTGCTGGGGGCCTGGGCGCCCACCCCGCCGGAGGCCAGACTCGCTGCGACAAAAGCGAGCGTTGTGATAGACTTACGCAATTGCTCGTACATGGGGCCCCCGATCTTTTCTTGGGTCTCCGGGCCGGCTTGAAAGGCCGATTACTCGCACAAATGTAGCATAAAGCAAGATAAGCTTACATGCTGCCTGAGATTGTGCATGTAATTATTTCACACAGCAAGTGATTTTCTAATTCAATGGCGCTTCTGAGCATCCTTCGGTACCCCGACGCGCGACTCCACAAAGTGGCGGCGCCAGTGACTGTGTTCGATGATGGTTTGAGGAAGCTCGTCGCGGGCATGGCGGAAACCATGTACGCCGCGCCCGGCATCGGGTTGGCGGCTACGCAAGTCGACGTTCACAAGCAGGTTATCGTCATCGATGCATCCGAGCGGCGCGACTCTCTCATCGTGCTCGTGAACCCGGAGGTCCTGGACGCGACTGGTGTGTCCGACATCGAGGAAGGTTGCCTGTCGGTCCCCGGAATCTACGAGATGGTTGAGCGCGCCGAGCGCGTAAAGGTCCGCGCCTACGACCAGAATGGCCTCCCGTTCACGCTTGAGGCGCAGGGGCTGCTTTCGGTTTGCATTCAGCACGAAATGGATCACCTCAAGGGCAAGGTATTCGTCGACTATCTGTCGCAACTCAAGCAGCAGCGCATCCGCGCCCGGCTCGCCAAGCAGCTTCGGAAGAGCGCTTAATTTGCCATTGGGGGCTAGAAGCCCTTTCTCGCACCCCACCCGGCGCCGCGCGTTTGCGGCCGAGCGGGCGCCTCGCTGATGCGCCTGGTTTTCGCGGGCACGCCGCCGTTCGCCGAACGCGCGCTGCATGCGTTGCTGAACGCAGGGCACGAGGTGACACTTGTTGTGACTCAGCCCGACCGCCCCGCTGGGCGTGGTATGCGTTCAGCAGAAAGTGCGGTCAAACAGTTCGCCCGGAAACATGCGCTCGACGTATACCAACCGCACGGAATGAAGGATGCCCAGAGCCTCTCGCCGGTTGTCGCTGCGGGTGCCGAGTTGCTCGTCGTCGCGGCATACGGGCTCATTTTGCCGCAGGCAGTACTTGACAGTGCGCGACATGGCGCGCTGAACATTCATGCGTCCTTGCTGCCGCGCTGGCGCGGCGCGGCGCCGATTCAACGAGCGATTCTCGCTGGTGATCGAGAGACCGGGGTTACGATCATGAAGATGGACGCCGGGTTAGACACCGGGCCGATGCTCGCGCAGCGTGCGGTACCAATATCAGAAGACGACGATGCGGGTACCTTGCACGACAAGCTGGCCGCGCTCGGTGCGGAGATGATCGTGGCGGCGGTGGCCGACGTGGCGGCAGGTACCGCTCGGTTTACCCCCCAGCCGTCCGACGGTATCACCTACGCTCACAAGATTGAAAAGCGGGAGTCCACCCTCGATTGGCAGTGCGCGGCACGGGATCTGGCGCGTGCGGTAAGGGCGTTTCGACCGGTGCCCGGAGCCGCCACTACGTTCGGGGGCGAGACGCTCAAGGTGTGGCGTGCGCGGGAAGTCGAGGGAACTGGGGCTCCCGGTGAAGTGCTCCGTGCCGATGAGCGTGAGATCGTAATCGCGTGCGGCGCAGGGGCGCTCGCGGTGTCCGAGCTACAACGCGCGGGCGGCAGGAGGCTGAGCGCCGCCGACTTTCTGCGTGGTCAGCCGATTGCACCCGGTGCGCTCTTCGGTGCGCTCCGTCAATCCTGATGAGTCATGGGCGCGGACACTGCTGAAGCACGTCGCGCTGGGGCGACCTCTCTTGCGATAGCGTTTTCGGAGGCGGCCCGGGTGGTCGCGCGAGTTGCAGGCGGCCGCAGTCTTACCGGTGAACTGGAGCGCGCACTGGACAACGGCGACGTTCCACGCAATGCGCTGATAGATCTCACGCACGGATCACTTCGCCTCTACGGTCGAGTGCAAGCGCTGGAGCGTAGCCTGGCAAAACACGGCGGCACGGAACAAATGGTGAGCGCATTACTGTGGTGCGCTTTCTACGCACTCGAATCGGGGCGCTACGCACCGTATACGGTAGTGGATCAAGCGGTGCGGGCCTGCGAAGCGCTGGGTAAGCGTCCGGCAAAGGGATTCGTGAACGCGGTGCTGCGCAACTTCCTGCGCAATCGGTCAAAGATCGAGGGATCGATCGCCGGCGACGAGGAGGCCCGCTATCAACATCCCGCGTGGTGGATCGCAAAGCTGCGCCAGGCGTATCCCGACAAGTGGGAACGGGTGCTGACAGCCGGTAATAGCCATCCACCGATGGGCCTGCGCGTGAATCTGCGCCGCGTCTCGGTGCCCGAGTATCTCGCCCGGCTGAAACAAGACAGCATCGCGGCGCGCCGGATAGGCCAAGCCGCCGTGCTGCTCGAGAAGCCGGTGCCTATCGACCGGTTGCCCGGATTCGCGTCGGGCGAGGTGTCGGTGCAAGATGCGGGAGCCCAGCGTGCTGCCGAATACCTCGAGTTGGCCGCTCGCCAACGGGTTCTCGATGCCTGCGCCGCACCGGGGGGCAAGACCGCGCACATACTCGAGATGGCTGACGTGCAACTCACGTCGCTGGATGCCGATCCCGCGCGCACTGAAAGTATCGGACGCAATCTGGTCCGGCTCGGCCTCCATGCGCAGCTGAAAGCGGCCGACTGTACCGCATTGGACAGCTGGTGGGACGGCGTCCCCTTCGACCGCGTTCTGGCAGATGTTCCGTGCTCTTCCTCTGGAGTAGTACGGCGACATCCGGACATCAAGTGGCTGCGTCGCGCATCGGATTTGCCGTCCTTCGCGGCCCGCCAATCCGCGATCTTGGATGCCCTTTGGCGCGTGCTGGCGCCGGGTGGTAAATTGCTGTACGCGACCTGTTCGGTCTTCACAGAGGAAAATGAGGCCGTCGTCGATTCATTCTGCGCACGCGCGCCGCACGCACATCGTCAAGCGCCGCCGGAGGATGCGCCGCCGCAGTTGCTGCCTGACGCCGAGCACGACGGATTTTTCTTCGCTCTCATAGCAAAGCGACCCTGATGCGCGCAATGCGAGGCATCATGCTTTTTGTCAGATTCCTCGTGATACTGGCTTCGGCCGCGACGATCGATGCGCGGGCCGGAGAGATCGACGTTTACGATGCAAATTTACGTGCTACTGACGCAGGTGTAGTGCTGAACGCGGAATTCAGGTTTGAATTTCCGGCGCCGCTCGCGGAAGCCGTCATCAACGGTGTGCCGCTTTATTTCGTGTTCGAGTTCGATCTCAGCCGTCCTCGCTGGTACTGGTTCAACGAGCATCCTGCTTCGAAGCAGATGCAGGTGAAGCTGTCCTACCACGCGCTCTCGAGGCACTATCGGCTGTCGACCGGCCTGCTGCAACAGAACTTCGCGACGCTGGAGGAAGCGCTGGAGGTGCTGCGACGCCTGCAAAACTGGCTCGTCGTTGATCGGACCGTATCCCTCGCCGATGCCACGTATGAAGCGGCGGTCCGCATGCGGCTCGATACCACGCTGCTGCCAAAGCCGTTTCAGGTGAGCGCGCTTACAAACCGCGACTGGCAACTCGAGTCGGATTGGAAAACCTTTACCTTCCGGCCGCCGCAGCAGCCGCCTGCGCCGGTGGAAAGTCGAAACCCGAGGGAGTCGCCGGGTCAATGAAAGCCCTGCTTATCATCGGGGCTGCCCTGGCGGGCGTGCTGTTGTTCCTGCTCGCGACCGCGAGCGCGAACACGACCTTGTTTGAGAAGCACTATCCGCTGCTGCTGGCGCTCAATGCCGCGCTTGCGGTCCTGCTCGCGGGCCTTGTCACCTACCAGGTAGTGGCGCTCGCCCGCAAGTATCGGGGAAGGGTGTTTGGGTCGCGACTGACTCTGCGATTTCTGGTCTTGTTCGCGATGATGGCGCTGGCCCCCGGACTACTTGTGTACACGGTGTCGGTGCAATTCCTGAGCAAGAGCATCGAGTCGTGGTTCGATGTCAAGGTCGATTCCGCTCTGGAGGGTGGCCTCACGCTCGCGCAGGGCGCAATCGACCAAATGCTTTCTGAGATGAATGTCAAAGTCCGCGCGATGGCCCTCGAGCTTGCGGACCACTCCCAGGCAGAACAAGGCGCGATGCTCAACCGGCTGCGCGAGCAGGCGGGCGTGCAGGAGGCTGTGATCGTAACGGGTAGCGGCCGCTTCGTCGCAAGCGCCAGCGAGGATGTCACCAAGCTGGTGCCGGAGCTTCCCAGCGCCCAGGCATTGCGTCAGGCACGCGCCAACCGTGGCTATACGTCGATCGACGCGGCGGCCGGCAGGCCTCTCGCGTTGCGTGTGCTTGTCCCGATCAATGCGCTTGCGCTCACGGACGAAGCGCGCTATCTGCAGCTTCGCCAGAACGTTCCGGCATCGTTTGCGCGGAGCGCGGAGGCGGTGGAGGGGGCATACCGCGACTACCGAGAACTCGCGCTGTCGCGCCAGGGTCTCAAGCGCATCTATATCGTCACTCTGACGCTGGCGCTGCTGATGGCGCTATTCGTTGCGATAGCTCTTGCCGTGATACTGTCCAATAGGCTTTCTCAGCCCCTTGCCAATCTTGCTCAAGCAACCCAGGCCGTGGCGCGGGGTGACTTTTCGCGGCAGGCGCCGGTGACAAGCCGGGACGAGCTCGGAGTTTTGACCGAGTCATTCAATTCGATGACGCGGCAATTGGATGACGCGCGCAGAGTCGTCGAAACGAACCGCATTGCGCTGGAGACCGCGAAGGCCAATCTCGAGAACATTCTCGCCAATCTTTCGGCAGGCGTGCTGGTCTTCGACCGTGACTTGCGCCTGAGTATCAGCAACCACGGAGCTGCGGCTATCCTGGGCGGAGAGCTCGCCTCGCTTTCCGGTACGCCGCTCGAGAGTTGGGGCGGAACCCTCGAGGCATTCGCCCGGGCCGTACGGGAGGCGTTTCTGACGCATGGCGAACGTACCTGGCAGCGGGAGCTCGACCTTAGCGGAACCGGAACAACCCTTCTTGCCCGCGGCGCGGGACTGCGTGAGGCGACGGGCGGTGGATATGTGCTCGTGTTCGACGACGTCACGCAGCTTATCCAGGCACAACGCGCGACCGCGTGGGCCGAAGTGGCGCGGCGTCTGGCGCACGAAATCAAGAACCCCCTCACGCCGATCCAGTTGTCTGCCGAGCGGCTGGAAATGAAGCTGGCGGGGAAACTGCCCCCTGAAGCGGCCGAGACGCTGCACCGTTCGACCCAGACCATCGTCAGTCAGGTTACAGCACTTAAGGCGATGGTAGATGCATTTCGCGACTATGCGCGCCTACCGGCTCCAGTCCTGGCGGCAATGGATCTGAATGCGCTGGTAGGGGAAGTCCTGGCGCTTTACGAAAATTCGAAAGTGCCGATCCTCAAGCGGCTTGCGCCGTCTCTTCCGGTGGTGAGAGGCGACACGGCCCAGATCCGGCAGGTGATTCACAATCTCGTGCAGAATGCGCAGGATGCGCTCGAGAGCGCCAAGAAGACGCGTACTGCGCCTTCCATCGAGGTGCGCACTGAGGCGTTAGGGGATCGTGTGCGTCTGTCGGTAAGCGATAACGGCCCGGGATTCCCGGCAGATATGATGACGCGAGTATTCGAACCATACGTCTCCAGCAAGCCGCGCGGCACAGGGCTCGGCCTGGCCATCGTGAAGAAGATCGTCGACGAGCACCAGGGCAGTATTGCAATTGAGAACCGCCCCGAACGCGGGGCGTGCGTGAGCGTGACGCTCCCGGCAATCGATCAAAGCAGCATGGTGACCAAAGCGGCCTGATGGGAATCATGGGCGCGAACATCAAATAGTCATGGCGCAGATCCTGGTTGTGGACGACGAGGTAGGAATTCGCGAGCTGCTTTCCGAGATCCTCGCTGACGAGGGCCATCAGGTGCTGCTAGCGGATAGCGCCAGCGCTGCGCGCCAGCTGCGCGAGCGTCAACGCCCTGATCTCGTACTGCTCGACATCTGGATGCCCGACACTGATGGCATCACGCTTCTCAAAGAGTGGTCGGCATGCGGGCAGCTCACGATGCCGGTGGTCATGATGTCCGGACACGGGACCATCGAAACGGCGGTGGAGGCGACCCGAATCGGCGCGCTAGACTTCCTCGAAAAGCCGATCGCCCTTCAAAGGTTGCTTGCAACAGTCAAGGGCGCCTTGCGCAACCAGGAAGTACCCGCTCCGCGCGAGCTGTCGCTTGCCGCACTGGGCCGCTCCCCGGCGCTCGCCGAGGCCAAGAAGCGGCTCTCCCAGATGGCGCAGGCGGCCGCGCCGCTCATGTTGCGTGGCGAGCGGGGCATGCAGTCGGAACTGTTTGCACGGCTGCTACTTGCACCCGGTGCCCCATTCCTGGCCGGGGACGAATTGTTCTCGGAACCGATCTCGGATGTCCTATCGCGAGCCGCCGGCGGGATCCTTTTCGTGAGTGACTTGACGCGGCTGGGCCGGGCCGAACAAAAGAACCTCGACTTTCTTCTGGCGCGAGTGGACAAGCACAAAGCACGCATAGTCTCGTTTTCACCGGTTGATACACGGACTCTGATTGAAAAGCACGACTTCGACCCGGAGCTCGTTACGCGGCTGGCCGAGCTCACGTTGAAGCTGCCTGCGTTACGCGAGTTCGCGGAGGATGTTCCGGACCTCGCGGCGCTGATGCTGGCCCAACTCGTCGAGGCGCGCGTGTGTCCGCAGCGGCGCCTGTCGATCGCTGCGCTGAACGCGCTGCGCCACCACCTTTGGCGGGGTAATCTTGCCGAGCTCGAGAGCGTAGTTAAGGATCTTGCATTGACCACGCTCCACGAGGAGGTCGGGCTTGAAGATGTGGAGCGGGTGCTGGATGCACGCGGCCACGCTCCCGCTGTCCCAGAGCTTGGTCTCGAACGGCCATACCGGGAGGCGCGCGAGGCATTTGAGAGAATCTACTTTGAGCACCTTCTGGCGCGGGAGAACGGAAGCATGTCGCGAGTCGCGGAGCGCTCGGGTCTCGAGAGGACCCATCTATACCGGAAGCTCAGGGCGCTCGGTTTACCGGTTGGCCGGCGTGATGAGGGCTGAAACGACTAAAATGCGGCCCTTTCTGCCGCAGAACGCCAGCTCGTGAAGATCATTATTCTTGGCGCCGGCCAGGTCGGCGTCTCGGTGGCCGAAAGCCTCGTCTCCGAGCAGAACGACATTACTGTTGTGGATATAGACGCGGCGCGCCTGCGCGCGCTTCACGACCGACTCGACTTGCGCACGGTACTCGGCAGCGCGTCGCACCCTTCTGTGCTGTCCGAGGCCGGAGCAGATGATGCCGATCTGCTGATCGCCGTCACGCAGTCCGACGAGACCAACCTCGTCGCCTGCAAGCTGGCTGCGCGCATGTTCAACGTGCCGAGGCGCATTGCGCGCATTCGTGCGACGGATTTCCTCGATGATGAAAAGGTGCTCGGTCCGGAAGGCTTCGACGTGGACCTTTCGATTTGCCCCGAGCAGGTACTCACCGACTATATCGTCAAGCTCGTTGAGTTTCCGGAAGCTCTGCAGGTGCTGGACTTTGCCGCTGGACAGGTCAGCCTCGTAGGGGTGCGCGCATATCAAGGCGGGCCGCTGGTGGGCAGGCAGCTGAAAGACATTCGCCGGCACATACCCAATGTCGACACGCGGGTGGTCGCGATATTTCGGCAGGATCGCCCGATCGTGCCCGACGGTGACACCGTGATCGAAAAAGGCGACGAGGTGTTTTGCCTCGCGCCCGCCAAGAACATTCGCCAGGTGATGCGCGAGTTGAGGCGCATGGATCGCCCCGTAAGACGGGTCATGATAGCGGGCGGCGGAAATATCGGCCTACGCCTCGCCCGCGCCCTGGAGAAGGACTATTCGGTGCGCGTAGTGGAGCACAACAAGCGCCGGTGCGAGGTGCTGGCCGCCAAGGTTAATGACGCGCTCGTGCTGAACGGCGATGCGACCGACGAGGAGCTGCTTGAGCAGGAAAACATCGGAGAGATGGACTTGTTTGTCGCCGTCACGAACAACGACGAGAACAACATCATGAGCTCGCTACTGGCAAAGCGCATGGGCGCGCGGCGGGTGGTGGCGCTGATAAACCGGCGTTCGTACGTCGACCTCCTCCAGAGCGGGGAAATCGATATTGCCATTTCGCCCGCACAGGCGACGATCGGCAAGCTGCTCGCGCACGTGCGCCGAGGCGATATCGTTGCGGTGCATAGCTTGCGCCGCGGCGCCGCGGAGGCGCTCGAAGCCGTTGTACACGGCGACAGGGAGTCCTGCCGCCTAACGGGGCGGCGCATTGAGGAAATCGACCTTCCCGCCGGCACCACGATCGGTGCGCTCGTTCGCAACAATGAGGTCGTGATGGCGCACCACGACACCAAGATCGAGGCGGAGGATCACGTCATCGTGTTCGTCACCGACAAGAAGACGTTGCCGAAGGTCGAGCGACTATTCCAGGTCGGCGCGCGTTTTCTCTGAGACGGCGGACGGGCGCCGATGCACCGGTTCGTCGTCGTCGTCAACCTGCTGGGCGCGATGGTTGTCATCTTCGCGCTCAACATGTTCCTTCCGCTTGGGCTGTCGCTGTACCTCGCGGACGGTGCAGAGTCGGCGTACGACACGGCGATCGCTGTGACCTTGGTCGCCGGGGCGGTAGCCTGGCTCGTCACGCGAGGGGCGCAGCGGGAACTGCAGGCACGCGACGGTTTTCTGCTGGTGACGCTCGCCTGGACGGTGCTGCCGGCTTTCGCGACCCTACCCCTGCTTTCCTACATCCCGAATCTATCGTTTACCGACGCTTATTTCGAGACCATGGCGGGGCTGACGACGACGGGCGCCACGGTGCTCGTCGGACTGGATCATTTGCCGCCGTCGATCAACATGTGGCGCTGTCAGCTTCAGTGGCTTGGCGGCATGGGCATCCTCGTTCTGGTGGTCGCGATTCTCCCGCTGCTCGGCGTTGGAGGGCGGCAGGTTCTGCGCGCGGAGACGCCGGGCCCGATGAAAGACACGAAGCTCACGCCACGCATCACCGGAACCGCGAAGGGTCTCTGGTTCGTCTACGGGCTGTTCACCCTCGCCTGCATCCTGGCGATGCATTGGGCGGGAATGACGTGGCTGGATGCAGTGATGCACGCCTTCACGACCATGAGCACGGGTGGGTTCTCCTCCTACGATGCGAGCTTCGGGCACTGGAACTCTCCCGCCATCGAAGTGGTAACGATCATATTCATGACGATTGCCGGCATCAACTTCGCAACGCACTTTCAGGTCCTGAGGAAGCGCAGCCTCAATCCCTATCGCCTGGACGTGGAAGCCCGCGCGTTCATTTCAATGCTCTGCGCGAGCATACTGGGGCTGGCTGTCTTCCTGTATGCCAAGGGCACATATCCGGACCTCCTGACAGCGATTCGCTATACGGCATTCAACGTCGTGTCAGTGGCTACCTCGACGGGTTACGCGAATTCCGATTTCGGCGTGTGGCCGCTCTTTGCGCCGCTGTGGATGCTGTTTCTGGCGTCGTTCGCCAGTTGCTCGGGGTCGACCGGCGGCGGGATCAAGATGATGCGGGCGATACTGATGTTCAAGCAGGCGTTCCGGGAGCTTGCGCGAATCGTGCACCCGAGGGCATATGTTCCGGTGAAGCTTGCCGGTCAACCGATCGAAAACAACATCATTTTCGCGGTCCTGGCCTACATGCTGGTTTACGGCAGCACCATCAGCATCATTACGATGTTGCTCACAGCGACCGGGGTGGACCTGGTGACGGCCTTTTCCGCGGTGGTGGCGTGCATCAACAATCTTGGTCCGGGCCTGGGCCAGGTGGGCCCGGCCGGAAATTACGCCTGGCTGAGCGATTTTCAGGCCTGGCTGCTGGTGGGCGCGATGCTCCTCGGACGGCTCGAGCTGCTCACCGTTCTGGTGCTGTTCACGCCAGCGTTCTGGCGCAAGTGACTCGCACAGTCGTGCACGTCGTCACCGGCGCGCGCCGTACCGGAAAGAGTGCGCTCATCGCTCGTCTGCTGACCTCACGACCTCTTTGGGCGGGCTTAGCCCCACGCGCGTGCCCCTGCTGCATCGGACGGGTCGAGACGCAAGTCCTGCTCACCCGGCTGCTGCGCGAGCGACGGCCGGAGCGCGTGCTCCTCGAACTCGGCGAGCCCCAGCATCTGATTGCGCTACACCGCGCGCTCGGCGATTGGCCGCTGTCGCAATATGTCGAAGTGGGCCGGTCGATCCAGCTGCCGCAGGACGAAGCTCTCGTGCCTGAAATGCTAGGCGCGTGACACGGCGAGCACCAGGGCGAGCCAGCCAAGAATAAGCGCGGCCCCGCCAACCGGGGTCACCGGCCCCAGCCACCTGATTCCCGCGGCCGCAAGCAGGTAGAGGCTACCCGAGAAGAGAAAAATCCCCGCGGCAAGCAGCCATCCGGCGGCCTTGAGCCAGGCGTTCTGCGGAATTTGAAATCCGACGAGCCCTACCGCAAGCAGCCCCAGCCCGTGCCAGATCTGGTACTGCACGGCCGTGTGGTAGATGGCAAGCGCCTCTGGCGAGAGCCGCGCCTTCAGCGCGTGGGCCCCGAACGCGCCGAGCACCACCCCGAGCGCAGCGAACGACGCGCCCAACGCGAGGAACAGCCTGACTATGGCCGGCATCGCGGCGCGCAGGTGCGCTAGTTCGATTTCTTCTTCTTGACGCGGTGCGCCCGCTTCTTGCCGTAGCTGCCCTTGTAGGTCTTTCCGCGTCGCGTGCGCTTATCGCCCTTGCCCATGCCCGTGCTCCGAGAACAGTGTTCGTAGCGCCGGATTATAGCGATGCTGCGGCGCTCGTTGCAGCCGAAGTCGCCGGCTCGTAGGCGAGATACGGAGCAAGCCACCGCTCGACCTCGCCGACACTCATCGCTTTGCGCCGGGCGTAATCCTCGATCTGATCTCGGCCCACCTTGCCGACCGCAAAATAGCCGGATTCCGGATGAGAGAGGTAGAAGCCGGAAACGGACGCGGCCGGAAGCATCGCGTAGGACTCCGTGATCCGCATGTCGGCATTGTTCTGCGCGTCCAGCAGCACGAAAAGGGTCTGCTTCTCGGTGTGGTCGGGACAGGCCGGATAACCTGGCGCCGGACGGATGCCGGGGTAATTTTCCGCGATGAGTTGCTCCTTCGTGAGACGCTCGTCGGCGGCGTAGCCCCAAAACTCGCGCCGAACGCGTTCGTGCAGACGTTCGGCAAGCGCTTCTGCCAGCCGGTCCGCAAGCGCCTTGAGCATGATCGAGCTGTAGTCGTCATGCGCCGCCTCGAACTGCGCAAGCTTGATTTCGATGCCGCCGCCCGCGGTAACTGCAAATGCGCCGATATAGTCGTGCACGCCCACATGCTCTGGTGCGACGAAATCGGCCAGACACAGGTTCGGGCGGCCGGCCGGTTTGTGGTTCTGCTGGCGAAGATTGTGCCAGATGGCCAGCGTCTTCACCCGCTCCTCGTCCGCGTAGATTTCGATGTCATCGTCGTGGACCCGTGCCGCCGGAAAGAGGCCGAACACGGCGTTTGCCGTCAGCCACTTCTCGCTGACGATTCGCTTGAGCATCTCCTGCGCGTCGGCGAACAACTTGCGCGCCGCCTCGCCGACGACCTGGTCCTGCAGGATCTTCGGATAGGGCCCGGATAGTTCCCACGTCTGGAAGAAAGGCGACCAGTCTATGTAGGGAACCAGCTCCTCGAGCGGGTATTCGCGCAGTGTCGTGACCCCGAGCTTGCGGGGCACCGGCGGACGGTAGGTCGACCAGTCGGTCTTAAGACCGAGCTTGCGTGCTTCCGCGATCGGGTGCAGCGGCCCCGTACCCCTTTTTTCACTCTGCTGCGCCCGGATGCGCTCGTAGTCGGCGCGCACCTCGGCGACGAAACTCTCGCGCTGGCTCTCGGACAGCAGGTGGCTGACCACCGAAACGCTGCGCGACGCATCGGGCACGTAGACCACCGGTGCGGCGGAGTAGTGAGGCGCGATCTTGACCGCAGTATGCACGCGCGAGGTCGTGGCGCCGCCGATCAGCAGTGGCATGGTGAATCCCTCGCGCTGCATTTCGCGCGCGACGTGCGCCATCTCTTCGAGGGAAGGCGTGATAAGACCCGATAATCCGATGGCGTCGGCCTTTTCGCGGCGCGCGGTCTCGAGTATCGTCTGCGCCGGGACCATAACGCCAAGGTTGACCACCTCGTAGTTGTTGCACTGAAGAACGACGCTGACGATGTTCTTGCCGATGTCGTGCACGTCCCCCTTGACCGTTGCGATGACAAGCTTGCCCTTGGCACGGCCCGCCTCGCCGCTCTTGGCCTTTTCGGCCTCGATGAATGGCACCAGGTGCGCCACCGCCATCTTCATGACGCGCGCCGACTTCACGACTTGCGGCAAGAACATCTTGCCGGCGCCGAACAGGTCGCCCACGACGTTCATGCCGTCCATCAGCGGCCCCTCGATTACCTCGATCGGGCGCGCGCATTTCAAGCGTGCCTCCTCGGTGTCGTCGATGACGTGAGTCGCGATGCCGTGCACGAGCGCATGCGTCAGTCGCTCTTCGACAGTGCCGCCGCGCCAGGCTGCTTCGGTGGCGGCTTCCCTGGCTCCCGTCTTGACCGAATTCGCGAACTCGATCATGCGCTCGGTAGAATCTTTACGGCGATCGAATATCACGTCCTCCACGTGCTCGCGGAGGTTGGGTTCGATGTCCTGGTACACGCCGAGTTGCCCGGCATTGACGATGCCCATAGACATTCCGGCCCGTACGGCGTGATATAGGAACGCGGTGTGCATGGCCTCACGAACCGCGTCGTTGCCGCGGAACGAAAACGACAGGTTCGACACGCCTCCGGAGACTCTTGCGTGGGGCAGGTTCTTGCGAATCCAGCTTACGGCTTCGAGGTAGTCGATGCCGTAGCGCGCGTGCTCTTCCAGCCCGGTGGCGATCGCGAAGATATTCGGGTCGAAGATGATGTCCTCGGGCGGGAAAGCCGCCTCGCGCGTAAGGAGCTCGTAGCAGCGCCTGCAGATTTCGATGCGACGCTCCAGGGTGTCGGCCTGGCCCTTCTCGTCGAACGCCATGACCACGGCCGCGGCACCGTACTTGCGCACCAGTCGTGCCTGCCTCAGGAATTCCGCCTCGCCTTCCTTCAGGCTGATCGAGTTGACGACGCCTTTGCCTTGAACACACTTGAGCCCGGCCTCGATCACCGTCCACTTGGAGGAGTCGATCATCACTGGCACGCGCGCGATGTCGGGCTCCGAAGCAATGAGGCTCAGAAAGGTGGTCATCGCCTTTTCCGAGTCGAGCATCGCCTCGTCCATGTTGACGTCGATCATCTGAGCGCCGTTCTCGACCTGCTGGCGGGCTACCGATAGCGCAGCCGCATAGTCGCCGGCCAACACCAGCCGCGCGAAGGCCTTCGATCCGGTGACGTTGGTGCGCTCGCCGATGTTGACGAACAGCGAGTCGTCGCCCACATTGAGCGGCTCGAGCCCAGCGAGACGCAACTTGATCGGCAAGTCTGGAATAACGCGTGGCGCCACGCCCTCGACCGCGGCGGTGATGGCCCGAATGTGCTCCGGGGTCGTCCCGCAGCAGCCGCCGGCGATGTTGAGCCAGCCATTACGCGCCCATTCGCCCATCTGCAGCGCCATCGACTCGGGCGTGTCATCGTACTCTCCGAAAGCGTTCGGCAGACCGGCATTCGGATGGCAGGAAAGGTATGTCTGCGCGACGTTCGAAAGCTCTTCCACATATGCGCGCAGTTCCTTCGCGCCTAGCGCGCAATTGAGCCCGATTGCGAGCGGCCGAAGGTGTCGCACGGAGTTGTAGAAGGCTTCGGTCGTCTGACCCGAAAGCGTTCTTCCCGAGGCGTCGGTAATGGTGCCCGACACGATCACCGGCAGGCGCGAACCACGCTCCTCGAGCGACGTCTCGATAGCGAACAGCGCGGCTTTGGCGTTCAGGGTGTCGAACACCGTCTCGACCAGGATCAAGTCGACGCCGGCGTCGAGAAGCCCGCGCAGCGCCTCGCCGTAGGCCTCGACCAGCTTGTCGAAGCTGACGTTGCGGAAGCCCGGGTCGTTCACGTCCGGCGAGATCGACGCGGTCTTGCTCGTCGGGCCGAGTACGCCGGCGACGAAGCGGGGCTTGGAGGGATCCATCGCTTCGTATCGCGCCGCAATGTCCGAGGCGAGACGCGCGGCGGCAAAGTTCAGCTCGTAGACCAGCGCCTCCATGCCGTAGTCGGCCATCGACACCGAGGTGGCATTGAAGGTGTTGGTCTCGATGATGTCGGCGCCGGCCTCGAGATACTGCTCGTGAATCCGGCGGATGACCGCGGGCTGGCTGAGGCAGAGAAGGTCGTTATTGCCCTTTAGTTCACGCGGCCAGTCGCGGAATCGCTCGCCGCGATACTGTGACTCCGACAGGCGCTCGCTCTGGATCATGGTGCCCATGGCGCCGTCGAGCACCAGGATGCGCTCGGCGAGCAGCGATTCAAGCTTGGCGGTGCGGGCAGACTGGTTCATGGAACGCGCAAAATAAAAAAGCCCGTTCAGCTTTCGCGAGAAACGGGCCTTCGAGTCGGCATGGCACGCGTCTCTTTAGCGGCATTTATTTGTCACCGCCCTTCGGCGGGGTCGGCGCCCGCAAGCTGAACATCAAATCGGCGCAGTGGACCAGTCTGCCGCCAAAGCCCTGTCGTGTCAACCACTTGGAACGAGAGCGTATAATCGCGCTCCTGCTGGGAGCAATGGTCATGCAGCACCTCGAGCCCAAGGAAGCGCACGCGTTCCTGACGCACAATGCGAACGCATTGTTCATCGACTGCCGCAGCGAGATGGAGTACTTGTTCGTCGGCCATCCGGTCGGCGCGCTGCACGTGGCTTGGAACGACGGTCCCGACTGGGAGGTCAATCCACACTTCGTCGGTCAGGTGAAAAGACTGGCCGGCACCAATCACGCCATGAGGCCGATCGTTCTCATCTGCCGCAGCGGCAACCGTTCTCAGGAGGCGGGCGAAGCGCTCGAGAGCGCCGGCTTCACCAAGGTGTACAACGTCGTGCACGGCTTCGAGGGCGAGCTGAACGACCTGCATCAGCGCAATTCCATTGGCGGCTGGCGTTTTGATGGCTTGCCCTGGGAGCAGTGCTGAGCCGGGCGTTGCGCGAAGCGGAGCCGCTATATCATGGACGCGATGGCTAACAGCGAATTTGCCTCGATTACAGGAAGATTCGCGTGCGAAGTGCACTGGGGCGACTGCGACCCGGCAGGGATCATCTTCTACCCGACCTATTTTCGATGGTTCGATGCGGCGACTTGGAGCTTTTTCGCACAGGTCGGGTATGACGTGAAGCGCATGCGTGCCGAACACCTGGCGATGCCGCTCGTTGCGGCGAATTGCGAATTCAGGGCGTCCCCGGTTCATGGCGACCGTTGCGAGGTGCTGTCCCGGGTATTGCGCTGGGGCGGCAAATCGTTCGTGCTTTCGCACCGTGTTGTGCGCGACGACGGCACATTGCTCGCCGAGGGTTCCGAAACCCGTGTCTGGACTCGGCGCGTCGGGGGGCCGGGCGGCCCCATGAAAGGCGAGCAGATCAGCGAGGAATTGAAGATGCTGTTTCGCGCCAGCACCTAGAGGAACGGTCCGTGGGCGATTCGAAGGCGCTCGGTCACGGTTCGGCGCAGGCCGCAATGGAGAGCGCTTGCGTCGAGGCCCTCATCGAGGCGAACCTTGTTGCGGTCGGCGTGGTACGAGACGGCATGTTGCTGCATGTAAGCCCAGGATTGGCGCGTACGCTCGGTCTCGCGCAAGGTATGCCCCGGAAGCCGTTCGCCGAGCTGTTCGACGAGCGCGACCGGGAGGCCGTCACCGATATGCTACGTGCGCCAGGCGAGCAAATGGTCGGATTGCGCGCCGTACGCGGCGACGGCAGCCGTATTGACGTCGAAGTCTCCGCGACGCGCGCCAGGCTCCCCGACGGGCCCGCAACCGTGGTCGCCGTTTTCGACATCACCGGGCACGGTCCGCGGCGAATGATCCCGGGACGATCCGACGCGGCGCGGCCTTTTCCCGCGCAGTGGTCGAGTCGCTACGAAGTGGGAATCGAGGTGATCGACGGCCAGCACCGGCATCTGCTCGAACTCACCAACCGGCTGGATGACGGTCTTCGGACGGGAAAGGATCTAGACGAACTGGTCGAATCGCTCAAGGAGCTGGTGCGCTACACCGAGCACCACTTCGCCACCGAAGAGCGCCTGATGGACGAGGTCGGCGCGAGCGCGGAACGCCACCGGGGAGAACATCAGCACCTGCTCGAAAGCCTCATGCGGTTCACCGCCAGGCTGGATGAACATAGCGTCAGTGAGAGCTCACATTTCCTTCAGGACTGGCTTTTCAGGCATATCGACGAGGTAGATCGCCCCTTCGGAGTCCTGCTCCGGAGCCGAAGGAAGCCTTGACCGCAAGGCCTTTGCCTTGACGGATCACTTGACGAACTAAATTGAATGATCAATCATTCAACAACTGCGACGGGAGGGTAATCATGCGACTGGATGGGAAAACGGCGGTCGTGACTGGTGCGGCGTCCGGTATTGGACGGGCAACGGCGGAAGTTCTAGCGACGGCTGGCGCGCACGTTCTGCTCGGCGATATCGCGGAAGCCAAAGGGGAGGAGGCGGTTGCAGCCATTCGTGAACGTGGCGGGGCTGCCGATTTCCTGCGATTGGATGTGACCGACCTCGGGTCGATCGAAGCGTTTCGCGCCGAGGCGGCGCGGCGTCGGGGACACGTGGACATCGTAGCTAACGTTGCAGGCTGGGGGAGGGTCGAGCCATTCGTGAAGAACACGCCCGACTTCTGGCGCAAGGTGATCGACCTTAACCTGCTTGGACCGATCGCGGTGACGCGCGCATTTCTGGACCCGATGATCGAGCGCAAGGCCGGAAAGGTGGTCACGGTTTCGAGCGACGCCGGGCGCGTCGGTAGTCTCGGTGAGAGCGTCTACGCGGGCGCCAAGGGTGGCGCGATCGCGTTTACCAAGTCCCTTGCGCGCGAGATGGCGCGGTTCAGCGTCAATGTGAATTGCGTCTGTCCGGGCCCGACCGATACGCCTCTGCTCGCGGCGGTCCCGGAGAAACATCGCGAAGCGTTCGTGCGCGTCACGCCAATGCAGCGCCTTGCGAAGCCTTCCGAAATTGCGGACGCAGTGCTCTTCTTTGCCAGCGTGCGCTCGGATTTCATCACTGGTCAGGTACTGTCGGTTAGCGGCGGCCTCACGATGGTCGGCTGACCATTTCTCATAATTTCGGACAGGACGAATACACCATGTACAAGCTGAAAGCGGCTGAATGGCAGCCACGGCATTTCAAGTGGGAAGTCGAGGACCGCGTCGCAACCGTCACCCTAAACCGGCCAGAGCGCAAGAACCCGCTCACGTTCGAGAGTTACGCGGAGCTGCGGGATACCTTTCACAAGCTGCAGTACGCGGAGGACGTGCGCACGGTCGTCATCACGGGAGAGGGCGGCAATTTCTGCTCGGGGGGCGACGTGCACGACATCATCGGACCGCTGGTCAAGATGGACATGACCGGGCTGATGACCTTCACCCGCATGACCGGAAATCTTGTCAAGGAGATGCGCACCTGCCCGCAGCCGATCATCGCTGCGGTCGACGGCGTATGCGCTGGCGCTGGCGCCATCCTCACCATGGCAAGCGATCTACGCTACGGCACACCGGAGTGCAAGACGGCGTTCCTGTTCGTGCGAGTCGGCCTCGCCGGATGCGATATGGGGGCTTGCGCCATCCTGCCGCGCATCATCGGCCAGGGGCGCGCAGCCGAGCTGTTCTACACGGGCCGCAGTATGAGCGCTGACGAGGGCCTTGCGTGGGGCTACTACAACGAGATCGTCGCGCGGGACAAGGTGCTCCTGCGCGCACAAGAGATGGCGCACTCACTTGCGAGTGGCCCGGCGTTCGCCCATTCCATGACCAAGAAGTGCCTGCATCAGGAATGGAATCTGTCGATCGAGCAGGCGCTCGAGACCGAGGCCGAGGCGCAGGCGATTTGCATGCAAACCGGCGACTTCGAGCGCGCCTACAACGCCTTCGTCAACAAGCAAAAGCCCAAGTTCGAGGGGAACTGATGCCGGGAGTCGGCCGCGCATCCGGGCGGGGTCGCCCCGCCGGTGCGCGTGCACGCACCGCGTCCGCGAGCGCTCCCGGCTACGTCGAAAGCCTGGTCGCCGATCCTCGCCTGGTGGAGGCGCGACGCGCCCAGATCGTCGGCGCGGCCGTGAAGCTCTTCTCGGCGCAAGGCTACTACACCACCACCATCCAGCAGATCGCGCGGGAGGCAGGCATCAGCACCGGTCTCGTGTACCAGTATTTCCGCGACAAGGACGATCTGCTGCTCCTTGCATTGATGCAGGTGCTCGAGAGCTACGAGCAGGAGATCCCCCGCCGCCTGGAAGGAATCGAGCATCCGGTCGCGCGCCTGTGCCACGCGCTCGGCACCTACTGTGCCGTGGTCGACCGGCTGCGAGACGCTACGGTGCTGACCTACCGTTCGAGCAAGTCGCTGCGCGCGGAGCGCCGCGCGTTGCTGATGGAGGGCGAAACGCGCACCAACCGCCTGCTCGAGGGCTGCATCCGCGCTTGCGTAGACGGCGGGCATATACGGCAGGTGAACGAGCACTTGCTCGCGTACTCGCACGTCATGTTCTGTCATGCCTGGGCGCTAAAGCACTGGGCACTCGCCAAACGCTACACGCTCGAGCGCTACATCGGCGAGGGACTGGCACTGCTGGTGGAGCCCTTCCTCACGGAGAAAGGCCGCGAGACTTACCTCGCCGCGGCGATTGCTGCGTCGATCATCGTATCCGCTGCGCCGAGGTAATTGGCCGGGTCCCGCAGCGCCAGGCTGGCGGCCATCAGACGTCGAAAAACACCGTCTCGCCGTCGCCCTGCAAACGAATGTCGAACAGGTATGCGATACGGCCGTCGGATTCATGCCGCTTGGCGACGAGCGTCCTCCGACGGCTCTCCGGCACGGAGTTGAGCAACAGGTCCGCCGCGTTGGCGCTCTGCTCGTCAGAGAAATACAGACGCGTATACGCATGCACCAGCATGCCACGCGCAAACACGATGACGTTGACGTGCGGCGCTTGCGGCGATCCGGCGGTGCCGGGCACGGCGCCCGGTTTGATCGTGTCGAAAAAATAGCCCCCGGCGGCGTCGGTGCCGGCGCGGCCAAAGCCCTGAAATGAATGGTCGAGCGGAGCGTGTCCGCGCGTGTCCTCGGGGTGCGCGTAGCGGCCGGCGGCATTCGCCTGCCAAATCTCGATCATCGCATCCGGAACCGGCTTACCGGCGCCATCGAACACCCGCCCCTCGATCAGGATGCGGCTGCCGAGCGTCGCGTTGGCGACGAGCCTGTTCGATGCGACGCTATGCCCGCTGTAGCGCTCGGCTTCGGTCAGGCAGTACGCGAAGTATGGCCCGACGGTCTGGGAGGCGGTCTGTTTGGCCAACGTCTACTCCATGGGCGTGGCACTGCGCCCACGCAAAACAATGTCGAACTCGTAAGCAATCGCCCACTCCGCTTTTGTTTCCTCGATTGAGAAGCGCGCCACCAGGCGCTGGCGCGCTTCGGGGTCCGGCGCACCATTGAAAATGGGGTCGAGCGGCAATAGTGGGTCACCTGGAAAGAACATCTGCGTCACGAGACGCGTCGCGATGCTCGGGCCGAACAGCGAGAAATGAATGTGCGCTGGACGCCAGGCGTTGTAATGATTTCGCCACGGGTACTCGCCCGGGCGGACGGTGACGAAACGATAGCGCCCTTCGCCGTCGGTCATGCAGCGGCCCGCGCCCGTGAAGTTCGGGTCTAGCGGCGCATCGTGCTGGTCGATCGAGTGTACATAGCGTCCCGCCGCATTCGCCTGCCACACCTCGACCAGAGAGTCGCGCACGGCGCGGCCATCTTCGTCGAGCACGCGCCCGTAGACGATAATGCGTTCGCCGAGAGGCTCGCCATTGCGCCGTGCATTGACGGTCAGGTCCGCGTCGAGTGGAGTCACGGCATCGTGCCCGTACACCGGGCCGGTCACCTCGGACAGAGTCTGCTCCAGTGGCAGCAGCGGTTCGAACGGGGCGCGCAGCTTGGTCGAAGCATAGGCGTCGTACTTGTAGGGCGGCTGAACCTTCCAGTCCCGCGGTTTGTACTTGGTCGGAGCGCTCATCCGCGGCTCCCTACTCGGCATCCGGTTGTCCGGAAGGTTGCGCGCGTTGGAACGAGTCCAGCTTCATGCACTCGTTGAAGATGCGCGATGCGGTCGGGGCGTGCGACAGGTCGCAATTGAAGCGCTGCGCGTTGAAGATCTGCGGTACGAGGCAGCAGTCGGCCATGGTCGGGGCGTCGCCGTGGCAGAACCGGCCGCTTCCCTTAGTGCGCGTCAGGTCGGCCTCGAGCTTCGCCATGCCATCGTGGATCCAGTGTTCGTACCACTTGTTCTTGTCCGCCTCACTGTGGCCGAGCTCCTTGACGAGGTATTGCAGCGCGCGCAGGTTGTTGAGCGGATGGATCTCGCAGGCCACCAGCAGCGCGAGCGAGCGAACGCGCGCCCGTCCGAGCGGGTCCTGCGGCAGGAGTGGCGGGCTCGGATGAGTCTCCTCGAGGTACTCGATGATCGCGAGCGATTGCGTGAGCAGATGCCCGTCGTCGATCAGGGCGGGCAGCAGCCCCTGCGGATTTACAGCGTCATAGTCCGGCTTGCGATGTTCGCCCTTGGCAAGATGGATGAATCGCGGCTCGTAGGAAAGCCCCTTGAGATTGAGCGCGATGCGTACACGGAAGGCCGCGGAACTGCGGAAAAAAGTGTACAGCCTCATAGGGTCGGTACAATTTTCACCTTCAGCTCGCCCACTCCGTCGATCCTCGCCTCGAGCTCGTCGCCCGGCTTCACCGGTCCGACGCCGGCGGGAGTGCCCGAGTAAATGAGGTCGCCCGGCTCAAGCGTGTAGTACTCCGACAGGTAGGCGATTTGTTCGGGGACCGACCAGATCATGTCGGACAGGTCGGCCTTTTGGCGCTCTTTGCCGTTAACCGTGAGAACGATCGCGCCTTTGGAAGGATGGCCGATCTTCGAGGCCGGCGCGAGGATGCTGCAGGGCGCCGCCTCGTCGAAATCCTTGCCGAAGTCCCAGGGGCGACCATGGTCCTTGCCCCACTGTTGCAGATCGCGGCGCGTCATGTCGAGGCCGACTCCGTAGCCGAACACGTAGTCGTTCGCCTTTTTGGGGTCGATGCGGCGTCCGCCCCTGGCGAGCGCCACCACCATCTCGGTCTCGTAGTGGTAGTTGGCCGTTTTGGCAGGATAGTGGACGTTGCCCCCCTGCGGCACCAGGGAGTGCGCGGACTTGATGAAAAAGAACGGCGCCTCGCGGCCATCGCCCCCCATTTCCTTTTGGTGCTCGACGTAGTTGCGACCCACGCAGAAAATGCGCCTCACCGGAAACAGGTCGGTAGTGCCAACGACCGGGAGCGATGGGGGGGTCCAAAGCGGGATTGCGTAGGCCATGCTGTCCTCTGAGAGTAGATTGCTGCGTTCGAAAAAACGCGATTCTATGCCTTGGCGATGAGCTCGCGCTGCAGGATTTCGCGCAGCTTGAATCGCTGAATCTTGCCCGTCGCCGTACGCGGCAGGTCCTGTGCTGCGCGGATCCACTTCGGGCGCTTGTGGCGCGGCAGCTTGACCTCGCACAGGCGGGTCGCGGCGGCGACCGCCGCCTGCGCATCGCCGCTCGGGGTCACAAATAGCGCAAGACGGTCGAAGCCCTCGGCGTCCGGTACCAGCACGCAGACCGCTTCCGTGATCGACGCTTCCCCGAGCACCGCTTCCTCCAGCTCGCTCGGCTTGACCCACTGTCCCGCGACCTTGACCAGCTCGTCGGCGCGTCCCTGATGGGCGTAGAAGCCGTCTGCGTCGCGGACGAACACGTCCTTGGTGCAAAACCACCCGTCGCGAAACTGGTCCCGCGTAAGCTCCTTGCGGTTCGCGTAGCCGAGGGCCAGCGCGGGATGGCGGACCCACAGCACGCCCGGCTCGCCGACTGCCGCATCGTGTCCTTCGAGGGCGAGGAGCTTTGCCTCGACACCCGGCAGCAGGCGCCCCGTGCGGCGCCCGTTCGAGGTCCCGACGGGCGTCGCCATCACGACGCAGAACGTCTCGGACATGCCATAGATCGACAGGATTTCGCGACCGACGGCAGCCTGCCATTGCCTGATCATTGTTTCAGGCAGCCTCTCTCCGGCTGCGAAGCAGTTCCGCACCGAGGCGAGCGGGGCAAGCGCTTCCGTGCCCAGAGCCAGCAGCCGGCGGTAGAACGACGGCACGCTGAAGAACGCGGCCGGCCGGTGCTCGGCGACCAGCGCACACACGTGCGGGACGTCCGACCAGTCGGTGTGCAGCACCGACGTCGCACCGACCGACAGTACCCCGAGCAACGCGTGCTCAAGGCCGTATGCGAAGAAGAGCCGGGATGTGGTGAGAACCCTTTCACCGGGATCGAGGCGGATCACGTCGCGCATTACCTGCCCGGCCGGGAGCACGTCCTTGTGCGTGTGAATGATGCCTTTCGGCCGGCCGGTGGTTCCCGATGAATAGAGCCAGAAGGCGGGATCTTCCCGTTGCGCGGCAAAGCTCGCGGGCTGCGGGGTAGCGCTCGCCAGTGCGTCGCCCCATGAACGCATGCCGCGAGCGTCGCCGGCTATGGCGATGCGCTGCTCACGCGCCAGCGCCGCCACGAATCCGGGAAATGCGCTCGCCAGCACGTCTTCGACGAGCGCCAGCCGCGCCCCGCTGTCGGAGCGTATGAAGCGCAGGTCTTCGTCCGTAAGCTGGCTGTTGAGTGCAATCGCGACGGCCCCGCGCCAGAGGCACCCCAGCCACGCCGCGGCAAGCGCCGGCGTGTCCCGCATCAACAGCAAGACCCGATCACCGGGGCCGACGCCCAGCGCGGCGAGCGCGCCCGCCGCGGCTCTCGCGCGTCGGGCAAGCTCCGCGTAGGTGACCCGCTCGCGGCCGAAGATCAGTGCGACGCGTTCCGCGTGCCGCGCCAGGGCCGTTTGGCCAAGCAGGTGCTCAGCGCCGTTCATGGCTTTCGCTGGGCGAGCTCCGCCATCATCTGCGTGCGCAGGCGGAAACGCTGAATTTTGCCTGTCGCGGTACGCGGCAGCTCGGCAACCTCCCGTACCCACTTTGGCTGGCTGTGCTTGGGCAGAGAACCTGCGCAACGCTCGGCGGCCGACCGCGCCGCGCCGGAAACGTCGCTCGGCACGACGAAGAGTGCGAGGCGATCAAAGCCATCCTGGTCGGGCACCACCACGCATGCGGCCTCTCGAACGTGTCCATCGGCGAGTACGGCTTCCTCGAGCTCGGTGGGCTTGACCCACTGCCCCGCGACTTTGTAGAGCTCGTCCGATCTCCCCTGATGGTAGTAAAAGCCGTCGGCGTCTCGTGTGAACAGGTCGCCGGTGCAGAGCCAGCCGTCGCGAAAGGCGCGCGCCGTAGCCTCGAGGTCCTTGTAGCGCAGCGCAAGCGAGGGATGCCGCAGCCAAAGTACCCCAGGTTCGCCGGGACCGGTCTCGCGGCCGTCGGCGTCGAGAATGCGCGCTTGTACGCCCTCGAGCGGGATGCCGGTGCTGCCATCGCGCGTGTGCCCGGGCATGTTCGAGATGGCATTGCAGAACGTTTCCGACATGCCGTAGCAGACCAGGATCTCGGTGCCCACCGTCGCACGCCACTGCCGCAGGATGGATTCGGGCAATCGCTCTCCGCCCGTGGCGTTGATCGGTATGCCGGAAAAGGCCGCCAGCTTCTCCTTTGGCAGGGCGAGCAGCCTGCGAAAGAACGTAGGTACGGTGAAGAATACACCCGGTCGGTAGCGCTCGACCTGGGAGGCGATCGTTTCCGGATCTGGCCATTCCTCGTTTAGGATCGTGGTCGCGCCGCAAGCGAGCGCGCCGGTGAACGCGTTGTCGAGCGCGAAAGCGAAGAACAGCTTCGATGTCGCGAGGATCACCGTTCCCGGCCGTGCGCCCGCGACCTCGCGCAGCAGCTTTCCCGCTTGCGCCGCGTTAGCGTGGCTGTGCAGGATGGCTTTCGGGCGCCCCGTGGTGCCTGACGAGTAAAGCCAGAACGCCGGATCGGACGCACTGGACGGATAGGATACCCGCATCGGCGAGGCGTTCTGCGCCCGCGCTTCGAGCGAGTCGGGGTCGCCGCGTGCCGCCAGCAGCCGCGGCCCACGGGCGCACGATGTTGCCTGCGCGGCGAGCGATGCATGTGCCGGGTCGAACAGGAGCAGCTTTGCCTCGCTGTCGCCGAGGATGAACTCGATATCGGAAGGCGCGAGCCGGGTATTGAGCGGGATCGCGACCAGGCCTGCCTTGATGGCGCCGAGAAAGGTGGCGCAGAACATCGGCGAGTCGTCCATCAGCATGCAAACCAGGTCGCCTGGCGACAGACCCGCGCCACGCAGCGCGGCCGCGACACGCGCGCTGAGCTCGGCGAGCTCGGCGTAGCTGAGAGTGCGTCCTGCCTGCAGGATCGCGGGCCGGGTCCCCAAGGATGCATCGCGTGCATGCACGAGCAGCACGTCGGTTGCATTGAGTTGACCCTGCATTGCTCCTCCGAACCACCCCTGGCGAGGCCCGACAGCGCAGGAGGATAGCGCGAATTCGCCTGGGCACGGGGAGCTCCCGCGGGCAAAAAAAAAGACGGGCCCGAGGGCCCGTCTTGCAACCTCTTGTTTCGCACCGCCGGGTCGGGTCCGGCGGTGCGGGTTGGCGTACTCAGGCCACGTGTTCGCCGTGGAGGGCGATGTCCAGACCTTCGCGCTCCTCCTCTTCCGTGACGCGCAACCCGATGGTCATGTCGATGACCTTGAGGAGCACGTACGAGACAACGAACCCGTAGATCAAGGTCGTGCCCACGCCCCAGAGCTGCGTGACCAGCGATCCCTCGGCACCCGAGATCTCCTTGCTCGCGAACACGCCGGTGAGCAGTGCGCCGACGATGCCGCCGACGCAGTGCACGCCGAATGCATCGAGCGAGTCGTCGTAGTCGAGCATGTTCTTGAGGTAGGCAGAGGCCCAGAAGCAGATCACGCCGGCCGCGATGCCGATGATCACTGCAGGGGTCGGGCCTACGAAGCCGGAGGCAGGGGTGATCGCAACCAGGCCTGCGACGGCCCCGGACGCGATGCCCAGCACGCTAGGCTTGCCCTTCGCCATCCACTCGGCGAACATCCAGGCGAGCGCAGCAGCCGCGGTCGCGATCTGCGTGACCGCCATCGCCATCCCCGCGCGTCCGTCGGAAGCGACCGCCGAACCGGCGTTGAAGCCGAACCAGCCCACCCACAGCAAGGACGCTCCAATTAGGGTCAGCACCAGGTTGTGCGGCGCCATGACCTCCTTCTTGTAGCCAATCCGCTTGCCGAGGGCCAGGGCCGCCGCGAGTCCGGCGATACCGGCGTTGATGTGAACGACAGTTCCGCCCGCGAAGTCAAGCACGCCCTTGGCCGCCAGCCAGCCGGTCGGTTCCCACACCCAGTGAGCGATCGGGCTGTAGACGACGAGCGACCAAACGCCCATGAACACCAGCATCGCCGAGAACTTCATGCGATCGGCGAAGGCGCCGCAGATCAGGGCCGGCGTGATGATCGCGAACGTCAGCTGGAACATCGCGAACACCGTCTCGGGAATGGTCGGTGCGATATGCGACACCGTCTCCTTGCCTGCATCCTTCATGAAGGTCATGCCGTTCATGAAAGCGCGCGACAGGCCGCCGATGTAGGCGTTGGGCCCCGGGGTGAAGGCAAGGCTGTAGCCCACGAACCACCACAGGATCGTGATCAGGCAAGTGATGGCGAAACTCTGCATCACCGTCGCAAGCACGTTCTTCTTGCGCACCATGCCGCCATAGAACAGGGCCAGGCCGGGGATGGTCATCATCAGCACCAGCGCCGTGGAAGTGAGCATCCAGGCGGTGTCGCCGGAGCTGACCTTGTCGGCTGTAGTCACGTAAGGCTCGGTCGGCGCGGGCGGAGCGGCAGGCGCGGCCGCGGGTGCCGGCGCTGCCGCCGGTGCCGACTGTGCTGCGGGTTGCGCCTGATCCGCCGCTGCCGGCTTGTCATCTGCCAGCGCGTGGCCGGCGAAGCCGACCGTGGCGAACAGCGCGAGTACTGCGAAAAGCTTTCTCATCGTAATCTCCCTATAGCGCAGCCGCATCGGTCTCACCGGTGCGGATGCGAATGACTTTTTCGAGGTCGAAGACGAAGATCTTGCCGTCGCCGATCTTGCCGGTATTGGCCGCCTTCTCGATTGCCTCGATGACCTGTTCCAGGATCTCGGTCTTGATTGCGGCCTCGACCTTTACCTTGGGCAGAAAGTCGACCACGTACTCCGCGCCTCGATAGAGCTCGGTGTGGCCCTTCTGCCTGCCGAAGCCCTTCACCTCGGTCACAGTGACCCCTTGCACGCCGATCGCCGAGAGGGCTTCGCGCACCTCGTCGAGCTTGAACGGCTTGATGATTGCCGTAACGAATTTCATGTTGGCTCCTTAGTCGGAGGGACGGCTCTCGCCGCCTTCTCCTGCGCCTATAGCGTTTTTCCGAACGTGACGAGGACGCGGCCCTTGCCAAGGTCGTAATTGTTGATGCAGTAGGGATTTTGCGAAGCCACCCCGCCGCAGTCCGCGTTCGCGTTGGTGTCGGAGTAGAACAGCCCGAGCGTTCCGAAACCCAGGTCCTTGTTTACGCCAAGCTTCCAGTCGGTATAGCTCGCGTCGCCGTAATGACGAACATCCTGGTATCCGATGTGGCCTACGAGCGTAAAGCCGCTGCCGACGTCATAGTTGCCGGTAAGGTCGAAGTAGCCGCTGCCTTTGGAGTCTTCGTTGGTGGTGGGATTCACCCAGCCGAACAACTTGGTTACGCTGTACGAGTACTTGGCCGTGAGCCACTTCCAGCTCAGGGCGCCATAGATTTCAGTGGTGTTGGGATCGAAGCTTCCGAACCCGGTCCCCGGGTAGATGTAAGTCAGGGCGCCGACGTCGTAGCCGAAGTCCTTGGCGAAGGTTCCCTTGTAACCGCCATAGACATCCCACTCCATGCTCGCGCTGGACCCGGGCACGGAATCGCTGATCCAGCTGATGTTTGAGCCCCACGTACCGAGGTAGAAGCCGCTCGAGTGGCCAAAATCGAAACCGCCTTGGATGGCGGGCTTGCCACGAGTCTGTGCGATGCCCCGATAAAGGTACTCGGACGCGAGCGACACGTTGCCGGTGAAGGTGTACGGCGAGGTTGCGGCCTGCTGCGCGGACGCGAGCATTGGGGCCCCGAGTGCCGCGACCGTGGAAACGGCTAGAAGACTCTTACGCATGGTGAACATCTCCCTAAGTGAGGAATGAAAAGAAGCCCTCAGGCTTTAGCATCTCCCGTGCCAAATATTTATTTGTTTCATATCAACGTGTTAATGCTTTTAGGTTGCGCCGCAGCATTGTTTCGGCACCGTTTAGGTGCGCCAGCTTGATGAGATGCTCGAGAACGGTGCGCAGCCTGCGTGCTATAAGCCGTCAACACGAAACCGGGCTTCAAACGTGATCGACCGAGACCTACTGGATCAGTTGGGCGCGCGCATCTCTCAGGCCGTGCGCGACGGCGGCCCGGCGCAAGACCTCGAGCGAAATCTTCGCGCCCTGTTGGCCGCATTTTTCGATCGCTTCGACCTGGTCGCGCGCGAAGACTTCGACGTGCAAAAGAAGCTTCTCGACCGGGCGCAGGCCAAGCTCGAAGCTCTCGAGACTCGGGTTGCCGAACTCGAGTCACGGCGCGGCGGACAGACCACGAGGTAAACCCCGGGCCAGCGGCCTGCGTTTCTCCTGACGTAGTCGTGGACGGCGCGTCCGAGAGGGGAAAGCATGCCGCTGGCGGTGGTCGCGAGCCGAGCGCTCGCGGGAATTGACGCACCCGAGGTGACGGTCGAGGTACATCTCGGCCCAGGACTGCCGGCGTTCCACATCGTAGGCCTTCCCGATGCGGAGGTGCGTGAGGCAAAGGACCGGGTGCGCGCCGCGCTGAACCATACGCACTTCGAATTTCCCGCCCGGCGCATCACCGTGAATCTCGCGCCGGCCGACCTGCCCAAGGACTCGAGTCGCTTCGACCTGCCGATCGCGCTCGGCGTGCTGGCAGCGAGCGGACAACTGGCACCCGAAGCGCTCGACGGGCACGAGTTTGCCGGCGAGCTCTCCCTCACTGGGGAGTTGCGGCCGGTACGCGGTGCGCTCGCCATGGCGCTTCAAGCGCGTAACGCGGGACGCGCATTTGTTCTGCCCAGCGACAACGGGCCGCAGGCGGCACTTGCCGAAGGGGCGCGCGTCTTACCGGTTCGCACCCTGCTCGAAGTGGTGGCCCATCTCACTGGAGAAGCACCCGTTGCGCACTATGTCGCGGAAACGAGCCCCGTGCCGCCGGCGTACCCGGACTTCGACGAGGTTAAGGGGCAGCACCAGGTCAAGCGTGCGTTGGAGGTCGCGGCGGCCGGCAGCCACAGCGTGCTTATGGTCGGGCCGCCCGGAACCGGAAAGTCAATGCTCGCGGCACGCTTTCCAGGAATCCTGCCGCCGCTATCGGAAGCAGAGTCGCTCGAAGTCGCGGCGATCCAGTCGGTATCGAGCGCAGGGTTCGACGCCGTGCAGTGGGGTGCGCGACCCTTTCGCGCGCCGCACCACAGCGCTTCGAGTGCGGCGCTGGTCGGAGGCGGCAATCTGCCGCGGCCGGGCGAGATCTCGCTCGCGCATCACGGGGTACTGTTTCTCGACGAACTGCCCGAATTCGATCGGGATGTCCTTGAGGCGCTGCGCGAACCGATGGAATCCGGGCGCGTCTCCATCGCGCGCGCAGCGCGTCACGCGCAGTTCCCGGCCCGCTTCCAGCTCGTGGCGGCCATGAATCCCTGCCCCTGCGGACATTGCGGATCGCCCGCGGGGCGCTGCCGCTGCACGCCCGAGCGCATCGCACGCTACCGGGGGCGAATCTCCGGGCCGCTCGCCGACCGTATCGACATCAAGCTGGAGGTGCCTGCGCCCCGCAATTCGGAGCTCCTGGCGCCCGATCCGGGAGAGACGACCAGTGCCATTCGCGAGCGGGTCGTGAGGGCGCGCGCACTACAGAAATCGCGCCAGGGCAAGCCGAACGCCCTGCTCGAGACCCGCGAAATCGACCGCCACTGCGGGACCGACCAGGACGGCGACAAATTGCTCCGCCACGCGCTGGCTCGTCTGCTGCTCTCGGCGCGTGCCTACCACCGCGTGCTTCGTGTCGCGCGCTCGATCGCCGATCTCGCTGGTTGCCGAACGATCGCCGCCGAGCACATCGCCGAGGCGATCCAGTACAGAAGGCTCGACGCCTCGTTCTAGGCGCGTCTGCTAGAGTCCTCCGCCTATGGCCACCTACGCGATCGGCGACGTCCAGGGCTGCTACGACGAGTTGCAAGCGCTGCTTGAGCGCATCGCTTTCGACGGTGCACGCGACCGGCTGTGGTTCGTGGGCGATCTGGTGAATCGAGGGCCGAAATCGCTCGAGGTGCTGCGGTTCGTGCGCGGCCTCGGTGAGGTGGCGGTGGTGGTCCTCGGCAACCACGACCTGCACCTCGTCTGCCTGTATGAAGGTCACGCCAAGCGGCGTGCGGACGACACGTTCGACGATGTGCTGACGGCCCCGGACGCGCGCGAGCTGATCGACTGGCTTCGCAGCCGATCCGTAATGCACGTCGAGGGCGATTACGCCATGGTGCATGCCGGCTTGTTGCCAACGTGGTCGGTCAACCAGGCATTGGCCTTGGCTCGCGAAGTCGAAGTAGCTCTGCGTTCGGCAAATTACCTGGCATTCACCTCCAACATGTACGGAGGGAAGCCGGACCGTTGGAGCGACGCATTGTCCGGGTGGGACCGCCTGCGCGTGATCGTCAACGCGATGACGCGCATGCGATATTGCACGCCCGAGGGCATCATGGAGTTCCATGCCAAGGGTATCGAGCCGCCCGCCGGGTACGGGCCGTGGTTCCAGTGGCGTGCCGGGCGTGCGGAACCGGCCATCGTCTGCGGCCACTGGTCGGCGCTCGGCTTGAGGCTAAACGCGCGGCTCGTGGCGCTCGACACGGGCTGCGTGTGGGGCGGCGCGCTGACCGCGCTGCGTCTGGAGGACCGCAGTCTTTACCAGGTCTCTTGTGCCGCGTATCGGCCCCTCGACGAGGACCTGCTCCAGGAGAACCAATGAGCGAGTGCATATTCTGCGGCATCGTGGCCGGTCGGATTCCAGCCACGACGGTGTACGACGACGAGCACACGCTTGCCTTCATGGACATCGGTCAAGTGAATCCGGGACACGTGCTGGTTGCCGTCAAGGCCCATGTCGAGAATCTCTACCAACTCGACGAGGAGCAGGCAGGGGCCGTCGCACGCGCCAGTCTACGGGTGGCGCGCGCCATCCGTGACGCCTTCCATCCGCAAGGCCTTTCGATCTATCAAGCGAACGGAGCGCCTGCCGGCCAGACGGTGTTCCACTACCACGTCCATCTGCTGCCGCGCCACGAAGGCGACGGCATGGCGCTCATCTGGCCGGCGAAGAACCCACCACGCGAAACGCTCGACGCATACGCCGAGAAACTCCGCGCGGCACTCGGCAAGGCCTGACGCGATCCCCTCGGATCTCCCTATCTCCAGGGCGAAAAACCGAAGGCATTCCTGAACCGCTGCTCGATTTCGTCCCGCGACGGCACGTGATTCTGCGCGCCCCGATGCGCGATCTTGATCGCCCCCATGACCGCTCCAAGGCGAGCAGTGCTCGGCCAATCCCAATTGTGGCCCAGCCCGTAGAGCAGTCCTGCGCGATAAGCATCGCCGCAACCCGTTGGGTCGACGACCTTGTCCGCCCTAACGCACGGAATCTCGTGGCGCGTGCCCGCCGCATGGACGAGCGAGCCCTGCGCACCAAGGGTGACCACCAGCGCTTTGACTTCCTTGGCAAGCTCCTCCAGACTGCGCCCCATTTTTTCCTCGAGCATCTTGCCCTCGTAGTCGTTGACCGCGACGTAATCGGCCAGCCCGATGAGCTCCGCGAGTTCGGTCGCCGAGAACATCGGCAGCCCCTGGCCTGGGTCAAACATGAAGGGGATGCCGTGCCGCGCGCATTCGCGCGCGTGCTGTTGCATGCCATTCTTACCGTCCGGCCCGACGATCGCGAGCGAGGCGCGTAACTCTGCGCCGATGCTGTTCTCATGCGAATGATTCATGGCGCCCGGGTGAAAGGCGGTGATCTGGTTGTCGTCCAGGTCGGTCGTGATGAACGCCTGCGCCGTGAACTGGCCGGGGATTGTTTTCAGCAACCGCGTATCGATGCCGAGCTTCTCGAACCGCCGCAGGTACGGAGGAATGTCCTCCCCGACGGTCGCCATCACCAGCGGCTCGCCGCCAAGAAGCCGCAGGTTGTAGCCGATATTGCCCGCAGTGCCGCCGAATTCGCGCCGCATCTCCGGCGTGAGGAAGCAGACATTGAGAATGTGCAGCTGGTCGGCAAGCAAGTGATTCTTGAAGCGGTCCGGGAACACCATGATGGTGTCGTAGGCGATCGATCCTGTCACGAGCGTAGTCAAGTAATCTCCGTTAGCTGGATTACGGAAAGAATAGAAACAGCCTAAATCCGGTGGCGTGCACGCGGCTGGCGTCGAATCGCATGCGTAGATTCACTTCAGCTCCGGCAGCGATGCCCTGCTCTATCAACTGTGCGGCGCGCGCCGAATCGAGGTAGTCCGATGGTTTGAGTACGCGGCGCACCAGCACCTGGTCGATTTCATCGGTGAGCGTCAGCTCAAGCTCGGGGTATTCCTGTGCGAAGGTCGCGCGGTTCCTGATCACCGCGTTCAGCACGATCACCTTGTCTACGCCTGGGTCGGCCTGCAAGTCGGAAGACTCGATGCTCATCAGATCCGGGCGGTGCGGCAGCCGCAGTCGACAACCGACGATCTTGCAGGCGTCGGCAAGCTGCGATTTCGTAGCTGGCCAGGCAAGCGCAATATCGTTGCGGAAGTAAATCGTCAGCTGACCGGCGAGCGCGAGCAGCGCGACCAAAGTAAGCAGTGCCCACGCGAAGGAAAGGTGGCGCACGGGCGCCTCGTCCTCGAGAAAATCCGGCACCTCGTCCGGTTCCTCTCGCTGGATACGAAGTGGCGCAGGCGGCGGGCGTCGCGTCGGTCGCGCAGGGAGTTGTGCTCCAGGGGACGACGCTGCAGGGGACGCTGCTGCCG
>JBAUTZ010000066.1:0-19745 GCA_049582445.1 Burkholderiales bacterium
GGGCAAGCTGCGCCCGCGGCCGCTGCGCAACCGAGCGCGCCGCCCGCCCAGCAGGCTGCGCAACAACCTGCGCCGCAGGTATCGAAGGCGCCGGAGGTACCCAAGCCCGCTACTCAGCCTGCGGCAAAGCCGGGGCCGCAGCCGAAGCCCGTCGCGCCTCCGGAACCCAGCCTGGTCGATGAGTTGCTGGAGAATCCGATGGCCCTATTCGGGATCGGCGCGATCGTCGTACTTCTGCTGGGCTACGGGGCTTGGTCGTGGAGACGCAAGAAGTCGGGGCAAGCCCGATTCCAGGATAGCGTGGCTGGCGGTGCACTTGCGGGGGCGGCGGCGTCCTCGGTGTTCAATGCCCCGGAGCAGCCGGGCGGCATGCCGTCCCAGGTATCGGTGAGTCAGTCGAATCTGGCCGCGATGGAAGCGGACGAAGTCGACCCGATCGCGGAGGCCGACGTCTACATGGCCTATGGCCGCGACACGCAGGCCGAGGAAATCCTCAAGGAAGCGGTGCAAAAGGACCCGAATCGAGCGGCCGTGCACGCCAAGTTGCTCGAAATCTACGCGGGACGCCGAGACGGAGCGGCCTTCGAGCAGACCGCTCTCAAGCTGAAAGGCCTGACCAACGGCGTGGGACCCGAGTGGGAGAAGGCGGCAGGCCTTGGCAGATCGTTGGATCCAACTAATAGCCTCTACGGTGGCGGTGGCTCAGCCGACGTTGCGCCGACGGCAGTGACTCCCGCGCCGCTGGCCCCGCCCGCGGCACCCACCCTCGACTTCGACCTGGACTCGACGCAAGGCGGTGGCAGCGCTGGAACCGCGGATATTGATTTCGATATCGGCTCGGGCGCGCACGAAATCCTGCCAAAGGGGGCGGATAGCGCTTTCTCGACGGGTGGCACCCTCAAGATGAAGATGGGGAAGGAAGAGCCGACGACGGGCCTGGATTTTGACCTCGGCGGCGGAGAGCCTAAGCCGTCGGGCGGTGGCCTGGATTTCGAGCTTCCTGCGAGCGGAGGTCATGAGCGAGCCGGCGCGCACACACCCGACGACACGACCGCCTCCATGAACTTCGACCTTCATCTCGATACCGAAGGATCCAAGGCGGGATCTGAAGTCAGCAAGACTCAGCCGTCCATCGACCTGTCTTCGATCAGCCTCGATCTTGGGGGAGCGAACGACGACACCCTGGTACTCGCCGGAACGCATACTGACCCCAAGTGGCAGGAAGTCGCGACCAAGCTCGATCTTGCGAAGGCCTACGAGGACATGGGGGACAAGGATGGAGCGCGCGAGCTGCTGAACGAGGTGATGCAGGAAGGGGACGCTGCGCAAAAGGGTCAAGCGCAGCAGATGCTCGCCAGTCTCGGCTGACGGCGAATTCCGCAATTAGCCACGGGCCGGCCGCGACAGCGGAGGGTGCCGTGGCTAAACTTTTTCCAGCATGAGAATCGCGCTCGGGCTTGAATATGACGGCAGCCGCTTTCTGGGCTGGCAGACCCAGCCGGAGGGCGGGACCGTTCAGGATGCGCTGGAGGCTGCCCTGGCAGCCATTGGCGGGGAGCCCCTGGGCGTCACCTGCGCCGGTCGCACCGACCGGGGCGTTCACGCACGGGAGCAAGTCGTTCATTTCGATACCAACGCAGTGCGGCCGCTTACTGCCTGGGTGCGGGGAGTCAACGCGGTGCTGCCGGAATCCGTTGCGGTCCTGTGGGCAAAGGCGGTCGAAGTGAGCTTTCACGCGCGATACAGCGCGACCGCGCGTACCTATCGCTACGTCCTGCTCAACCGGCGGGTGCGGCCGGCGCTCGCGTCACGCTACGTTGGGTGGTTTCACGGCGAGTTGGACGTCGCGGCGATGCGCGACGCCGCTTCCGGGCTTCTGGGCGAGCATGATTTCTCCGCTTTCCGATCCTCCGAGTGCCAGGCAAAAACGCCACGCCGGAACCTGCGGCGGCTCGAGATCGAGCGTCGTGGCGAGCGTATCGATTTCATCTTCACCGCGAATGCTTTTCTGCATCACATGGTGCGCAATCTGGTCGGCACGCTGGTGTACGTGGGCAAGGGCAAGCACGCGCCGCATTGGGCGAGAGAGGTGCTCGAGTCGCGCGACCGTAATCGTGCCGCCCCGACCTTCGCTGCCGAAGGCCTGTATCTGGAGGCCATCGAGTACGCCCCGGCTTGGGGCCTGGACACCGGGCAGCGCGCAGGGGCAACCCATCCACTCGAACGTTGAGCGATGCGCACCCGCGTGAAAATCTGCGGCATCACCCGGACAGCCGACGCCTACGCTGCCGCAGAAGCGGGCGCCGACGCCATCGGCCTGGTGTTCTACCCTCCGAGCCCGAGATTTCTGTCGCACGAGCAGGCGCGCGCGGTTCGCCGCGCTTTGCCGCCCTTCGTCAGCGCGATCGCGCTTTTCGTCAACCCGACCCGGGAGGAAGTGGAGCGGGTGCTGGTGGAGGTGCGGCCCGACGCAGTGCAATTCCACGGCGAGGAGAGCCCCGAATTCTGCGATTCGTTCGATATTCCGTACATCAAGGCCTGCCGCATGAGGGAAGGAGTCGATTTGATAAAATGCCTGCGCCCGTACGAGGCTGCGAGCGGGTGGCTTGCGGATGCCTATGTGGAAGCCTACGGAGGTACGGGTACGAGCTTCGACTGGTCGATCGTGCCGCGGCGGCGGCCGACGCCATTGGTCCTCTCAGGCGGGTTAACAATGATTAACGTTGGCGACGCGATACGGCTCGTGCGTCCCTGGGGAGTGGACGTATCGAGCGGGGTCGAGACGGCCAAGGGCATCAAGGATGCCGCCATGATTGCCGCCTTCATCAAAGAGGTCAGAAATGCAGATGGTTGATCTACCCGACGCACGGGGACACTTCGGTCCCTACGGGGGGGTGTTCGTCGCCGAAACCCTGATACATGCGCTCGACGAATTGCGCGAAGCCTACGATCGCTCGAGAACCGATCCCGAGTTCCAGGCCGAGCTGCGCTACGAGTTGAAGCATTACGTCGGTCGCCCGACCCCGGTCTATCACGCCAAGCGGTTGTCGCAGAAGTACGGCGGCGCGCAGATCTTCCTCAAGCGCGAGGACCTCAACCACACCGGTGCGCACAAGATCAACAACACGATTGGCCAGGCCCTTCTCGCCCGGCGCATGGGCAAGCCGCGGGTGATCGCGGAAACCGGAGCGGGGCAGCACGGCGTTGCCGCAGCGACGGTCGCAGCCCGCTACGGAATGGAATGCGTCGTATACATGGGTTCCGAGGACGTGAAGCGGCAGGCTGCGAACGTCTACCGCATGAAGCTCCTCGGCGCGCGCGTAGTGCCCGTGGAATCGGGATCCAAGACGCTCAAGGATGCGCTCAACGAAGCGATGCGCGATTGGGTGACCAATGTCGAGAATACCTTCTACATCATTGGCACGGTCGCTGGCCCGCATCCGTATCCGATGATGGTGCGCGATTTCCAGTCCGTGATCGGCGAGGAATGCCTGCAGCAGGTTCCTGAGCTCGCCGGCAAGCACCCCGAGGCGGTGCTCGCTTGCGTGGGCGGCGGCTCGAATGCCATGGGAATCTTTCACGCCTACCTCGGCATGCAGGCGGTACGCCTGATCGGCGTCGAAGCGGCTGGCGAAGGACTCGCGACCGGCAAGCATGCCGCGTCGCTGGTCGCCGGGAGACCCGGAATATTGCATGGCAATCGGACCTATCTGCTGCAGGACGCCGACGGTCAGATCATCGAGACGCACTCCATCTCCGCGGGACTCGACTATCCCGGCGTCGGTCCGGAGCATGCGTGGCTGAAGGACACTGGGCGCGCGGAGTACGTGGCAATTACCGACGATGAGGCGTTGCAGGCCTTCCACGACCTGTGCCGCTACGAGGGGATCATTCCCGCTCTCGAATCAAGCCACGCGGTTGCGTATGCGGCGAAGATCGCTCCTGGCCTGCCCAAGGATACGATCCTGCTCGTCAACCTGTCCGGACGCGGGGACAAGGACATGCACACCGTGGCGCAACGCTCCGGAATTTCCTTCTGAATATGTCTCGTATCCACTCCCGGTTCGAGACGCTGCGCAAGGCCGGACGCAAGGCCTTGATTCCGTATATCACCGCGGGCGACCCGAACCCCTCGGTCACGGTGCCCTTGTTGCATGCGCTGGTCGAAGCGGGCGCAGACATTCTCGAACTCGGCGTGCCGTTCTCCGATCCGATGGCCGACGGGCCCGTGATCCAGAGATCTGCGGAGCGCGCTCTGGCACACCACATCCGCCTGTCCGACGTGATCGAGATGGTGCGGGATTTCCGCAGTCGCGACTCGGAAACGCCGGTGGTACTGATGGGCTACGCGAACCCGGTCGAAGCGATGGGGATCGGCAGGTTCGTGGCGCAGGCCGTCGCGGCGGGAGTGGACGGGGTGATCGTGGTCGATTATCCGCCCGAGGAATCGGCGCAATTCGCCGACCTGGCGAAGCGAAGCGGACTGGACGCGATCTTCCTGCTCGCGCCCACGTCGACGGAGGCGCGCATCAAGGAAGTGGCGCGCGTGGGCAGCGGCTATCTGTATTACGTGTCTCTCAAGGGAGTTACCGGGGCGGGGCACCTGGATCTTGCGGACGTCGCGGCGCACCTGCCCGCCATCCGCGCTGCTACGGCGTTGCCGATCGGCGTCGGCTTCGGCATTCGTGATCCGGAGTCGGCGCGTCGCGTGGCCGAGATCGCGGATGCGGTTGTCATCGGCAGCCGGATCATCCAGGAGATCGAGTCCGCGGGACCGAATGATGCGGTGTCACGGGTGAAGCAGCTGCTTCGCCCGATCCGCAGCGCACTCGACGCGCGGCCATGAGCTGGTTACAGAAGCTGCTGCCGCCGAAGATCCAGCGCAGCGTCGGCGGCGCGCGCAAGACCGTGCCGGAGGGGCTGTGGACGAAGTGCCCCGAGTGCGATGCCGTGCTCTACAGCACGGACCTCGAGAAGAACCTCAATGTCTGTCCCAAGTGCGGATTCCACCAGCGCCTGGGCGCCCGAGCGAGACTCGATGCGCTGCTCGACAGCGACGGACGGTTCGAGATCGGCGCGGAGGTGCTGCCCGTCGACACCCTGAAATTCAAGGATTCGCGGCGCTATCCCGAACGACTCGCCGAGGCGCAGGAGCAGACCGAAGAGACCGACGCCCTGGTGACGATGCAGGGCTCGATCAAGGAAATCGGCGTCGTGTGCGCGGCCTTCGAGTTCGAGTTCATGGGTGGCTCGATGGGATCGGTGGTTGGCGAGCGCTTCGTCAGAGGCGTGCGCGTGGCAATCGAGCAGAAGCTGCCCTTCATCTGCGTTACCGCATCGGGCGGGGCACGCATGCAGGAGGGGCTGCTGTCCCTCGTGCAAATGGCGAAGACCACCGCGGCGGTCGCCGAGCTCGCGGAGCGCAGGTTGCCGTTCATCTCGGTGCTCACCGACCCGACCATGGGGGGCGTTTCGGCGAGTTTCGCGATGATCGGCGATATCGTCATCGCCGAGCCCAAGGCGCTCATCGGTTTTGCGGGTCCGCGGGTCATCGAGCAGACGGTACGGCAGAAGCTGCCCGAGGGCTTCCAGCGCGCCGAGTTCCTGCTCGAGAAAGGGGCGATCGATTTCATCGTCGACCGGCGGCAGCTGCGCGACAAGCTCGCTTCAGTGCTGTCCATGTTGAAGGACCTGCCCGCGGAGCAGGGGCCCTGACGTACAGCGCGCGGCGCCGGACATTTCCGAATTGACCACCTTGGCCGGCTGGCTCGAGTACATCGAACGCCAGCACCCGCAGACGATCGCGCTCGGTCTCGATCGTGTCGCGCCAGTTGTACGGCGTCTCGGCGTGAAGTTCGACTGCCCGGTGATTTCGGTCACGGGCACAAACGGCAAGGGATCGGTGTGCGCAATGCTCGAATCGGTCCTTCGAGCCGCCGGATACCGCGTTGGCCACTACTCATCGCCCCACCTGCTTCGCTTCAACGAGCGGGTACGACTAGAGGGTCGCGAGGCGACGGACGAGGAATTGTGCGAGGCGTTCGCGGCGGTCGAGCGGGATCGCGGCGCCACGCCGCTTACCTACTTCGAGTTCGGCACGCTCGCGGCGTGCTGGCTGTTTGCGCGTGCGAAGTTCGATGCTGTGGTGCTGGAAGTCGGGCTTGGGGGGCGCCTCGACGCGGTCAACGCATTCGACGCCGACTGCGCCGTGCTGACGAGCGTCGGCATCGATCACGTCGAATATCTGGGCCACTCGCGGGAAGACATCGGGCGGGAGAAGGCGGGTCTTTTCCGTCCCAATCGCCCAGCGGTGATCGCCGAGCCGGAGCCGCCCGCTTCCGTGCTGGATTACGCCACCGCGGTCGGCGCGATGCCGCTCCTCATCGGGCGCGATTTTGGCTATGCCCGGCAGGACGGTCAGTGGCGATACTGGGGACCCGCAGGAGCGCGCTCGGGCCTTGCGCATCCGGCGTTGCGCGGGGCGATCCAGTTGCGCAACGCGGCGGCGGCGCTGTGCGCGCTCGACGCGTTGCGCGGCCGAATCCCGCTAACGATGCAGGACGTGCGCAATGGCCTCGCGCAGGTCGCTTTACCCGGACGCTTTCAGGTGCTGCCCGGCCGCCCGCAGGTGGTTCTCGATGTCGCGCACAATCCCGAGGCCGCGCGTACGCTCGCCGCGAATCTCGGGTCGAGCGGCTTTTCTCCGGAGACGATCGCGGTATGCGGCATGCTGCGCGACAAGGACATCGGCGGAGTGCTGCGCGAACTGATGCCACGCGTGACTCGCTGGCACTTGGCGAGTTTGCCGGGGCCGCGGGGTGCCGCGAGCGCCGAACTTTCCGCGAGCTTGCAGGCAAACGGCGTGCGCGCGCCGGTGATACAGCACGAGTCGGCCGTGCAGGCGTTCGCTGCAGCGCGGGAATCGGTGCATGAGGATGATAAAATTGTCGTTTTTGGATCCTTCTTGACCGTCGGCAGTGTGATGGCATTTCTCAAGACGGCGCGGGACGACTCAATCAGTCATGGCTGAATCCCAGGACGTCAACACGCTCAAACGCCGTGGGCGCCGGCGCCTAGTCGGCGCGGTTGCCTTGGTGCTCCTCGCGGTGATCGTGTTGCCCATGGTGTTCGATTCCGAGCCTGGACGGCGAGCCCCGGCGGTGAGCGTTCGGATCCCGAGCGAGGACACGCCCTTTTCGCCTGCAGTGCCTGCCAAGCCGCTGGTCGCGGCCGTGCCCGAGCCGCAGGGTTCGCCGGCGCCGACCAAGCCTGCGCCGCGAGTCAGCGACACCGAGCATGCGCGCGCGGAGGCCGCGCTCGCGAATGCCGAATACGTCGTGCCGGTTGCCGCTCTCGCCAGCCAGGAGAAAGTGAAGGAGCTGACGCAGCGGCTCGCAGCCGCGAAAGTCCCTTACTACACCGAGTCGGTCGCTACCGCGAGTGGTCAGGTGACGCGCGTGCGAGCCGGACCTTTTGCGAGCCGGGAGGCGGCGGAGAAGGCTCTGCAAAAGCTGAAAGGCCTCGGCCTCAACCCCGGAAACGTCGCCACCAAGTCGGGATGACCTGGCTGGACTACGCCGTCGTCGGCGTAATGGGCGTGTCCGTGGCATGGGGCATATGGCGCGGACTGGTGCGCGAGGTGATCTCGGTGGCCGGATGGGTGCTCGCGTTCCTTGCGGCGAACCTGCTCGGCGGGCCGCTCGGAGAGGCGCTGCCGGCGTCGATCCCGTCCCCCCAGCTTCGCGTTTTGCTCGCATTCATCGGCGTCTTCGTCGTGACGCTCATGGTCACGACGCTGGCGGGACTTTTCTTGGCAAAGCTGATCAAGTCCGTCGGCCTCGAGGGACTCGACAGAGTCCTCGGTTCGCTCTTTGGCGTCGCGCGGGGCCTGCTGATCGTATTCGTACTTGCGTTGCTTGCAGGCCTAACCGCGCTGCCGCGTCAGCCGGTCTGGCGCGAATCGGTGGTCGGCACGCCGCTGGCCCGTACGGTGCAGGCGCTCAAGCCGTGGTTGCCCGCGTCCTTCGCGGCGCGCCTGAGATATGATTGAGAGCCTTGACCACTGGTAGGCCGCTCCTATGTGTGGGATTCTCGGAATTGTCGCGCGTACGCCGGTGAACCAGCTGCTCTACGACGGGCTGCTGCTGCTGCAGCACCGCGGACAGGACGCGGCCGGTATCGTCACCAGCCAGCACAAGACCTTTCACATGCAGAAGGGCAGCGGCATGGTGCGCGACGTGTTCCGGACCCGCAACATGCGATCCCTGCCCGGTAACGTAGGCATTGCCCACTGCCGCTATCCCACGGCCGGGTCGGCCTTCAATCTGGCCGAGGCTCAGCCCTTCTACGTCAATTCCCCCTTCGGCATCGTGCTCGGCCACAACGGAAATCTGACGAACGCCGATCAGCTCAAGGAGGAGATGTTCCGGCAGGATCTACGGCACATCAATACCAATTCCGACTCGGAAGTGCTGCTCAATGTCCTAGCGCACGAATTGGAGAGCACCTCCGTCAAGCTGCGGCTCGATCCGCAGACGATTTTTACCGCGGTATCGAATGTCCACAGGCGTTGCCGCGGCGCATACGCAGTAATCGCCATGATCGCCGGCTACGGGGTCCTTGCATTCCGCGATCCGTACGGTATCCGACCGGCAGTGATCGGGTACAACGAGACCGACGCGGGGACCGAATACATGGTGGCGTCGGAATCCGTCGCGGTCGACGCGCTCGGGTTTCGCGTGCTGCGGGACGTGGCACCGGGCGAAGCGGTGCTGATCGACGAGGACGGCAATTTCTACAGCCAGCAGTGCGCGCCAAAGGTCCGACTCAGCCCCTGTATTTTCGAATACGTGTATCTTGCGCGGCCAGACTCGCTGATAGACGGCGCGTCGGTGTACGAGGCGCGCCTCAACATGGGTGAAAAGCTGGCGGACAAGATCCGCCGCCAGTACCGCCACCTCGACATCGACGTGGTGATTCCGATCCCCGACTCCAGTCGGCCTTCGGCGCTGCAGCTGGCGCTCGGACTGGGGGTCCCGTATCGCGAAGGATTCGTGAAGAACCGCTATATCGGGCGGACATTCATCATGCCGGGGCAGGCGGTGCGCCGGCGTTCGGTGCGTCAGAAGCTCAACGCCATCGGGATGGAGTTTCGCGGCAAGAATGTGCTCCTGGTCGATGACTCGATCGTGCGCGGGACGACCAGCCAGGAGATCGTACTGATGGCACGCGAATCGGGCGCAAGGAAGGTGTTTTTCGCGTCCGCCGCGCCACCGGTCCGGTTCCCGAACGTCTACGGTATCGATATGCCGACGCGCGCCGAACTGATCGCGGCGCACCGCACGGAAGACGAGGTGGCGCGGGAGATCGGCGCCGATGCCCTGATTTACCAGGACCTGGAAGCGCTCGAGGATACCGTGCGCCGCGTGAACCCCAGGCTCACCAGCTTCGAGACCTCTTGCTTCGACGGGCGATACATCACGGGTGACGTGACCAGCGATTACCTGCGCACCATCGAGTCACGCCGCGATGCGGCGCGCGATTCGAGCGACGAGACCGACGCCGCTCAGCTCGATCTGAACCTGGTGACCTCGCAATAGCGGCCGTCCAGGCCCTTTACGCCTTCGAGCGTCGCGGCTAGAATGTTGGTTGCGCCGATTTGAAACCACAGCTTGCGGGCGCATTAAAAATGCTGCTAAAGCGTGCCGTAAACCCGGTCCGCGCAGCCGGGTTTTTTTACGCCCGCAGGCAAAGGATGTGACGTGATGGACGATACATTCGAGCTTGCGACACTAGGCGTGCGCGCCGGCCAGGCACGCACAGGATTCCAAGAGCATTCCGAAGCGCTGTTCCTCACCTCCAGCTTCGTGTTCGAAAACGCGCAGCAGGCCGCCGCGCGCTTTACCGGCAGCGAGGAAGGGTTTGTCTACTCCCGGTTCACGAACCCGACCGTCAGCATGTTTCAGGACCGGCTCGCCGCACTGGAAGGGGCTGAGGCCTGCGTGGCAACGTCCTCGGGAATGTCCGCGATCCTTGCTTTGTCGATGGCGCTGTTGAAGGCAGGTGATCACGTCGTCTGCTCGAAGGCCGTCTTCGGCGCGACGATGCAGCTGTATTCGGGGATCCTCGGACGCTTTGGAGTCGAGACGACTTTTGTCTCCCCGACCGACGTGGGCGATTGGGAGCGCGCGGTACGGCCCGCCACCCGGCTCTTCTTTCTAGAGACGCCCTCTAATCCATTAACCGAGGTGTCCGACATCGCGGCGATCGCCGCCGTCGCGCACCGCGCTGGCGCCTTGCTGGTGGTCGACAATTGCTTCTGCACGCCGGCGTTGCAGCGGCCACTGGCGCTCGGCGCGGACCTGGTGGTGCACTCGGCGACCAAGTACCTGGACGGCCAAGGGAGGGTGCTTGGCGGCGCCATCGCCGGGTCGCGGAAACTGGTGATGGACGGCATCTTCGGTTTTCTGCGCACCGCTGGGCCGTCCCTGTCGCCGTTTAACGCATGGGTGATCCTTAAAGGCCTGGAGACGCTCGAGCTGCGCATGCTGACCCAGTCCTCCCACGCGCTCGAACTCGCGCACTGGCTGGAGGCGCAGCCCGCCGTGGCGCGGGTCCACTATCCAGGCCTGCCATCGCATCCGCAACACGCGCTCGCGCAGCGCCAGCAGAGAAGCAGTGGCGCGGTGGTGTCATTCGAGGTCAAGGGCGGCCGTAGCGCGGCATGGAAGGTCATCGATTCGACCCGCCTGATATCGATCACCGGCAACCTGGGCGATACCAAGACGACCATTACGCATCCGGCGACGACCACTCATGGGCGGCTGTCCGCCGAAGCGCGCGCAGCGGCCGGAATCACCGAAGGACTGCTCAGGGTCGCGGTCGGGCTCGAGTCCGTCAAAGACCTGCGCGCCGACTTGGCGCGCGGACTGCCTTAAGGCTCGAGGTAGACCAAGCGCCCTGCGCCCTCTTCGAGGCTCAGGTAGCCGCCGCGCTGGTACCAGTCCGGAAGCACCCAGCGCTCGCATGTCCGGCCGGCGATCTGCATGACGTGGTGCGCCGGGCGGTGGGTGTGGCCGTGGATCATGCGGGTCACCGCGTGCCGCACGAAGGCTTCACGCACCGCATCGGCATTGACGTCCATGATCTCGGCGCTCTTGGCCTTCTTGAGCGTTTCGCTCTGCTCGCGCAGCGCCTGCGCGTGCTCCCGCCGCTGCGCGAGCGGTGCGGCGAGAAATTCGCGCTGCCATGCATTCGACCTCGCCGTGGCGCGCCACGCCATGTAGGCAAGATCGTCCGTGCACAGCGTGTCGCCGTGCAGCAGTAAGTATGCGCAGCCATCGATGTCGCGGACCGAGGAGTCCTTCAACGGATACGCGCCCGTCGCTTCGAAGAACGCGGCACCGAGAAGGAAGTCCCGATTCCCGTGCATCACGTACACTGGGGTACCGCGGCGGGTCAAGGCTCGAAACGCCTCGGCGACCTGCGCAGCCAGCGGATCGCCATCCGCCGCGCTCAACTCGTCGTCGCCGACCCAGTGCTCGAACAGGTCGCCCAGGACGAAAAGCGAATCCGTTTCACTCGCCTCGACCCGCATGAAGCGCAGGAACCGAGCGACGATAGCCGGACGCTCGATCGAAAGGTGCAGGTCGGAGACGAGTAGGTTACGCGGCACGCTTCAGGCTGCGCTGGGTGCCCGGACCGGCGCGCTGGCCCCTAGTTGATCTATTTCGAGCCGACGACGGTCATCGACTCGATGACGATCGTTTCCTGCGGCACATCGCGGGGGAACGGTCCGCCGGACCCCGTGGGCATCTTCGCGATTTTCGTGACCGTGTCCATTCCGGAAACGACCTTGCCGAAGACCGCATAGCCGTTCCCGTCGCTCCGAGGATCGCCCCAGTTGAGGAACGCGTTGTCGCCTACGTTGATGAAGAATTGCGCAGTCGCGGAATCGGGGTTCGAGGTGCGCGCCATGGCGATCGTGCCGACGTCGTTTTTCAGTCCGGCTTTGACTCCAGCCTGCGCCTCGTTCGGAATCGGCGCGTCGGTCGGCTTTTGATGAAAGCCCTTGTCGAAACCGCCCCCCTGGATCATGAAGCCGTCGATCACGCGATGGAATATGGTGCCGTTGTAGTGGCCGTTGCGCACGTAATGGAGAAAGTTCTCTACCGTCTTTGGCGCCTTGGCAGGATACAGCTCCAGGCGGATCGTCCCGACGTTGGTCGTGATGTCCACTTGAACATTGGCCGCGGCCGCGCCCGGCGAGGCGGCGGCGGCGGAAAGGATCACGACGGGGGTCCACAGCTTGTAGAGTCTCATCACGGTTCTCGTTATCGATGGCGCCGAGGCGCACGGGGGAAGTTACGGGAGGCGGCATCGTACCTATGCATGGAAAGGCGCCGCGCCTTGGCCGCCGGAAGGGTCGCGGCGACCATTGTGTTATACTTTTCAAGGCCCTACGGAACAAAAAAGAATTCTAGACCAAGCCTTGGTGGTCCACAACTTCCTCCGTGGCACGTCCTGCCGGACAGGAACTGGGCGCTCGCCCTAGATGCTCAAGATCTACAACTCGCTCGGAAGGCAAAAACAGGACTTTGTGCCCATGCGCCCGGGCGAAGTCCGGATGTACGTCTGCGGCATGACGGTTTACGACTTCTGCCACCTCGGCCACGGTCGCGTCATGGTGGTTTTCGACATGGTGCGCAGGTGGTTGCGCGCGAGCGGGTACCGCGTGACCTACGTGCGCAACATCACCGACATCGACGACAAGATCATCCGTCGCGCAGCGGAAAGCGGCGAAGAGATCGGCGAGCTGACTGCGCGCTTCATTCGATACATGGAGGAAGACGCGGCGGCGTTGGGCGTCGAGAGGCCGGATCACGAGCCGCGCGCGACCCAGTACGTTCCGCAGATGTTGGACATGATCGGCGAACTCGAGCGGCGCGGACTGGCGTACGCCTCGGCGAACGGGGACGTCAACTTCGCCGTGCGAAAGTTTCCGCACTACGGGATGCTGTCCGGAAAATCCCTCGACGAGCTGCGCGCGGGCGAGCGCGTCGAGGTGGACGCATCCAAGCAGGATCCACTGGACTTCGTGCTGTGGAAGCGGTCCAAGCCGGATGAACCCAAGTGGGGCTCACCGTGGGGAGAGGGGCGTCCTGGCTGGCACATCGAGTGCTCTGCGATGAGCTGCGCGTTGCTTGGCCGTCATTTCGACATTCACGGGGGTGGCCAGGACTTGCAGTTCCCGCATCACGAAAACGAGATCGCGCAGTCGGAGGGCGCAAACGCCACCAAGTTCGTCAATTACTGGATGCACAACGGCTTCGTGCGCGTCGACGAGGAGAAGATGTCGAAGTCCCTTGGCAACTTCTTTACGATCCGCGATATCCTGAAGCAATTCGATCCGGAGGTTGTGCGGTTCTTCATTCTGCGCGCCCACTACCGAAGCCCGCTGAATTACTCGGATGCGCATCTCCAGGACGCAAAGGCCGCTCTGACCCGGCTGTACACCGCGCTCAAGGGCGTCCCGTTCCCGTTCTCCAGAGAATTGCCGGACTGGAACGAGCCCTACGCGACGCGATTCAAGCAGGCGATGGACGATGATTTCGCCACGCCGGAAGCGCTCGCCGTGCTGTTCGATCTGGCCAACGAAATCAACCGGGGACGTACGGAACTCGCGCCGCAACTGCGCGCCCTGGGCGGCGTGCTGGGCATTTTGCAGCGCGACGCGCAGGCGTTTCTTCGCGGCGGGCCGAGCGGCACGATGGACGATGCGGAAATCGAGCGCCGCATCGCTCACCGTGCCGCGATGAAAGCGAAGAAGGATTATGTGGCGGCCGACGCGGAGCGAAGGCTACTCGAAGAGGCCGGTGTTGTCCTTGAGGATGGGCCCTCCGGCACGACCTGGCGGCGCAAGTGACGCGCGCGCTGCCGGCTAGTACTTGAAGGTGCCGTCCTTGCCGATGATCGTGAGCTCCACGAACGAGCTTCCGTTGTGGTTCGTCGGCGAGAAGCCCACGAAGTAACCGCCGGCGTCGTAGTTCGACATCGAGTCGAGCGCCTGCATGAACGACTCCCGTGTGATCCGGGCCCCCGCGCGCCGGATGGCCTCCACCATCACTTTGGCGCCGATGTAAGCCTCCAGCGAGGTGAACGAGTAGTCCTTCTTGCCTAGGAGCTTGTCCGCCGCCTCCTGGTACTCCGCGACCACCGGCACGGAATCCTTGGTGACCGGCGGTACCACCTGCGAGATCGCCACGCCGACGCCATCCTTGCCGAGTTCAGTGGCGAGCGGGCTTGCCCCCGGGAACGAATTGCTGATCATCTGCGCCGTTGAGCCGGCGCGGCGCGCTGCCCTGATGAAGTCGGCGGTCGTCTTGTACAGCGTGGTGAATATGACGACGTCGGGGTTCCCCTTCAGGACCGCGCTCACCCCGCCGGCAATGTCCGGATGGACCCGATCCTTGAACGCCGCGACGGAAACCGGCGCCAGGCCCCTTTGCTTCAGCGCGCGCGCGACGATGTCGAAGTTGGCGTTGCCGATCGGGTCATCGTAGTGCACGATTGCAAAGCGCTTGATGCCGAACAGCGAGTAGTGATCGACGATCTTTTCGAGCTCGTCCGCGTAGCTCGCCCGGATGTTGTAGACATACTTGTTGAACTTGCGCATCGGCGCCGCGCCAGTGAACGGCCCGATGAACGGAACCTTGAATTTCGCCACCAGCGGCAGCGCGGGACCCGATAGCGTCGCACTCGCATAGCCATACAGGGCGAACACCTGGAGCTCCTCGATCAGCTTCTGGGTGTTCGCGCCGGCGCGCTTCGTATCGTTGGCGTCGTCGAGCGTAGCCAGCTCGATCTTCCGCCCGAAGATGCCTCCCTGGTCATTTACTTTCTTGAAGTAGGCGAGCGCCCCGTCGCGGATGTCCTCTCCGAGCTCGCGGTTGCTGCCCGATAGCGGTGCCGACTGACCGATCACGATCGTCGATGCCGTAACTCCCGGTACCGGCGACGCAGCGTTTGCGCACACAGCGGCCCCGAGCGCCGAAAACGCGCAGGCCCACCGCCATAGCAGACTCTTCATCTACCCCCTCCAACTCTGGGATGCCCGATGCAGGTTCTCCCCATGCCGGATTCTACTTACATCCGGGAGGGGGAACGCGTCACTACTTGGCGTACGAGGCTATTCGCGCGCGGCGGGCGCCGCGCAGTGCCGGACAAACGGACAACTGTCTCCGAATCCTGCGGAAATCGTAAGTCTTCGGCCGACAGATCTAACCCTCGAAAAACTCCTTGACCTTCTCGAACCAGGACTTGGTGCGCGGATTGTGGCGTGCGGCGTCCTCCTGGCTGATCGCCTCGAATTCGTGCAGCAGGTCCTTCTGCCGCTCCGTGAGGTTGACCGGGGTTTCCACCACGACATGGCAAAAGAGATCCCCTGGCGTGTGGCTGCGTACGCCCTTGATGCCCTTGCCCCGTAAGCGAAATGCCTTTCCGCTCTGCGTTTCGGCCGGAACCTTGATGCGCGCCGAGCCGTCCAGCGTCGGGATCTCGATTTCACCTCCCAGCGCGGCGGTCGTGAACGACACCGGCATCTCACAATGCAGGTCGTCGTGGTCGCGCTGGAACACCGGGTGCTGCTTGACGTGGCATTGGACGTAGAGGTCGCCCGGCGGCCCGCCGTTGACGCCAGGTTCGCCTTCCCCCGAGAGCCGCACCCGGTCGCCCTCGTCGACGCCGGATGGGATCTTCACCGACAGCGTTTTCTGGTGCTTCACCCGACCGGCACCGCTGCAGCTGGGGCACGGGTTCGGGATGACCTTGCCGCTGCCGTGGCAGCGCGGGCAGGTTTGCGCGATCGAGAACGGCCCCTGCGAAATTCGGACCTGGCCCGCGCCATGGCATGTCGGGCAGGTTTGCGCCTGGGTTCCTTTGCGCGCACCGGATCCGCCGCAGACATCGCATTCCGCAAGCGTGGGGATCCGGATCTTGGTCTCGAAGCCGTGCGCCGCCTGCTCGAGCGTGATCTCGAGGTTGTAGCGTAAGTCCGCACCACGGTACACCGTCGAGCGGCCGCCGCGCTGACCTCCGCCGAATATCTCGCCGAAGATGTCGCTGAAGATGTCGCCGACGCCACCGAATCCCTGCGCTCCGGCAGCACCGGCGCCCGCATGCGGGTCGACGCCGGCGTGGCCGTAGCGGTCGTACGCAGCGCGCTTTTGCGCGTCGCTTAGGACCTCGTAGGCTTCCTTCGCTTCCTTGAAATGATCCTCTGCCTTGGGATTGTCCGGGTTGCGGTCCGGATGCCACTTCATGGCGAGCTTGCGGTACGATTTCTTGATTTCATCCTCGGTCACGTCCCGATTGACCCCGAGGACCTCGTAGTAATCGCGTTTCGCCATATCCCTGTCCAAGCGCCAAGCGGGCGGCCGGCTCGCGCCGCCGCCCGCTGCGGTTTAGCCGCTGCCGGCTTTAGCCGGCCTTCTTGTCCTTGACTTCGGTGAACTCGGCGTCGACGACGTCGCTGTCGTCCTTCTTGCCGGACGCGCCGCCCGCGGCAGCCTGCTGTGCGCCGCCCTCGGCCTGCTGCTGCGCAGCCTGCGTCTCGGCGTACATCTTCTCACCGAGTTTCTGCGCGGCCTGGGCCAGCGCCTGCGCCTTGGCCTCGATGCGCGCCTTGTCGTCCGACTTGAGGACTTCCTCGGCTTCCTTCACCGCCGCCTCGATCTTTTCCTTTTCACCCGCATCGAGCTTGTCGCCGTAGTCCTTGAGAGACTTCCTCACGGAGTGCACCAGGGCCTCGCACTGGTTGCGCGCGTTGACCAGTTCGTGCGCCTTCTTGTCCTCCTCGGCGTGCACCTCGGCATCCTTCACCATTCTCTTGATCTCGTCCTCCGTGAGACCCGAGCTCGCCTGGATCTTGATCTTTGCTTCCTTGCCGGTGGCCTTGTCCTTTGCCGAGACATGCAGGATGCCGTTGGCGTCGATGTCGAAGGTGACCTCGATCTGCGGCATGCCGCGCGGCGCCGGCGCGATGTCGGTGAGGTTGAACTGGCCGAGGCTCTTGTTGCCCGAAGCCATCTCGCGCTCGCCCTGCAGGACGTGAATCGTCACCGCGGTCTGGTTGTCGTCGGCGGTCGAGAACACCTGATTCGCCTTGGTCGGCACGGTGGTGTTCTTGTTGATGAGCTTGGTCATCACGCCGCCCAGGGTTTCGATGCCGAGCGACAGCGGCGTCACGTCGAGCAGCAGCACGTCCTTGACGTCGCCCTTCAGCACGCCGGCCTGGATCGCCGCGCCAACTGCAACCGCTTCGTCGGGGTTGACGTCTTTGCGCGGCTCCTTGCCGAAGAACTCACGTACCTTGTCCTGCACCTTCGGCATGCGCGTCATACCGCCGACCAGGATCACGTCGTCGATGTCCGAAACCTTGACGCCCGCATCCTTGACCGCGATGCGGCAGGGCTCGATCGTGCGCTCCACCAGCTCGTCGACCAGCGACTCGAACTTGGCGCGCGTGATCTTCATGGTCAGGTGCTTCGGTCCCGACGCATCGGCCGTGATGTAGGGCAGGTTAAATTCGGTCTGCTGCGACGAGGAGAGCTCGATCTTCGCCTTTTCGGCGGCTTCCTTCAGCCGTTGCAGGGCGAGCACGTCCTTGGACAGGTCGACGCCCTGATCCTTCTTGAATTCGGTCACCACATAGTCGATCAGCCGCTGATCGAAGTCCTCGCCGCCGAGGAAGGTGTCGCCGTTGGTGGACAGTACCTCGAACTGCTTCTCACCTTCGACGTCGGCGATCTCGATGATCGAGATATCGAAGGTGCCGCCGCCCAGGTCGTACACGGCGATCTTGCTGTCCTTCTTGCCCTGCTTGTCGAGGCCGAAGGCAAGCGCCGCGGCCGTGGGCTCGTTGATGATCCGCTTGACGTCGAGCCCGGCGATGCGGCCCGCGTCCTTCGTTGCCTGGCGCTGGGAGTCGTTGAAGTACGCGGGTACGGTGATCACGGCCTCGGTGACTTCCTCGCCGAGGTAGTCCTCCGCGGTCTTCTTCATCTTGCGCAGCACTTCGGCCGACACCTGCTGCGGCGCGACTTTCTTGCCGCGCACCTCGACCCAGGCATCGCCGTTGTCGGCCTTGATGATACGGAAGGGCATCATTCCGATGTCCTTCTGCACCTCTTTCTCTTCGAATCGCCGCCCGATGAGGCGCTTTACCGCGAACAGCGTGTTCTTCGCGTTCGTCACCGCCTGGCGCTTGGCAGGCGCGCCGACCAGGATTTCGCCGTCGTCGGAGTAGGCGACGATCGAGGGCGTGGTGCGGGCGCCTTCGGAATTTTCGATGACCTTGGGCTTGCCGCCCTCCATGATCGCGACGCACGAGTTGGTCGTGCCCAGGTCAATGCCGATGATCTTTGCCATATGTCGATTCCCGTTCGCGTGATTGCGGTTTGTGCCTTAAGCCTGTGTCCAATATGGGGTTTACGCCCGGTCTTTCAAGCGTCGTTGGCGGGGCGCGGCTTGGCCACGGTGACCAGCGCCGGGCGGATGACCCGTTCGTGCAGGCACCAGCCCTTTTGCAGCACCGCTAGGACACTGTTGGGTTCCGCGTCGGACGGCACCGCCGCCATGGCCTGGTGCCGGTTCGGGTCGAAGCGGGTACCGGGTGCGGGGTCGATAGCGACGACGTTTGCCTTTTCCAGCGCCGCCCGCAGCTGCTTCACGGTGAGCTCGACACCGCTGCGCAGGTTCTCGATCGTAGCCTCGGGCGCGCCGAGCGCAGCCTCCAGGCTGTCCGCTACGGGCAGCAGACCCTCGACAAACCGCTCGAGTGCGTATTTCTGCGCGTTAGCGGTCTCCACGAGCGCACGCTTGCGCGCATTGTCGGTATCTGCCAGCACGCGCAGCATCGCTTCGCGCTGCTCGGCGATCTTGGCATTCGCTTCCGCCAGGAGCTCCTCGAGTGACTTGCTCGCTGCCGCTCCGCCGACGTTCTCCTTCGCGGCGGCTTCGTCGACTGGCTGGATTTGTGGGGTCGGCTCTGACATTGTTTTCCGGCTCCGCTGATAATGTCCTAAAGCTGGGGATACTTGCCGTCGTTTCAAGGGGCTGCATGGTTTGCATGCCAAAATGGTGGTCCTATGCCTACCTCTAGCGAAGCCCTTGATTTAAGGCAGGAAGCCGATAGCCGGCTGGCGCTCGCTGCTGTCGCCGCTCTGCGCGAGTTGCAGCCCGGGAGGACGCTCCGTTTGCTTACGCGGGAGGATCCGACGTTGCTGCTGCAAAGCCTTAACTTGCAGTTTCGCGATGCGCTTGCCTGGGACGCGGGGTTCCGTGACGGGCACTGGGAAGCCTCCATACGCCTCGCGCTGGACGAGCCGGCGCGCGACGTGCTCGATGCGTTGCGGCGCGACCATCATCGCCTCGACGAGATGCTTGCAAAGGCGCTGCGCCGCCTGAACGCCAATGACGTGGCCGGAGCCCGGCCGCTGCTCGAGACCTTCGGCGCCGGGCTCCGTCGGCATGTGCACGCCGAGAACGTCGTTCTCGCGCCCGCGCTCGGGCCCGAACCGGCGGTCCAACCGCTCGAGCTCATGCTGCGCGAGCACGATGAGCTGCTGGAGCAGCTCGACGCCGTCGAAGGCTGCTTTGCCGAGCTGGGCGGCGAGGGCGTGCCCGAGGCCTGGGAGCTCGAGCCCTTCGTCGCGATCCTTTCGGGCACGCTGGCGAAGCACGAGCAC
>JBAUTZ010000067.1:0-5034 GCA_049582445.1 Burkholderiales bacterium
TCGATCAGCATCACGCAGCGCGCGTGCGGCCGTCCCTCGGCCTGCAGGTGCCTGAGCGCCGCCAGAGCGCAGAACACCGCGTAGCCGTCGTCCGCGCCGCCGCGCCCGTAGAGCTTGCCGTTCTCGATCAGCGGCGTCCACGGCCCGAAGCCCTCGCGCCAGCCGACCATCTCGGGCTGCTTGTCCAGGTGCCCGTAGACGAGCACCGTGCCCGGCGCCTCGCCCGGCGCGTCGACGTAGAGCACCGGCGTCCTGCCTTCCAGCCGCACCACTTCGAGCGTCATGTTCCTCACCGCGTGGCGGCGGCACCACGCGGCGGCGAGCTCGACCGCGCGCTCGATGTGGCCGTTCTTCGCCCAGTCCGGATCGAAGTGCGGCGACTTGGCGGGAATGCGGATGTAATCGACGAGCGCGGGAACGATCGCCTCGTCCCAGAATTTATCGATGGTAGTCATGCGCGCTATTGTCGCTCAACCTGAAAATGGGGTCAGATACGATTTTCGGGGGCGTAGACTTCAGCATTGAACACGACCGCGGAGGACATCATGAAATCGACCTTGCGCAGGACCGCCCTGGCGCTCGCGCTTGCAGCGGGCGCGGCGCTCGGCGCCGGCACGGCGCTCGCCGATAAGCCGTCCTGGGCCGGCAAGCCGGAAAAAGGCAACGAGCACGGCAAAAAGGGCGGCGGCGACGTGTACGGCGACATGCGCTTCGGCGAGCACCGCGAGGTGGCCGTGCGCGAGTACTACGGCGCGGAGTTCAGCCGCGGCCGCTGCCCACCGGGGCTCGCCAAGAAACACAACGGCTGCATGCCGCCCGGCCAGGCGAAGAAGTGGCGCATGGGCCAGCCGCTGCCGCGCGACGTCGTGTACTACGACCTGCCGCCGCAACTGGTGGTCGAGATCGGCGTGCCGCCGGCGGGCTACCGCTACGTGCGCGTCGCGAGCGACGTCCTGATGATCGCCATCGGCACCGGTCTCGTCGTCGACGCGATCGAGGACCTCAACCGCAGGTAACGAATGGAATCTCTCCCGATCGAGGTCAATCGCCGCCGCTACCGCTGGATGCGGGAACCGCAGGTGGTGGTGTGCGTCGACGGCTGCGAGAACGCCTACATCGACGAAGCGGTGCGCGCGGGTGCGGCACCCTGGTTCGCGCGCACGCGCGAAATGGGCTCGGCGTTCCTCGCCGACTGCGTGGTGCCGAGCTTCACCAACCCGAACAACCTTTCGATCGTCACCGGCGCGCCGCCCTCGGTGCACGGCATCTGCGGCAACTACTTCTTCGACCGCGATTCGGGCCAGGAAGTGATGATGAACGACCCGCGGTTCCTGCGCGCCGGCACCATCCTCGCCGCCTTCGCCGATGCCGGCGCCTCGGTCGCGGTGGTGACGGCGAAGGACAAGCTGAGGACGCTGCTCGGCCACCGGCTGAAGGGCCTGTGCATCTCGGCGGAAAAGGCCGACGCGCAGATGCTCGAGTTGACGGGGATGAAGCTCCCCTCGGTGTACAGCGCCGAGCTCTCCGAATTCGTCTTCGCCGCGGGCGTCAAGCTGATGCAGACGCGCCGCCCGGATCTGATGTACCTCTCGACCACCGACTACGTGCAGCACAAGGCGGCGCCCGGCTCCCCGGCCGCGAACGCCTTCTACGCCATGATGGACGGCTACCTCGCCAAGCTCGAGGCCGCGGGCGCCGCGATCGCGCTCACCGCCGACCACGGCATGAACGACAAGCACGGCGCCGACGGCGCGCCGAACGTCATTTACCTGCAGGACGTGCTGGACGAGTGGCTCGGCAAGGGCGCCACGCGCGTCATCCTGCCGATCACCGACCCGTACGTCGTGCACCACGGCGCGCTCGGCTCGTTCGCCACCTGCTACCTGCCCAATGGCGCCGACGCGGCGCGGCTCGCGGCGCGCATCGCGGCGCTACCGGGGATCGAGCAGTCGCTGCTGCGCGCCGAGGCCTGCGCGCGCTTCGAGCTGCCCGAGGATCGCATGGGCGACCTGGTGCTCGTGTCGCGCCGCGACACCGTGATCGGCACGAGCCGCTCTCGCCACGACCTCTCCGGGCTCGACGCGCCGCTACGCTCGCACGGGGGCATCTCCGAGCAGAAAGTGCCGCTCATGTTCAACCGCCGCGTGAACGCGCTTTCCCCCGGCCGACGGCTGCGCAACTTCGACGCCTTCGACCTCGCGCTCAACCACGCGAAAACTGGGGTCTGACCCCATTTATCGTCCTCAGCCGTGGAAGTGGAAATCCGTGGCGAAGCCGCAGCGTTGCTCGTAGTCCCATTGCAGCGGACCGTCGTGCACCGCCGCCGAGGCGACGTATTCCGTACCCGGGTGATCGTGGCCCGGAATGCCGCAGGAGACCTGGCCATCGTAATCCGCGCGACGCGCCACCGCCGAACTAGCGAGCTGGCCCACCCGGATGGTCTCCCGGCCCGGCGTATGCACGAGGGAAATATTCGCGCGCTCGACGTCGATGACGGTGGCGATGTTGGAAGTAAAAGGCATGTTGCCCCCGGCTCTGCCGAGGAAAATGCGCTCGAGCTGCCGGTACGGCTCGGGCTGCGCCCGCTCGTCGATGAACAGCTTGATCGACCACGGCTTGCCTGCGACGGCGTCGCTGTAGAAACCCGCCATCACCACCTGGCGCCCCGCCAGGCCGACGCCGCCGGCCTCGCCGCGGTGGATGTCCCACGACAGCAGGAACTGGCACACGCCGAAGGTCGAATCGCCACCCGGCTTGCCGTTCAGGCGCCGGCAGGGACAGACCGCCTGGCAATTGCAGCTCTCGTAGTAGCTTCCCGCGACCGACCAGCCGTTACCGCTTGGCATACCGCTTCTCCTTCGATGAAGTGATGCGTCGCGCGATCACCAGTGCGCCTCCAGTCCGGCCTTCCAGTCGTCGACGAACTGCCGGATCGAGTCGATGAAATCCTGGTCGTGCTCGGTCCGGTTGATAGTGGCGTGAATGGCGGTCTGCCGCGGGTCCGGCGGGTGCCCGGTGGTGACGGTCCATTGCAGGGCGTTGGGACAGTGCGGCAGCGAGAAACGCACGCCCTGGCGCAGCTCCTCTCGGTGCGCATGGAACGTCCCCCACACGCAGTAAATCTCGCCGCTCGTCTTCGCGTCGCTCAGCACCTTTTCGATCGAAGCGCACCAACGCGGGAGCTCGCCGATCGTCAGCCGGCGCTGCAGATCCGAAACCGAGGCGGGGATGATCGTGGTGGCGAAGAATTCCATCCGCGCCGGGCTCTACGCCTCGACCATGTCTTTCTTCGTGCTTTGTATCAATGCCACCAGCTCGCCGCGTTCGGCCTGGGGGATTTTGAAGGCGTCCAGGGTGGCGTGCAGATGCTTCGTAAACAGCGACCAATCGGCATCGCTGATTTGCATCCCCTTGTGCGAGGTCTTCATGTCGCGTCCAAAGTAGTACACGGGCCCGCCTGCATTCGAGCACAGGAAATCGATCAGGTGCTGCTTCGATCGCTGCAAGCTGTCCTCGGCCCGGTGCTGCCAGAACGGACCGAGTTGCGGATCTCCTCGCAGGCGCGGCAGCAGGTCGCTGACGACCGCGGAAATTGCGTCGTAGCCGCCAAGGCGTTCGTAGAGTGTCTTCTGGTTCACGGCTCTCCCTCCCCTTCGGTTGGAAACGGGCACGACGATCGCGCTCACTCGTCGCGGCAAGCGATCGGGTGCGGTGCTTCATCGGGAACGTCGGGTTGCGGCCTTCTACGAGGCCTTTTCCGACTATACCCATTCGCTGAGCATGGGGAGCGATAAATGGGGTCTGACCCCCTTTTTTATTTTATTCGCCGGCTAGAACTCGTACTCGAGCCTGACGACCGCCCGGCGGTCGGAGGCGCCCTGCGAGGTGCCGAAGAGGAGCGCCGCGCTGTATTCGAGCGCGCCATGCCCAAGGCCGGTCTGGCCGTAGAACGCGGGGCCCATCCAGTGCTCCTGCCGGTCCCAGGCTCCGAAGTGGCCGATCTGCCCGGGCTCGCCGAAGGCCTCGAGCGCCGGATCGAAGTAGCGGTTGAGCCGGTAGCGCAGCCGCCCCGCGTAGGCGAAGGTGGTGCCGGGCTCGCGCTCGGTGCCGCCGAACTGCCGCTCGAAGAACAGGTTCGCCGTGGCAACGAGATGCGAGCCGAGCTCGCCTTCGATGATCGGCGCGATCGCGAACTCGTTCGGGTCGCCGGAGCGGGTCGCGAACTCGAATTCGGTCAGCACGCCGAAGTCCGCCGCGTACTTGCCCTGCGGCGTGAGCTGGAAGATGTTCTCCCACTCGATCGACTCGTTCTTGAGCGGCGCGCCGCCGTCCTTCGCGTACACGGTGTAGAGCTCGCTGAACCAGTAGTCGGTAAAGCCGTGGCCGATGGCGAAGCGCTGCTGCTGGCTGCCGTCGACGTCGCTGCGGTGGTCGGAATCGACGTAGCCGCGGTATTCGACCTCGGTCACGCCGCGCTGCACCGTGGGCGAGTAGACCTTGAACGGCGCCGAACGGGCGGCGAGCGGCAGGGCGCCAAGGAGCGCCGCCAGGATGAGAATGCCTCGATTCATCGCGCGCCCGCCCTACTTCGCGATGAGACGGCCCTGGGCCGTCTTTTCGTAATACTCGCCGTAGAAGCCGTAGGTCCCGGCCTCGAGCGGCCCGACCCACACTTCGCCCTTGCTCTTGCCCGCGATCACCTTTTCGCGCCGCAGGTCGTGGCTCTCGAACTCCTCGGGGGTCGCGTCGCGGTTCTCGATCACGAGCTTGAGCTTCCTGCCGGCCGGCACGGTGAGCTCGGAAGGCACGAAGCGGTGGTTCTCGATCGCGATCGCGAAATCCGGCGTTTCCGCCCGCGCGGCAAGCGGGGTCGCCAGCGCGGCGAGCAGGATCACGGGCAATACGGTCTTCTTCACGGCCATCTCCCTGTTGGAATGAATGAGCCGTAATACTAATGAGAAGCGTTCTCATTCGCAACAGGAGAACTCATTCCAGGCCGGCGAACGTTGTGGTCGATTGGGCTGAATCTATCCG
>JBAUTZ010000068.1:0-1654 GCA_049582445.1 Burkholderiales bacterium
GCTGGGAAGGGTGGTCGACCCGCTCGGCAGGCCGCTCGACGGAGGGTCGCGGCCGCGCGCGACCGAGCGGCGGGCGCTCGACGGGCCGTCGCCTCCGATCGTGGCGCGCGACTTCGTCAACCAGCCCCTGTACACCGGCAACCGCATCGCCGACAGCATGATCCCGATCGGCCACGGCCAGCGGCAGCTGCTGATCGGCGACAACGGCACCGGCAAGACCACGTTCGCGCTCGACACGGTGCTGCAGCAGAAAGGCCAACGCGTCAATTGCGTCTACGTCCTGATCGGGCAGAAACGCTCGACGGTCGCGGCGGTGATCGAGACGTTGCGCCGCGGCGGGGCGCTCGAGTACACCACGCTGGTGGTCGCCGAAGCGACCGCCACGCCGGGCCTCAAGTACCTGGCGCCGTTCGCCGGTTGCGCCATCGCCGAGGCGTGGATGGACGCGGGGCGAAAGACGCTCGTGGTGTACGACGACCTGTCGACGCACGCCCGCATCTATCGCGAGCTGTCGCTGCTGCTCAGGCGCCCCCCGGGGCGCGAGGCTTACCCGGGTGACGTTTTTTTCCTGCACTCGCGCCTGCTCGAGCGCTCGACCTGCCTGGCCGCGGCGCACGGCGGCGGCAGCATGACCGCGCTGCCGATCGTCGAGACCGAGCAGGGCGAGATCGCGGCCTACATTCCGACCAACCTCATCTCGATCACCGACGGGCAGATCTACTTCGATCAGCACATGTTCGCCGCCGGCCAGCTTCCCGCGATCGACGTGCGCCGCTCGGTGTCGCGCATCGGTGGCAAGGCGCAGCCTGCTGCTATCAAGCGCGAGGCCGGGCGCATGAAGCTCGATTACCTCCAGTTCCTCGAGCTCGAGGTGTTCTCGCGCTTCGGCTCGCGCCTCGAGGCGGGCCTCGCGGCGCGCCTGGCGCGCGGCCGGCTGCTGCGACGGGTGCTGCAGCAGGAGGCGCTCCATCCACTGCCGCCCGAGTGCCAGCTGGCGTGGCTGATCGCCTTCAACGACGGGCGTTTCGAGGGCATGGACGACAAGGCGCTCGAGGCGGCTCTGGTCCGGCTGTTCGCGGGCGCGGCCGCGGGCGCGCTGGCGCTCAGGGATACGCGCGAAGCCTGGAGCGCCGCCGTCGCCGGCTGGATCGGAACGGAGAGAGCGTGACGCGCCGCCACCAGTTCGCCGCCAGACTTGCCGGCTTCCGCGAGGTGCGCGCGATTCTCTCTGCGATGAAGAACATCGCGCTGATGGAGCTGCGCGCGCTCGCCGGCCTGCTCGAGCACCAGCGCCGCGCGATGGCGACGATCGAGCGCGCGGCGGCGGACTTCCTGTGCTTTCACGCGCCGCCGGGGGAGGCCGCGCCCGCGGCCACGGTATGCATCTTGATCGGCTCGGAACGCGGCTTCTGCGGGGAGTTCAACGAGGCGCTTGAAGCCGAGGCGCGCGCGGTGCGCGCGCGCGGAGAACGGCTGCTCGCCATCGGGGCGCGCCTCGCCGATCGTCTGGGCAGCGACGATCCGGGCGAGACGGTTGCCGGCGCGAACGTCGCCGAGGAGCTACCCGCGGTGATGCAACGGGTGGCCGCGCAACTGGTGGGTATGCAGCGCGCCGCCGGCGCGGGACCGTTGCACGTCAAGGCCGTGCACCAGC
>JBAUTZ010000069.1:0-11125 GCA_049582445.1 Burkholderiales bacterium
GCGGCCCTGGGCCTCGGTCTCGGGCACCCGCTGCACGCGATGCCCACCCGACTCGAACTTGAGCTTCGAGTAGGCGCCCTGACCGATGATGCGCGCGATCACTTCCTTGTAACCGCCGAGCTCCGAAGCGCTTTCGGAGATGATTTCCACCTGCCAGCCCTGGCGCTCCGCGTAGCGCAGGTACATGCGGAACAGGGCACCCGCGAACAGCGCCGACTCGTCGCCACCCGTGCCAGCTCGGACCTCCAGGAACGTATTGCGCTCGTCGTTCGGATCCCTCGGCAGCAGGACCTGCTGCAGCTCGCCTTCGAGCCTCTCCATCGTGCTGCGCGCGTCCTTCAGCTCGTCCTCGGCGAAACTGCGCAGCGAAGGATCGGCCGTCATGTCGCGGGCCGCAGCCGCATCGCGTTCGCTCTGGCGAAAGCGGTCGTAGAGTTCGACCAGCCCGCTCAGCTCGGAGTGCTCGCGGGAGAGCTTCTTGAACTGCGCCATGTCGCGCGTCGCACTCTCCGAGGCGAGCAGCCGGTTGAGCTCGTCCAGCCGCGCGGAGAGGCTGTCCAGCTTTGTGCGCAATGAGTCTTTCACGGCGAAGCCGCTCCCGGGGAAAGGCGAAGCAGCTAAGACTTGATGCGGAAGAGCCGCGCGACGGTCTCTGCGAGCTGGCGACGCTCCTCGTCCGCGGCCTCGTTCAGCGCTTGCGTCGGCGCGTGCATCAGCTTGTTGGCAAGACCCTGCGACAGCGCTTCGAGCACCTGCTTCGGATCCTCGCCCCGCTGCAGCAGCTTCACCGCGCGCTCCAGCTCGTGCCGGCGCGCTTCCTCCGCCTGCTCGCGCAGCGCCCGGATCAGCGGCACGCTCTCACGCGCGTGCATCCAGTGCATGAACTGGCCGACCTGCGTCTCGATGATCGCCTCGGCCTGCTCGACCGCCGAGCGCCGCGCGTCCAGGTTGGCCGAGACGATCTGGGCGAGGTCGTCGATCGTGTACAGAAAGACGTCGTCCAGCTCTCCGACTTCGCGCTCGATGTCGCGCGGAACGGCCAGGTCGACCATGAACATCGGCCGGCGCCGCCGCGCGCGCAAAGCGCGCTCGATCAGCCCCTTGCCGAGGATCGGCAGCGAGGAAGCGGTGCACGACACGACGATATCGTAGTCGTGCAGGTGCTCGGCCAGCGCGCGCAGCTCGATCGCCTGGCCGTTGAACCGGTGCGCGAGCAGGCTCGCGCGCTCCAGGGTCCGGTTCGCGACCGCGATGCGGGCCGGGCCTTGCGCGGCGAAATGAGTCGCGCATAGCTCGATCATCTCCCCGGCGCCGATGAGCAGGACCTTCTGCTCGTGAAGCGACGGGAATATCCGCGCGGCGAGCTTCACCGACGCCGCCGCCATCGAGACGCTGTTGGCACCGACCTGGGTAGTGCTGCGAACCTCCTTTGCGACCGCGAACGAGCGCTGGAAGAGCTTGTGCAGCACCGTACCGAGCGTGCCCGCGGCCTGCGCTTCGCGCACCGCGTCCTTCATCTGGCCGAGGATCTGCGGCTCGCCGAGGACCATCGAATCGAGGCCTGAGGCGACGCGGAAGGCGTGGCGCACCGCCTGCTCGCTCGGCAGCGTGTACAGGTAGGGCGTGATGTCGCTCGGCTTCAGGCTGTGGTACTGGGCGAGCCAGTCGGCCGCGGCGCCGGGTTGCTCGGCCGCAAGATACAGCTCGGTGCGATTGCAGGTCGACAGGATCGCGGCTTCGGAGGCAAGCCCGCGCGTCACCTGCGCCAGCGCCTCGCGCATGCGCTCGACGTGAAACACCACCCGCTCGCGAACGTCGAGCGGCGCGGTCTGGTGGTTCAGCCCCAGGGCGTAGAGAGTCATGACGTCAGGTATGGGCTAACCCCGCAGATTATAAGGCGCAATGCCCACCCCGCCGCTTGCGCTGGATCAAGCGCGCAGGACCGCCGGATCAGCGGTAAGTGTGCAGCTCGGCCTGGGCCAGGTGCGGCAGGGCATTGAACGAATCGAGCGACAGACGCCCCGGACCGAAGGTGAACTCGGTCAGGGAGCAGTTGCGGATACGCCAGTTCAGCTCGATCGCCACCCGGTCCGGGGCGCCGAGCGCCGTCTGCACGGCGGTACCGATTACCCCGCCGGAGGTGAAGACCGCGATGCGCCGCCGCCGGCCCCCGCTCTCGAGGATCCGCTTCAGGGCGGCGCGCACCCGGGCACTGAACTCGGCCCAGGGCTCGACCCCCTCGACCGCCATGCTGCCGTCGAGCCACGCGGACACCAGGTGCTCGAACATGCGCTGGAAATGGCGGTTGCGCTCGGGCGTCTCGCGCATGCGCTCGAACTCCTCCACCAGCGCGCGGAACCGCGCGTCGCGCGCGGCGAGCGCCGGCGCGAACCGCAGCAGCATGCCGCGTGAGTCGTACTCGTCGAGGCCGGGGTCGATTCTGATCTCGGGCGATGCGCCGCGGCTTGCGGCGGAGGCCTCACCCGCGATCTCTGCCGACCGACGCTGGCGCTCGAGCCCTCCCGAGTAGATCTCGTCGAACTCCATGCCGTGTTGCAGCCAGTAGCGGCCGAGCGCGCGCACCTGTTCCTCGCCGGTCGCCGACAAGCGGTCGCCGTGCGCCTCGAACGTGCGCGCCTGCCCGTGTCGTACGAGAACGATGTAGCTCACGCGATGGGCAAGCGCCGGTTACCGAACGGGGTGCGGCTGATCCACCCCCAGGGCCCTTAGGGTCTCCTGATACTGGGCCAGCCGTGGACCACCGAGCGCCACCGCGCGCTGCGCGGCGGCCCGCGCCTCCTCCGGACGCTTCGTGTCGGCGAGAACCTGCGCGAGATTGTTCCAGGCGTCGCCCGACTCGGGGTGAGCGCGGCTGGCGTTGCGGTAGGCGTGTTCGGCCGCCGCCAGGTCGCCCATCGCGTACGCCGCGTTGCCCAGGCCGAGCTCGGCCACCACGTTATCCGGCCAGCGCGAGAGCGCCGTCGCGTATGCTTTCCGCGCCGCCGCGGCATTCGTGCGCTCCAGCTCGATGGCCGCCGATACATATCCGTCCGCCGTCGCGGTCGCAGGAAGACGGTCCGGCGGCAGCGCCACCATGGCCCAGTAGCCGCTGCGCGCCCAGGTACGCTCGAAATTCGACATCGTCATCACGTAGTGCCGCGTGACGCCCGAGCGGAGCACGAGCTGCTCGCGCGGCAGGTCGTATCCGACCACGACGGCAAAATGCCATTGCGGCATGATCGGCAGCGACAGATTCTGCAGCACGACCACCGGCGTTCCCGACCCGACCTCGCGCAGAACGTTCTCGAGATTCGGCGCGAGACGGTACGCGATGAACGCGTGACGGCGCGTCGCGGCGATCATCTCCTCCGCCAGACTGCCTTCGCGCGCGGGCAGGTAGACCTCCGGCGTCAGCGCCTCGGGCGAAATCTCGAGCCCCTCCGCGCCCAGCGCCGTGGCGAGCGCCGCGGGACCGCATTGGTGAGCCTCCTGCGGATGGAACGGCACCGAACTCAGCTCCGCGTGCGGAGGCAGCCCTTCCGGGCCGCGCTCGAGCAGCATGCTCGTCTGTGGCGCCGCGCAACCACCGAGCAGCAGCGCCGCCACGAGCAGCGCCCGGCGCATCACTTGATCGGCTTCGTAAACGGAAAGATCTTCGTGTAGCCGAGGATGTCGGTGATCAGCAGCACGAGAAACACGATCAGCAGCACCTCTAGCACGCCGGCGTCGCCGCCCGCGGGCGCCGAATCGATCTTCGCGGCGAGATCGGCCGCCTCGCGGTCGGTCAGCGCATCCACGCGCGCGCGCGCCGCATCGGCGTTCACCCCGAGCGCTTCCATCCGCGCCCGCACGTCCGCCCGCTCCAGAAAGCCCTTGATGCGATCGCGCTCGGCACTCGCGCGCTGGACCTGGTCCGTGGCGACGATTCCGGCCGATGCCGGCAACGGCATTCCGATTCCGATCATGCAAACGGCAAGCACGCGCGCGATACAACGCTTGAAGCTATTCATCTTTTGACCTCCTGTGGATACGTGGGGCGAAAGAATGAACGCTGGCCGATTTGCGAGTCAAGCGCGGACTGCGAGAGTTTCGGAAATTTTCGATGCGCAGAGCAAGAATCGTCGCTCACCAGCGACAGTCGCATCGTTTTGAACCGCAGCGACGAAAACCATTTGAGGTGTTGGTGGCCAAGGGCGGAATCGAACCACCGACACAAGGATTTTCAGTCCTCTGCTCTACCAACTGAGCTACTTGGCCGTGCCGGACGCGCCTGGAACTGCGGCGCGGTTTGGAAGGGGCGAATTATACGAGCAAAGGCGAGGCAGCAAAAGAAAAGGGCGCCGAAGCGCCCTTTTGTCATGCGACAGGACGGGTCCAGGGGAAACCGTGGGTTTCCCCTGTTCCGATTACATGTCCATGCCGCCCATGCCACCCATGCCACCGCCCATGCCGCCCATGTCGGGCATTCCGCCGCCGCCTTTCTTATCTTCGACCAACTCCGCCACCATCGCGTCGGTCGTGAGCATCAGGCCGGCCACCGAAGCCGCGTTCTGCAGCGCGGTGCGCGTCACCTTGGTCGGGTCGATCACGCCCATCTCCACCAGATCGCCGTACTCGTCGGTCTGCGCGTTGAAGCCGTAGTTGCCCTTGCCTTCGAGCACCTTGTTCACCACCACCGAGGGCTCTGCGCCCGCGTTGGCGACGATCTGGCGCATCGGCTCTTCCAGCGCGCGCAGCACGATCTTGATGCCGGCTTCCTGGTCGTGGTTGTCGCCCTTGAGATTCTTGAGCGCCTGGCGCACCCGCAGCAGCGCTACGCCGCCGCCGGGGACCACGCCTTCCTCGACCGCAGCGCGGGTCGCATGCAACGCGTCCTCGACGCGCGCCTTCTTCTCCTTCATCTCGACTTCGGTCGCGGCGCCAACCTTGATCACCGCCACGCCGCCGGCGAGCTTGGCTACGCGCTCCTGCAGCTTCTCCTTGTCGTAGTCGCTGGTCGCTTCATCGATCTGCACGCGGATCTGCTTGACGCGCGCTTCGATGTCCTTCTTGTTGCCGGCGCCGTCGATGATCGTGGTGTTTTCCTTGCCGGCCTCGACTTTCTTCGCGCGGCCGAGGTCCTTCAGCGTCGCGTTCTCGAGCTTCAGGCCCAGCTCTTCGCTGATCACCGTGCCGCCGGAGAGGATCGCCATGTCCTCGAGCATCGCTTTGCGGCGGTCGCCGAAGCCCGGCGCCTTCACCGCGCAGGTCTTGAGGATGCCGCGGATGTTGTTCACCACCAGCGTGGCGAGCGCCTCGCCCTCGACTTCCTCGGCGATGATGAGCAGCGGCTTGCCGGCCTTCGCGACTTGCTCGAGCAGCGGCAGCAGTTCGCGGATCGACGAGATCTTCTTGTCGTGCAGCAGGATGTAGGGATCATCCAGCACCGCGATCTGCTTCTCGGGGTTGTTGATGAAGTACGGCGAGAGGTAGCCGCGATCGAACTGCATACCTTCGACGAGTTCGAGCTCGTTGGCGAGCGATTTTCCGTCCTCGACCGTGATCACGCCTTCCTTGCCGACCTTGTCCATCGAGTCGGCGATGATCTTGCCGATGTCGGCGTCGGCGTTGGCCGAGATCGAGCCGACCTGCGCGATTTCCTTCGACGTCGTGCAGGGCTTGGAGACCTTCTTCAGCTCCTCGGTGACGGCGAGAACGGCCTTGTCGATGCCGCGCTTGAGGTCCATCGGGTTCATGCCCGAGGTGACGTACTTCATGCCCTCGCGCACGATGGCTTGCGCCAGCACGGTCGCGGTGGTGGTGCCGTCGCCGGCCACGTCAGAGGTCTTGGAAGCGACTTCCTTCACCATCTGCGCTCCCATGTTCTCGAACTTGTCCTTCAGCTCGATCTCCTTGGCGACCGAGACGCCGTCCTTGGTGACGGTCGGGGCACCGAACGAGCGCTCGAGCACGACGTTGCGGCCCTTCGGGCCGAGGGTGATCTTCACGGCGTCGGCCAGGATGTTCAGGCCGTGAATCATCTTGGCGCGCGCGCTTTCGTGGAAACGTACTTCTTTTGCTGGCATTGCTCTATCTCCTAATACGGTTCGATTCGAGTTGACGGTCGCGGAATCAGGCGCCTTCGATGACGCCCATGATGTCTTCTTCGCGCATCACCAGCAGCTCGTCGCCCTTCACCTTGACGGTCTGGCCGGAATACTTGCCGAACAGCACGCGATCACCGACTTTGACGTCGAGCGGGATCAGCTTGCCGTCGTCGCCCTTCTTGCCCTTGCCCACGGCAACGATTTCGCCCTGGTCGGGCTTCTCGGCGGCGGTGTCGGGAATCACGATGCCACCCGCGGACTTGCGCTCTTCTTCGATGCGCTTGACGATCACGCGGTCATGTAACGGACGGATTTTCATACCAGTCTCCACTTTGACATTTGTTTAAATTCAACGGGTTGGAGCTTTCCAACCCGCCATGGAATCGGGGTGCTGCTAGCACTCACCCGTGGCGAGTGCTAATGATAATGGCCGGGCGCGGCCTTTTCAAGATGTTCTTGACCGCTCCTCTACAATCACCCCCCGTGCGCCAGTTCCTTCGCCTTGCGGCCCGCTTCGCTTTGACCTTCGGGCTGGCCGTAGCCGTCGGATCCCCCGCGCATGGGCGCGAGAACCTGCCTCCGGAGGTGCGCCGCGCGCTGCAGAGCGCCGGCATTCCGCTCTCCAGCGTGTCCGTCGTAGTACAGCCGGTCGGGGCCCGGCGTCCCGCGCTCAGCCTGAACGCCGATGTGGCGAGGAATCCCGCCTCGGTGATGAAGCTCGTCACCACCTATTCGGCGCTCGAGCTGCTCGGTCCGGCCTACCGCTGGAAGACCGAGGTGTACGCCGCAGGCACGCAGGCCGACGACGTCCTGACGGGCGAGCTGGTGCTGAAGGGCTACGGCGACCCGAGGCTCACATTCGAGGATTTCTGGCGCATGCTGCTCGGCCTGCGCGAGCGCGGCCTGCGCGAGCTGCGCGGCGATCTCGTCCTGGACCGCACCTGGTTCGAACACGAGCCCTACGACCCCGGGCTGTTCGATGGCAAGCCCTTTCGCCCGTACAACGTCGGTCCCGACGCGCTGCTGCTCAACTTCAAGTCGGTGAGTTTCCAGTTCGTGCCCGACGCCGAACGCGGCACCGTGCTGGTGATCGCCGAGCCCCGCCCCCCGACGCTCGAAGTGGTGAACGTGCTGCACCTCGTTGCGGGCCCCTGCGGCGACGACTGGGAGGACGGGCTCGGCGCGCAATTCGAAGCTCGTCCCGCCTCGGGCGAGCCACCCGCCGAACGCATGCGCGCCCTGTTCACCGGCGCCTACCCTGAGAGTTGCGGTCAAAAGGACTGGAACGCGGCGCTGTTTACGCACCGCGACTACGTGGCCGGCGTATTCCGCCAACTCTGGGAGCAGCTCGGCGGAACGTGGCTGGGCGCGGTGCGCGACGGCGCGGTGCCGGAGGGGGCGCGCCTGCTGCTGACGCACGAATCGCCTCCGCTCGGCGAGATCGTGCGCAACATCAACAAGTTTTCCAACAACGTCATGGCGCGCCAGCTTTACCTGACCCTCGCCGCTGAGAGCGCGGGACCGCCGGCACGCTCCGAGGCCGCGCTGCAGGCGATCCGCGCGCTGCTCGCGCGCAAGGGGCTACCGGCTCCCGAACTGGCGATGGACAACGGCTCCGGGCTGTCGCGCGGTGCACGCATCAGCGCCGGCACCCTCGCGCGGCTCCTGCAGGCCGCGTTCGCCAGCCCCGTGATGCCCGAGTTCATCGCCTCGCTGCCGATCGCCGGAATCGACGGTACCCTGCGCAAGTACATGAAAAACGACCCGGTCGCCGGCCACGCGCACATCAAGACCGGTTCGCTCTCCGACGCGCGCGCGATCGCCGGCTACGTGGACGACCGCGCGGGCCAGCGACAGATCGTGGTCATGATCGTAAATCACGAGCACGCGCGCGAGGCGCAAACCGCGATCGAGGCGCTGCTGCGCTGGTGCTACGAACGGGGAGCGGGCGGCCGCTAGAGCCCCAGCTCGCGCCACATCTCGTCGACGCGGCGCTTGACGGCCGGATCCATGGCGATGGGGCGGCCCCATTGCCGGCTCGTCTCGCCGGGCCACTTGGCGGTCGCGTCGATCCCCATCTTCGAGCCCAGGCCCGCGACCGGGCTGGCGAAGTCGAGGTAGTCGATCGGCGTGTGCTCGGCGATCAGCGTGTCGCGCGCTGGGTCGACCCGCGTGGTCACGGCCCAGACGACTTCCTTCCAGTCACGCACGTCGACGTCGTCATCGGTGACGATGACGAACTTGGTGTACATGAATTGGCGCAGGAAGCTCCAGATGCCAAACATCACGCGCTTCGCGTGGCCGGCGTACTGCTTCTTCATGCTGACCACGGCGAGCCGATAGGAGCAGCCCTCGGGCGGCAGGTAGAAGTCGACGATCTCGGGAAACTGCTTCACGAGCAGCGGCACGAATACCTCGTTCAGCGCCACCCCGAGCATCGCCGGTTCGTCCGGCGGCTTGCCGGTATAGGTCGAGTGGTAGACCGGATCGCGGCGCGATGTGATGCGCTGCACCGTGAGCACGGGAAAGCGCTCGGCGTCGTTGTAGTAGCCGGTGTGGTCGCCGAACGGCCCTTCGAGCGCAGTGTCGTCGGGGTGAATCGCGCCCTCGAGCACGATCTCCGCATTCGCCGGCACCTGCAGATCGCTGCCGATGCACTTGACCAGCTCGGTGCGCGCGCCGCGCAGCAGCCCGGCAAACTGGTATTCGCCGAGCGTGTCGGGGACGGGCGTGACGGCGGCGAGCAAAGTGGCGGGATCGGCGCCGAGCACGACCGCCACCGGGAACGGCTGACCCGGGTGCGCCAGGCTATGGTCGCGGAAGTCGAGCGCGCCGCCCCGGTGCGCCAGCCAGCGCATGATCACCCGGTTCGGCGCAATCACCTGCTGGCGGTAGATGCCGAGATTGACGCGCGGCTTGTGCGGACCCCGCGTTACTGTGAGACCCCAGGTGATGAGCGGCCCGACGTCCCCCGGCCAGCAGGTCTGCACCGGGAGCTTGCCGAGGTCCACCTCGGCGCCTTCACGCACCACTTCCTGGCAGGCCGCCGAGCTGCGCACCTTGGGCGCCATGTCGAGCACTTTGGAAAGGAGATGGCGCAGCTCCGGGAGTTTCTCCCAGATCTCGCGAAAACCCGTAGGTGGCTCCGGCTCGCGCAAGGCCGCGAGCAGCCGGCCGATGTCGCGCAGCGCGGGCGCGGGCGACACCCCGGCGTCGACCCCCATGGCGAGCGCCACGCGCCGCACCGTGCCGAACAGATTGCACAGTACCGGCATCGCGTAGCCGGTCGGGCGTTCGAACAGGATCGCCGGACCACCGGCGCGCAGCACGCGGTCGCAAACCTCGGTCATCTCGAGCCGCGGGGAGACCTGGGCATCGACCCGCTTGAGCTCGCCCAGGGCCTCGAGCTGCGTAACAAAGCCGCGCAGGTCGTCGTACCGCACTAGCGCTTCGCCTTCAGCATGCGTTCGCCCAGCATGTCGCTAAAGTCGAAAAAAAGCGTGCTGCGTCCGCGCACCGAGTATGCGCGCTCGGCCGCCCCGAGCGTCAGCGTGAGGGTCGTGAATCCCAGCCAGCCGAGCGCGATCGACGCCGCGCCCCAGACGAGCAGCGCCCCGCCGAGCACGGGGAGAAGCTTCGCCGCGGTCTCCATCCCGCGAAAGGCGCTGACGAGGATGTCGGCGACGGTCTGTGAGCTTCCACCCGCCGGGCCGCGCGCGTGCGTCACGACCTCGTTCGCGGCGGCCCCGGCGAGCGACACGAGCGGGCGCGACAGCGCAAACACGATGAGCGCAATTGCGACCAGCACCGCGCCCCAGCGCAACTGGCGCGCCTGGCGTTCGAACTCGATACGCAGCGCGGCGATGGCCGTGATGGGAATCGTCTCATGCCGTTGCGGGCCGTGGTGTACGACGCACGCCGGATAGAGCACCAGCTGGGAGCCGCGCAGAGCGCCGCTAGTGAAATCGAAGCTGGAAACCGGGGCGTCGGCGTGGTTCATCGCCAGTGCGCGGCGGAAAGAGGCAGCGAATAGGACAGGACGATGCCTGCGAAGATCACGGCGCCCACCCAGTTGTTGTGCCGGAATGCCTTGAAACAGCCCTCGCGCGAGCGGCCGCGGATCAGGAAATAATGATAGCCCATCAATATGGCCGCCACCCCGAGGCCCGCATAGTAGGGCCAGCGCAGATGCAGGTAGGCGCCGACCCAGGCCAGCAACGCGATCATCGCGGCGTAACACGCCATGACAGTGGCCACGTCGAAGCGGCCCAGCGTAAGCGCCGCGGTGCGGATTCCGATGTTGCGGTCGTCGTCGCGGTCGACCATGGCGTATTCGGTGTCGTAGGCGATGGACCAGAAGATGTTTGCCGCAAGCAGCGCCCAGCAGTCGAGCGGCAGCCGGTTGAGCACCGCGGCGTACGCCATCGGGATGCCGAACCCGAAGGCGATCCCGAGATAGGCTTGCGGCAGCGAGAAGATACGCTTGCTGAACGGATAGCTTACCGCGATCGCCAGCGCAAGCAGCGACAGCAGTATGGCGAAGCGATTCAGGAACAGCACCAGGCAGAAGGCGAGCAGCGCCAGCAGCGCGCCGACCGCGAGCGCTTCGCCCGGCTTGATCTCTCCGGTCGCGAGCGGCCTCGTTCGGGTGCGCTCGACGTGGGGGTCGAAACCGCGATCCGCGAAATCGTTTACCGCGCACCCGGCCGAGCGCATCAGCAGCGTGCCGATCACGAACACGATCACCACCGTGAGCGTCGGGCGTCCATTGGCCGCCAGCCAGACCGCCCAAAGGGTCGGCCACAGCAGGAGCAGCGTGCCGATCGGCTTGTCCAGCCGGATCAGCCGCTCGTAGGCGTCGAGCTTCTTGGCGACGGATGCTAGGTCCACGCGCCTAGGATAGCTCAGACCTTCGCGAAATCCTGCCGTCCGCCGAGCCAGCGCGCGACGTGGCGCCGCGCGCACTGCGGGTCGGCCGCAAGCAGTTGCTCGGCGGCATCGCGTGCGGCGCGCAGCAGCGGTTCGTCGCGATCGAGGTC
>JBAUTZ010000070.1:0-2442 GCA_049582445.1 Burkholderiales bacterium
CGGCGACGACGACGGCGAGCACGACGGTCAGTGTCCAGCACAGCTTGCATGACTTCATGGCGCCTCCGGAAGATTTCGAAACAATGTCCTCGCCCCGCGGCAGGTTGCTATCCTACGCCCCGCATGACCGACCTCAGAATCGCCGACGTCCAGGCAACCCCGGTCTCCTTCCCGATCCCGCCGGAGCGGCGGGTAGCGCTCGGCATCGGCACCGCGGTCAAGCGCGACGCGGTGCTGGTCAAGGTCACCACGCGCGGCGGCCTCACCGGCTGGGGCGAGGCACACCACGGCCGCGCCCACACCGCGGTAGCGAAGCTGATCGACACCACCTTGCGGCAGCTCGTGCTCGGCATGGACGCCGACGACGTGAGCGGTGTCTGGGACAAAATGTACCGCTTCCAGCTCGCGAGCCACGGCATGGGCGCGGGAGCGTGCCTGGCGATGAGCGGCATCGACATGGCGCTGTGGGACTTGCGCGGCAAGGCGGCGGGCGTGCCGCTTTACCGGCTGCTCGGCGGCGCACGCAAGGGGGTCCCCGCCTACGCCGGCGGCGTGTCGCTCGGCTACCAGCCGAGCGCCGAGCTGGTCGAAGAGGCGCGCGCGAGCGTCGCAAAGGGCTACCGGGCGGTGAAGCTGCGGGTGGGCGATTCGCCCGCGCGCGACGTCGAGCGCATCCGCGCGGTGCGCGAGGCCTTCGGCCCCGAGCTCGTCATCCTCACCGACGCCAACATCGGCTACTCGGTGGACGACGTGCGGCGCGTGATGCCGGCGCTCGACGAGCTGGGCGTCGGCTGGCTGGAGGAGCCGTTCCCCGCGCACGACTACCGGAGCTACCGCGAGGCGCGCGGCTTCGGCCGCACGCCGCTTGCCGCGGGCGAGAACCACTACACGCGCTTCGAGTTCAACCGCGTCATCGAGGACGGCGCGATCACCATCCTGCAACCGGATCTATCCAAGTGCGGCGGCATCACCGAGGCGCTCAGGATCGCAGCCATGGCCTCGGCCTACAAGCTGCCGATCCACCCGCACAGCTCGATGACGGGCCTGAACCACGCCGCCACGATCCACTTCCTCGCGGCGATCGACAACGGCGGCTATTTCGAAGGCGACGTGTCGCGCTCGAACAAATTCCGCGACGAGCTGGTCGCCAACCCGGGCGACGTCGACCGCGACGGCCGCGTCTGGCCGCTCGATGCGCCCGGTCTCGGGCTGGAGGTGAACGAGGATTTTCTCGCCACGCACCCGGCGATCGAAGGGCCGGGCTACGTGTAGGATGGGGCCATGAACCTGGGACAGGAAGGTCACAGCGAGCTGCGCGACGCGGTGCGCGCATTGTGCAACCAGTACGACTCGGCCTACTGGCAGAAGGTCGACGAGGCGCGCGTCTATCCGGAGGCCTTCGTCGACGCGCTCACCAAGGCGGGCTGGATGTCGGCGCTCATCCCCGAGGAATTCGGCGGCTCGGGCCTCTCGCTCACCGAGGCGAGCGTGATCATGGAGGAGATTACGCATTCCGGCGGCAACGCCGGCTGCTGCCACGGCCAGATGTACAACATGAACACGCTGCTCCGGAACGGCTCGCCCGAGCAGAAGAAGCGCTACCTGCCGAAGATCGCGGCGGGCGAGCTGCGGCTGCAGGCGATGGGCGTCACCGAGCCGACCGCCGGCACCGACACCACCACGATCAAGACCACCGCGGTCAGGAAGGGCGACCGCTACGTGGTCAACGGCCAGAAAGTGTGGACCTCGCGCCTGCAGCACTCCGAGCTCATGATCCTGCTCGCGCGCACCACCCCGCTCGCCGAGGTGAAGAAGAAGTCCGACGGCATGTCGGTATTCATCGTCGACAAGCGCGATTCCCTCGGCAAGGGGCTCACCATGCGGCCGATCCGCAACATGGTGAACCACGAGACGAACGAGGTGTTCTTCGACAACCTGGAGATCCCGGCCGAGAACCTGATCGGCGAGGAAGGCAAGGGCTTCCGCTACATCCTCGACGGCCTGAATGCCGAGCGGATCCTGATCGCCGCGGAGTGCATCGGCGACGGCTACTGGTTCACCGAGCGCGCCACCGCCTACTCCAAGGAGCGCGTGGTGTTCGGCCGGCCGATCGGCCAGAACCAGGGCATTCAGTTCCCGATCGCGGAGTCCTACATGGGGATCGAGGCGGCGAACCTGATGCGCTACAAGGCGGCGGCGCTGTTCGACCAGAAAAAGCACTGCGGAGCGGAAGCCAACATGGCCAAGCACCTCGGGGCCAAGGCCTCCTGGGAGGCGGCGAACGTGTGCCTGCAGACCCACGGCGGCTTCGGCTTCGCCGCCGAGTACGACGTCGAGCGCAAGTTCCGCGAGAACCGGCTTTACCTCGTGGCGCCGATCTCTACCAACCTGATCCTGTCCTACGTCGCCGAGCACGTGCTCGGACTGCCGCGCTCCTTCTAG